>NZ_JCAXEP010000011.1:0-169536 GCF_059758455.1 Cellulosimicrobium sp. GQ32 | reverse complement strand
GTGCGCGAGGTGCGTCGCAACCGTCCGCAACGCCTCGGAGCGGACGAGTGTCAGATCGCGATGGAGCAGTGAAGTCGAGGGAAAATGGATGGAGGCCATCCTGGAGCCCTTCTCTAGAGCTCTGGGATGGCCTCTGTCCTGGTGTTTCGGTGGAGCTGAGGGGACTCGAACCCCTGACCCCCTGCATGCCATGCAGGTGCGCTACCAGCTGCGCCACAGCCCCGTGGATCTGCGAAGATCCTGGTCAAACACTGGATGAACACTCCCCCGGCCGGTTTCCCGTCCTGCGGAGCGTCGCTAGTCTACGCAGAAACCGGCTCCAGATTCCAATCCGGTCCGGCGTTCCACTCGTCGAGGGGGAAACCGGCACCGACGTTGTGCGCCACGAGGCGCCACGCAGGCGTCGCGGCGGGCGCGGAGCGGTGCAGGTGGGACCAGTGGACGTTGTGCAGCCCGGAGATCCCGCGCCAGCCCTCCGGGTCCAGCCCGAGCAGCGCGGTGACGGCGAGCGTGATCGCGGCGCCGTGGGACACGACGACGAGCGTGTCGTCCTTCTCGAGGGCCTCGACGTGCTCGGTGACGGCCTCCACGAGGCGCGCGGCGACGTCGGCCTTGGCCTCGGCGCCCGCGCGCGTGGGCTCCTCGCCCCGGCGCCACGCCGCGTACTCCTCGGGCCACCGCTCGGCGATCTCCGGGCCCGTCAGGCCCTCCCACTCCCCGAAGCCGCGCTCGCGCAGCCGAGGGTCGAGCTGGACGTCCGCGCCGATCGCACCGGCGTACGCGCGCGCGGTGTCCGCGGCACGCACGAGGTCGGACGCGACGACGCGCGTCGCACGGTGCGCGCTCGCGAGCGCCTTCGCGCCGTGCTCGGCCTGCCACTGCCCGACGTCGTCGAGCGGGATGTCGACCTGGCCCTGCAGGCGCATCGCGGCGTTGTACGCCGTGCGGCCGTGGCGCAGGAGGACGAGCGTGCCGGCGGTCACGCCAGGGGCTCCCCCGAGAGGCGGATGGCGCCGTCGCCGCGGGTCGTGTCGTCGGCGTCGTCGGCCGTGCCGTCGCCGCCGCGCGCGTCCTCGGGGAGCTCGACGACGGGGCAGTCCTTCCACAGGCGCTCGAGCGCGTAGTAGACGCGGTCCTCGGAGTGCTGCACGTGCACGACGACGTCGCCGAAGTCGATGAGGACCCAGCGCGCCTCCTGCTTGCCCTCGCGACGGATCGGCTTGGAGCCCGCCTTGTACATCGCCTCCTCGACCGCGTCGACGATCGCCGAGACCTGGCGCTCGCTCGACCCGGAGGCGATGAGGAACACGTCCGTGAGGACGAGCTGCTCGCTCACGTCGAGCGCGATGATCTCCTCGGCCTTGCGGTCGGACGCCGCCCGCGCCGCGATGACGGCGAGCTCTACGGCTCGTTCGGTGGCAGTCACGTGTCTCCGTTCGTGGTGCGGCCGCTCAGCGGCCGGTGTCGAGGGTGCCGGGGCCGTCCCACGTCGACACGGCGGACGCCGAGTCGCTCGTGTCCTCGGTGGCGAGACCCGGGTCGTCGCGCGAGACGAGCGTCCACACGAGCAGGCCGAGGACGAACGCCACGGCGACGAGGATGAGGTAGTGCAGCCACGTGTACGAGGGGCCGCGCGGCTCGTCGTCGAGGTCGTCGTCCGCCTCGTCGTCGAGGTCGTCCGCGCGGGCGCGCACACGGGGGAAGAGGTCGTCGGACGGGCCGCTCGCGGCGGCGGGCGCCGCGGCCGCCTGCTCGCGCACGCCGCCGAAGGGCGAGACGGGCTCGCGGCCCGCGCTCGCCGGCTCGGGTGCCGAGCCCGACGTGATCGCCGACCACGGGAGCGCGGCCCCCGGGGCCTCGGCGGGCGCAGCCGCAGCAGGCGGAGCCGGGGGCCGCGCGGCAGCAGGCGTGCGCTCAGGCGCGGGCGCCGCGGTCGAGCCCCACGGCGAGGGAGCGGGTGCGGGAGCCGGCGTGGCGGAGGGCGCGGCAGGTGCCGCGGCGGGGGCAGAGAAGGCCGACAGCCGCTGCGGCTGGGCAGGTGGCGCCTCGGGCGCTCCGACCCGGCCCACCGGCGCGGAGCCGAAGCCGCCCACGGGGGCGGACGGCGTCGGGGGGCGGACGGGGCCGGTGGCGCCCGGCACGGTCGGCCGCGGCGTGCCCGCAGGGGGGCGGGAGCTCGTGCGCGTCGGCACGACGGGAGTCGGGGCCGGCGGGCGGATCGCGACGCGCTCCGCGGTCTCCTGCACCGGGGTGAGCCGGCCCGTCTCGTCGAGGCCGCGCATGCCGCCCGAGGCGGCCGGCGGGCGGACGACGGACGGCTGCGACGGGTAGTCCGTCGGGCCGGTCGTCTCGCGCAGGGTGCGGCGCGACGGCGACGGTGTCGCCGGAGCGGCGGGCCGCGCCGGGGCTGGCTGCTGCCACCCGCCGGCGCCGGTCGCCGGGGCGGGTGGAGGCGTGCCGGGCTGCGCGGACCGCTCGGCCGCGGCCGCCTGCTCGCGCTCGCGCATCTCGCGCCGCGTGAGGGGGCGGACGGGCTGCATGTTGCTGCCGTTGTCACTCATCGTGCTGACCTCGATACAAACCGTGCTTGGCGATGTACTGGACCACGCCGTCCGGAACCAGGTACCACACCGGCTGGCCCGCCTCCGCACGCCGACGGCAGTCCGTCGACGAGATGGCGAGGGCCGGGACCTCGAGCATGGTGACCACGCCCGGCGGCAGACCCTCGACGCTCAGGCTGTGGCCCGGGCGGGAGACAGCCACGAAGTGTGCCATCTTCCACAGCTCGTCGGCATCCTTCCAGGTGAGGATCTGCTCGATCGCGTCCGCACCCGTGATGAAGAACAGCTCCGCGTCCGGACGCGCGGCCCGCAGGTCGCGCAGCGTGTCGACCGTGTAGGTCAGGCCCGGCCGGTCGACGTCGACCCGGCTCACCGTGAAGCGCGGGTTCGAGGCGGTCGCGATGACCGTCATGAGGTACCGGTGCTCGGCCGGGCTGACGCTCTGGTGCTGCTTGAACGACGGCTTGCCCGTGGGGACGAACACGACCTCGTCGAGGTCGAACCGCGCCGCGGCCTCGCTCGCCGCGACGAGGTGGCCGTGGTGGATGGGGTCGAACGTGCCACCCATCACCCCCAGGCGGGGACGGCGCGGGCTCATCGGGATGTCATCGGTCGCGGGCGCTTCCGTCGTTCCCTACCGGTCAGTGCCGCGTGCCGACGCTGCGGAACGCGTAGGTCACGAGCAGCAGGGCCACGAGCCCGCCGAACCCGAGCAGCCCGTACGCGAGCGGCGGGATGGGCAGGTGCGACGCGGCCTCGGCGCCTTCCTCGGCGGCCAGCACGACGGCAGAGATCACGACGTCCTCCTCGAAGGTCGTCCCCGGGGCGGACGGTGTCGTGCCGCGGCCCGGGGTGGTGCGGTGGTTCGGTACGCCTGCCGGGACCGGCCCGACGGCGGACCGGACGGGCTCCGGTCGCCGACCAGTCTCTCACGACCGCCCGCCGGCCTGGTCCTGCAGGTATCAGGTACTTGCCGACGAACCGCTCGTCACGGACGAACGTGACCGTCGCCGTGCACGACCCATTTCGTCGTCGTGAGCTCGGCCAGGCCCATGGGGCCGCGCGCGTGGAGCTTCTGCGTCGAGATGCCGATCTCCGCGCCGAGGCCGAACTGGCCGCCGTCGGTGAACCGCGTCGAGGCGTTGACCATGATCGCGGCCGAGTCGAGCTCCGCGACGAACCGCTCCGAGGACGCGAGGTCGCGCGTGACGATCGCCTCGGTGTGCCCGGACGTCCACGTGCGCACGTGCTCGATCGCGGCGTCGAGGTCGTCGACGACGCGGACCGCGATCTCGGGCGCGAGGTACTCGGTCGCCCAGTCCTCGTCCGTGGCGGGGAGCACCCCGGTACCCTCGGGCGCGAGAGCGGCCGTGCGGTCGTCGCCGTGCACCACGACGCCCGCCGCGGCGAGAGCGGCGAGAGCGGTGGGCAGGAAGTCCGGTGCGGCGTCCGCGTGGACCAGGAGCGTCTCCGCGGCGTTGCACACACCCACGCGCTGCGTCTTGGCGTTGAGCAGGATCTCGAGCGCCATGGCCCGGTCCGCGCTCGCGTCGACGTACACGTGGACGTTGCCGACGCCGGTCTCGATGACGGGGACGGTCGACTCGCGGACCACGGTGCGGATGAGGTCGGCCCCGCCACGCGGCACGAGCACGTCCACGAGCCCGCGCGCGTGCATGAGCGCGACGGCGCCAGGCCGCCCGTGGCGGTCGATCGACTGCACGAGGTCGCCCGGCAGGCCCTGCGCCTCGAGAGCGCGCGAGAGCACGCCCACGATCACCTCGTTGGAGCTCGCTGCCGCGGACCCGCCGCGCAGGATCACGGCGTTGCCGCTCTTCAGCGCGAGCCCCGCGGCGTCGACGGTCACGTTGGGCCGCGCCTCGTAGATCATGCCGACGACGCCCATGGGCACGCGCAGCTGGCGCAGGCGCAGCCCGTTCGGCAGCGTCGAGCCGCGCACGACCTCCCCGACCGGGTCCGGCAGGCCCGCGAGGGCGCGCAGCGCGTCGGCGATCGCGGCGATGCGCGGGCCGTCGAGCGCGAGGCGGTCGAGCAGGCCCTCGCTCATCCCGTTCGTGCGCTCGCGCTCGAGGTCGACGGCGTTCGCCGCCACGATCTCCGCCGTCGCCGCGACGAGCGCGTCGGCGAGCGCGAGGAGGGCGGCGTCCTTGGTCGCGCGCGTGGCCGTCGCCAGCGTGCGCGAGGCGACCTTCGCGCGGCGCGCGACGTCCTCGACGGCGGTCGCGACGTCGGTCGCGGCACCCGCTGCGGCGGGACCGGCGGGCTGGGGCTCGGCGGCGCCCGCGACGACGGGCGCGTCCTCGGTGGTGGTCATGGACCGAGCCTACGTCGGCCGGCCGTGCGCCGGGGGCGCCGTCCGACGGCCGGTCAGCGGGCGCGCTTGCGGACCAGGACGAGGTCGTCGCGGTGCACGACCTCGCGGTCGTACCCCTCGCCCAGCTCGGCCCGCAGCTCGGTGGTGGACCGGCCGAGGAGGTCGGGGATGTCGCGGGACTCGAACGCGACGAGCCCGCGGGCGACCACGCGACCGTCCGACGTCACGAGCTCGACCGGGTCCCCGGCGTCGAACTCCCCCTCGACGGCCGTGACGCCCGCGGGCAGGAGCGACGCGCGCCCTCCCTGCACGGCCTTCACCGCGCCGTCGTCGAGGACGAGCCGGCCGCGCGTGCGCGCGGCGTGCGCGAGCCACAGCCGCCGGCGCGTCGTCCGCTTGCCGGTCGCCGCGAACCACGTCCCGACGGCGTCGCCCGCGAGCGCGGCGGCGGCGTTCTGCGCCTTCGTCAGCACGACGGGGATGCCGGTACCGGTCGCGATGGAGACGGACTCGAGCTTGGTGAGCATCCCGCCGGTCCCGACGGCGCTCCCCCGGCCCGTGACCTCGACGCCCTCGATGTCGGCGGCCGAGCGCACCTCGGCGATCCGCCGCGTGCCCGGGCGCGACGGCGGGCCGTCGTACAGGCCGTCGACGTCCGTGAGCAGGACCATCGCGTCGGCGCGCACGAGGTGGGAGACGAGCGCGGCGAGGCGGTCGTTGTCGCCGAACCGGATCTCGTCCGTCGCCACGGCGTCGTTCTCGTTGACGATCGGCACGACGCCGAGGTCGAGCAGGCGCTCGAGCGAGCGCTGGGCGTTGCGGTAGTGCCCTCGGCGCACGGTGTCCTCCGCGGTCAGCAGCACCTGCCCGACGCGCAGCCCGTGCCCCGCGAACGCCTCCGTGTAGCGGGCGACGAGCATGCCCTGGCCGACCGAGGCGGTCGCCTGCGCCGTCGCGAGGTCGCGCGGCCGGCTCGCGAGCCCCAGGGGCCCGATCCCCGCGGCGATCGCCCCGGACGTGACGAGCACGACCTGGCCGCCCGCCGCGCGTCGGGCCGCGAGGACGTCGACGAGCGCGCGCAGGGCGGTGAGGTCGAGGTGCCCGTCCGCGCCCGTGAGCGAGGACGAGCCGATCTTCACCACCACGCGGTGGGCGGTGGCGATCTCGGAGCGGGAGGACAGCGCGTTCACGCGTCCCATCATCGCCGCCGGACGGTCGCGGGCGCGCAGGATTTCACGGACCAGGACGCCCCGAACCGGTTGTGGGCATGGAATGGGCCCGGTCCCCACGAGGGGACCGGGCCCATTCCATGCCCACAACGGACCCGCGTCAGTCCGCGTCGGGGTCCGTCCACGTGCCGGCCTCGCGCTCGGTCCACAGCTCGCGGCGCGCCTCCGCCTTGGCGTCCATGCGCTCGTGGTGCTCGCGGCGCTTCTCCGAGCGGGTGGGGCGCAGACGCTCGTCGAGGCGGTTGTCGGAGCCGCGCGGGCCGCCGAGCAGCTCGGAGCCGGTCATGAGCGTCGGCTCCCAGTCGAAGACGACGGCGTTGGCGTCGGTGCCGATGCGCACCTCGTCGCCCCCGACGGCCCCGGCGGCGAAGAGCTTCTCCTCCACGCCCAGGCGGGCGAGGCGGTCGGCGAGGTAGCCGACGGCCTCGTCGTTGCTGAAGTCCGTCTGGCGCACCCAGCGCTCGGGCTTGGCGCCGCGCACCTCGAACCAGTAGTCCGTGGCCCCGCCCTTGCGGGTGACGGTGAACCCGGCCTCGTCGACGGCGCGCGGCCGCAGCACGACACGCGTCGGCTCGGGCGCGGGCGCCTCGGCCCGCGCCTTCTCGACGAGCTCGGCGAGCGCGTAGGTCAGCGGGCGCAGGCCCTCGTGGCTGGCCGTCGAGATCTCGAACACGCGCAGGCCGCGCGCCTCGAGGTCGGGCTTGACGAGGTCGGCGAGCTCGCGCGCCTCGGGCACGTCGATCTTGTTGAGGACGACGAGCCGCGGGCGCTCGGTGAGCGGCACGCGGCCGCCCTCGATGTCGAGGTCCTGGGCGTAGGCCGCGAGCTCCGCCTCGATGACGTCGAGGTCGCTGATCGGGTCGCGACCCGGCTCGAGCGTCGCGCAGTCCAGGACGTGCACGATCACGGCGGTGCGCTCGATGTGGCGCAGGAACTCGAGCCCGAGCCCCTTGCCCTCGCTCGCGCCCGGGATGAGGCCCGGGACGTCCGCGACGGTGAAGCGCGCCGAGCCCGCCTGCACGACGCCGAGGTTCGGCACGAGCGTGGTGAACGGGTAGTCGGCGATCTTGGGCCGCGCGGCCGAGATCGCGGCGACGAGCGACGACTTGCCGGCGCTCGGGTACCCGACGAGCGCGACGTCGGCGATCGTCTTCAGCTCGAGGACGACGTCCCGCTCCTCGCCCGGCTCGCCCAGCAGGGCGAAGCCCGGCGCCTTGCGGCGCGGCGACGAGAGCGCGGCGTTGCCGAGCCCGCCGCGGCCGCCCTCGGCGACGACGTACTCCGCGCCGTCGCCCACGAGGTCGGCGAGGACGGTCCCGTCCGTCGCCTTGACGACGGTGCCGTCCGGCACGCGCAGGACGAGGTCGTCGCCGTTCGCGCCGTCGCGGTCGTCGCCCATGCCCTGCGTGCCGGACGTCGCGTGCCGGTGCGGCGAGTGGTGGTACTCCAGCAGCGTGGTGGTCTGCGCGTCGACCACGAGCCGCACGGTGCCTCCGTCGCCGCCGTTGCCGCCGTCGGGGCCGGCGAGCGGCTTGAACTTCTCGCGACGGACCGAGGCGCACCCGTTCCCGCCGTTGCCGCCGGAGACGTGCAGGACGACACGGTCGACGAAGCTGGCCATGGAACGATCCTCTCAGAGGTGGGTGTGCGAGAAACAGCAGGAGGGGCGCACCGCGTCGGTGCGCCCCTCCTGCTCGAAGCCTGTGGCTGTCGCTCAGCCCTCGACGGCGACGATGTCGATGACCTTGCGGCCACGACGCGTGCCGAACTGGACCGCACCGGCGGCCAGGGCGAACAGCGTGTCGTCCTTGCCGCGGCCGACGTTCTCACCGGGGTGGAAGTGCGTGCCGCGCTGGCGGACGATGATCTCGCCCGACTTGACGACCTGACCGCCGAAGCGCTTGACGCCGAGGCGCTGGGCGTTCGAGTCGCGACCGTTGCGCGAGGAGCTCGCGCCCTTCTTGTGTGCCATGACGAACCTGCTTTCGTGCTGGTTGCTTGAGGGAGGGTGCCGATCGGCGCGGGGCGGCCCGTGGCCGCTACCTCGCGCCGGGCGAGGTCACTTGATGCCGGTGACCTTGAGGCGGGTCAGCTGCTGACGGTGACCCTGACGACGGCGGTAACCGGTCTTGTTCTTGTACCGCAGGATCGTGATCTTCGGACCCTTCTCGTCCTGCACGACCTCGGCGGTGACCTTGACCTTCGCGAGCTTCGCCGCGTCGGTGGTCACCTTCTCCCCGTCCACCAGCAGGAGAGCGGGCAGCTCGAGGGACTCACCGACCTTGGCGGACACCCGGTCCACCACGACGATGTCGCCGACGGAAACCTTCTCCTGACGGCCACCGGCCTTGACGATCGCGTACACCACGTTGCTGCTCATCTCTCCTAGTCTTGGCGTGCTCGTCACGGCGAGTTCGTCTTGGAGACTCCGGCCACGCCGCGGCGTGCGAGTGCGAGTCGTCCGTGGGCACACGGGACCGGCGCGCCTGGGCGCGCCGACGTTCAAGACTACGGAATTCGACTGGGCAGGTCAAATGGCGCGGGCCATGGCCGCGCGCGCGATCGCTCGCGCGCCACGGCCTCGTCCCGCGGTCCTCCGACCGACGCCCTACTCGAGGACGAACGTGATCTCGAGGACGACCTGCCAGGTCGTGATGCGACCGTCGACGATGTCGACCTTCTGCTCCTTGACCCACGCGCCCGAGACGTTGCGCAGCGTGCTCGCCGCGCGCTCGACGCCGATCTTCACGGCGTCCTCGAAGCTCGTGTCCGACCGCGCGCTGATGTGCGTGATCCGTGCCACCGTGCCGCTCATGCCGGGCTCCCCCGTCCGGGGCGGGCGCACCGACGCGCCCGCGCACCCGTCGAGCATCCCGCTGCGCGTGCGCCCTCGCCACCGGGAGAGGTCCGGTCGCGTCCGTCGTCGTCCGACCCCACCACCGCCGGCGACCGCCACGACGGAGGGCGCGTGGCGCACGGCCGTGCCTACGCTGGCGGTGGAGGTGGTCGCATGCGCCCGGCAGGCCCGCCCGACGGCAGCCGCCGTCGCGGGCACGACGCCGTCGCCGCCGCGATGCGCGCGGTCGACCGCCGCGCGTTCCTCCCCCGGGCGCAACGCCGCTGGGCCGGTCAGGACCGCCCGCTCGCGATCGGGCACGGCCAGACGAACTCGCAGCCCTCGACCGTCGCGGCGATGCTCCGGCTGCTCGACGTCGCCCCCGGCCACCGGGTCCTCGACGTCGGCGCCGGCTCCGGGTGGACGACGGCGCTGCTCGCCGTGCTCGTCGGGCCGTCGGGCGGCGTGCTCGGGCTCGAGCGCGACCTCGACCTCGCCGCGTGGGGCGCCGCGAACGTCGCGACGGCGCACGTCCCCTGGGCGCGCCTGGAGCCCGCGCGGCGCGGCGTCCTGGGCACACCGGGCGAGCAGTACGACCGGGTCCTCGTCTCCGCGGCGGCCGACGCGCTCCCCCACGCCCTGGTGGACCAGCTCGCGCCGGGCGGCCGGATGGTGGTCCCGGTCCGGCACACGATGCTGCTCGTCGAGGCCGACCCGGACGCGCCGGGTGGCGCCCGGGTGAGCGAGCACGGCTCCTACTCGTTCGTCCCGCTCGTCGAGGACCCGCCCGGTCCTCCGGGGTCGCCGGCCGGCTGAACCCGCCACGGCGCCGCGGGCAGGTGCGCGCGGCACCGCGCCTCGTAGCTCTCTGCGCCGCCGACGTGCGCGGCGACGGGTGCCAGCGGGTCGCGCGGTCCGTCGTCGGCCGTCGCCTCCGGAGCCACCCGCACATGGAACGCCGCGTCCTCACCGCACACCGCGCACACGGCGGTGAGCTTGTCGACGCGCTCGGCGAGGGCCGCGAGCGTCGGCAGGGGCTCGAACGGCCGCGCGTCGAACGTCACGTCGAGGCCCGCGACGACCACCACGAGCCCGTCGTCCGCGAAGCGCTGCACGACGTCGACGATCTCGGGACCGAAGAAGTGGGCCTCGTCGACCGCGACGAGGTCGAGCGCGCCACCGTCGTGGACCAGCCGCGCGAGGTCGGTCGCGTCGCGCGCCGTGCGCGACGGGATCGCGAGACCGGAGTGCGAGCTCACCGTGCCCGTGCCGCGCCGTGTGTCGAGGACGTGGCCGACCACCTCGACGCGGCGTCCCGCGACCTCGGCCCGCCGGACCCGTCGCAGCAGCTCCTCGGTCTTGCCCGCGAACATCGGGCCGCACACCACCTCGACGCGTCCGCCCATGCGGGGCGACGGATCGGGGAGACGTGCGGCGCCGCTCATGCGAGCAGTGAACCACCGGACCCCGACGGCGCGCGACGCGGGGGTGGGTGCGCCGGTCAGTGGTGCCGGGCCGAGCCGTTCGACGAGGGGCGGACCGGGAGCGGCTTGGGCTCCGCTGCCGGGCCGAGCACCGACACGCGGTCGGGCGCCCCCGGGCGCGCGAGGTCGCGACGACTGAGGAGCGTGATCCCGGTGGGCGCCGAGTCCTCGGCGCCGGACGGACGGCCCGTGGGCTCCGGGCTCGTCGCCGGCTCCGGCCCGGCCTCGTCGTCCTGCGGAGCAGGAGCGGAGGCCGCGGGGCCGAGGGTCGGCTCGGGACGCTCGGCCTCGCGCGCCGGCTCCGCGGCGGGCACGACCGTCGACGCCCCGGCGAGACCGGCGAGACCCGCACCACCGATGCCCGGCACGGAGCGCACGAGCGGGAGCTCGCGCGTGCCGGTCCCCCGGGCGCGGACCTCGTCGCCGCGCGGCGGCGCCGGCTCCTCCTCGGCGTCGCGCTCGCCCGTCGGCGGGGCCGGTGCCGGCGGCGTGGCCGCCTCGCGCCGCGCGGGCGCGGGCGGCACGGCGTCGGCCGGACGCGGGCGCCGGGTGTCGAGCGCCGGGTCCGCGGGCAGGACGCCACGGTTGAGCTCGCCGTAGGGGACGTGGACCGACGGGGCGACCCGGCGGGTCGCCTCCACGACGGCGCGCTGGTCGTCGAAGAAGATGTGCGGGCGCAGCACCTCGAGGACGCCGTCCTTGTCCACCCCACCGAGGAAGAACGCGTCGTCGACGGTGACGCCCCACGACGACAGCGTCGCGACCGCGCGCTCGTGCGCCGGGGCCGAGCGCGCCGTGACGAGGGAGACGTGCACGCGCGGCCGGTACGACGGGTCGGTCGCGTTCCGCTCGCGCTCGACGACCTGCACCCGGTGGATGCCGACGAGCAGCTCGCGCAGCGGGCCGCGCCCGAGCGGGACGTCGGCGTTGAGCGCCTCGTGCTCGCGGAACGAGGCGAGGCCGCCGTCCTGGAAGTGTCGCTCGGACGAGTCGTCGGCGAGCACGCCGTCGAAGTCGAACGCGATGCGCAGCTCGTCGCCGGCCTCGTCCGCGAACGTCGGGTCCAGCACGTACCCGGCCGGCAGACCGAGGTCGACCGCGTCGCGCACGGAACGCTCGTCGGCCGAGAGGAACAGGTCGACGTGCAGCGGGCGGATGAACTCGTGCGGGCTGCGGCCCTGGCGGAAGACGGCGCGCGTGATGTCGAGGTCGTGGTGCCGGATCGAGCGCATGACCCGCAGGCCCGTCTCGGGCGAGTTGCGCGACATCACGATGACCTCGACGAGCGGGTCGTCCGCCGACGGCGCCAGGTCGTTCAGCGCGAGCAGGCGGCGCACGAACCCGAAGGCGACGCCCGGGGCCAGCGCGTCGTCGCGGTGGCGCTCCTGGAACTCGCGGTACGCCGCCTCCCCCTGCGTGCGGAACACGCGGTCGGACTCGGTGAGGTCGAACAGTGCGGACGAGGCGACGCCGACGACGAGGCGGCCCGAGAGGTCGTAACCCATGGGCGCATGATGCCAGGTGCAGGTGACGAGGACGAAGACGGTCGCGCACCGGTCAGGGACCGGCGGTCCACTCCGAGCGCAGGACGCCCAGGACCACGGCGTCGTGCCGCACGCCGTCGACGACGCGGGCGTCGCGGAACCGGGCCTCCTCGACGAGGCCGAGGGCTCGGCCCGCGCCCAGCATCGCGGCGTTCCCGGACCACGTCGCGAGGTCCAGGCGGACCCAGTCCGTCACGGAGAACAGATAGGTGATCCACGCGCCGAGCGCGTCGCGGCCCAGGCCGCGGCCGCGCACCCCGGGGTCGTAGAGGCCGATCCCGACCCGTGCCCACTGCGTCTCGGCCGACTCCCAGTACCAGGAGCACGTCCCCACGAGGCGGTCCTCCTCGTCGGCGACGACGACGCGCCGCGGCGGGAGGCCGTCGTCGTCCAGGCCGTCCGGGCGGGCGGCCTGCGCAGCGGCCGCGCGGGCGAGGCGCGCGACCGCGGCATCGGACGCAGCGGCGTCGGGCACGGGGTAGTACGGGCCGTCCCACCGGTGCCACTCGTGCTCCGGGCGTAGCCACGCGCGGTACGCGGCGAGGTCGTCCGCGCGCCACCCGCGCAGGCGGGCGCGCGCCCCGGCGGCGTACAGCGGTACGCCGCCGGGTGCGGTCCCGGTCACTCCTCGCCGGGCTCCGTGCGCGCGTCGTCGCCGGTGACCGGCGCGGTGTCCGCGCCGTCGTGCTCGTGCTCGTGCTCGTGGGCGTGCGCCGCGGCCGCGGCGATCGTCGCGAGCGTGGCCTTCACGGCCTCGCGCGCCTCGGACGAGACCTCCGGCAGCACCGGGACGGCCGGCTGCGGGAGCGTGATGGCGGTGTCCTTGGCCGCCGCGGGGCCGGATCCCGACCCACGCTTGCGGCGCGACCGCGAGCGACCGGCCTCGGCCGGCTCCTCGACAGCAGGGCTGCTGCCCGTGCCGCCGCTGCTGCCGTGGTCGTGGCCCCCGCGACCGTTGCCGCCCGACTTCTCGATCGGGTCGGTGTGCACGATGAAGCCGCGCCCGTGGCAGTGCTCGCACGTCTCGCTGAACGCCTCGACCAGGCCCTGGCCGACGCGCTTGCGCGTCATCTGCACGAGCCCGAGCGACGTGACCTCGGCGACCTGGTGCTTGGTCCGGTCGCGGCCCAGGCACTCGACGAGGCGGCGCAGCACGAGGTCGCGGTTGGACTCGAGCACCATGTCGATGAAGTCGATGACGATGATGCCGCCGATGTCGCGCAGCCGGAGCTGGCGGACGATCTCCTCGGCCGCCTCCAGGTTGTTGCGCGTCACCGTCTCCTCGAGCGTGCCCCCCGAGCCGGTGAACTTGCCCGTGTTGACGTCGACGACCGTCATGGCCTCGGTACGGTCGATGACGAGCGAGCCGCCCGACGGCAGCCAGACCTTGCGGTCCATGCCCTTGGCGAGCTGCTCGTCCACACGGTGCACCGTGAAGACGTCCTGCGTGCCCGTCCACTTGGAGACACGCTCGCGCAGGTCCGGGGCGAGCTCCTCGACGTACGAGGAGATCTCGCTCCACGCCCCGTCCCCCTCGACGACGAGCGAGCTGAAGTCGTCGTTGAAGATGTCGCGGACCACGCGGATCGCGAGGTCGGGCTCGCCCTGGAGCAGCGCCGGCGCCGAGGCGCTCTTCGACTTCTTCTCGATGGCCTCCCACTGCCCGCGCAGACGCTCGACGTCGGCGCGCAGCTCCTCCTCGCTCGCGCCCTCGGCGGCGGTGCGCACGATGACGCCCGCGCCGTCGGGCACGACCTCCTTGAGGATCTTCTTGAGGCGGTTGCGCTCGGTGTCCGGGAGCTTGCGGCTGATGCCCGTCATGCCACCGCCCGGGACGAACACGAGGTAGCGGCCCGCGAGCGTGATCTGCGACGTGAGCCGCGCGCCCTTGTGCCCGATCGGGTCCTTGGTCACCTGGACGAGCACGGAGTCGCCCGACTTGAGCGCCTGCTCGATCCGGCGCGGCTGGCCCTCGAGCCCTGCCGCGTCCCAGTTCACCTCGCCCGCATACAGCACCGCGTTGCGGCCCTTGCCGACGTCGATGAACGCGGCCTCCATGCTCGGCAGCACGTTCTGGACCCGGCCCAGGTACACGTTGCCCGCCATGGACGCCTGCGACTGCTGGGAGACGTAGTGCTCGACGAGCACGCCGTCCTCGAGCACGGCGATCTGCGTGCGACCCGCGCGCTCGCGCACGACCATCGACCGCTCGACCGCCTCACGGCGCGCGAGGAACTCCGCCTCGGTGATGATCTGGCGGCGACGACCGGCGTCACGCCCCTCGCGGCGACGCTGACGCTTCGCCTCGAGACGCGTCGAGCCCTTGAGCGCCGTGACCTCGTCGGCCAGGCTGCGCTCGCGGGGCCGCGAACGGGTCGAAGAGCTCTCGCCGCTCTCACCCCGACCACCGCGGCGGCGGCGCCGCCGACGGCGGCTGCCGCCTGCCTCGTCCTCGCCGGGCTCGGCGTCGGCAGCGTCGTGCTCAGGCTCGTCCGCCTCGGCGGTCGCGCCGGCGTCGGTCGGCTCGTCCCCCTCGGCGGGGGTCTCGTCGTTCTCGTCCTGCTCGCGCCCGGCGTCCGGGCGACCACGGCGACCGCGGCCACCACGGCGACGACGGCGGCGGGGACCGGAGTCCGTGTCGTCGGACGCGGCCTGGTCCTCGGCGGCCTCGGGCTCGGCATCGTCCAGGTCGGCGAAGTCCTCCGGGCCGAACGCGTCGTCGGGGAGCTGGATCCCCTCGGCGACGAGCTCCGACTCGATGGCCTCGATCTCCTCGACGGCCGCGGCGTCCTCGCCCGTGAGGGCGACCTCGACCGTCACGTCCTCCGTGCGCTCGGACGCCACCGGGGCGGCCGCGGACTCCTTCGGAGCCCGCTCGCGCGGCTCGGCCGCGACAGGGGCGGCCGAGGCCACCGGGGTCGGCTCGACGTGGCGCGGCGGACCGGCCGGGCTCTGGGCCCGGCGGGGACGACGCGGCGCGGCCGCGGGGTCGGGCGCCTGGAAGAGCAGGGCGGTCGTCGCGAGCCGCGGCGTGCTCGTGCCCGCGCCGGTGGCCGCGGGCGAGACGGGGGTCTCGGGTGCGGCCGTGGGCGCCGGAGCGTCGCTCGCCGCCGTCTCGACCGCCTGCTGCGGCTCGGTCGCGGCCTCGGCGGGGGCGGTCTTCGAGGTGGCGCGGCGCGAGCGGCGCGCGGGCTTCTTCGGCGCCTCCTCGGAGGCCGGCGCGTCCGGCTCGCCAGGCGCGGCGTCGTCGGCCGTCGTCACCGGCGCCTGCGGGTCGGCGACGTTCGCGGTCGGGGCCTTCGCGGTCGGGGCGCCGGCTGCGGAGGTCGCGCGGCGCGAGCGGCGTGCGGGCTTCTTCTCCGCGGGCGCCTCGGACGCGGCCTGCGCAGGCGCGGTCGGCGCGGCGGGCTCCACCTCGGGCGCGTCGGGCGCGGCGACGTCGTCCGCCGGGGCCGCCTTGCGCGTGGTGCGGGTGCGCTTTGCCTTGCGCGGCGCGTCGGACGCTCCGAGCAGCGCGTCGGCGTCCGGGCCGGTGGCCGCGGGCGCTGCCTGCTCCACGGCGGGGGCCGCGCTCAGCCCGAACTCCGAGAGCACGTCGAGCGGGGCGTCGGTCACGGCGGTCGCGGGCTTCTTCGCGCCACCCTGGGCGCGGCGCGCGGTGCGGCCACGGCCCTTCGGGGCGGTCGTCTCCGGCGCAGGCTCGGCCTCGGCGGGGGGCGGGACGTCGGAGGACGCCAGAGTTGCGGAGGACGCCGCCTCGGCGGCAGGGGCCGCGGTCGAACCGGCGGCGGAGGCCGCGGGGGCGTCGACGGCAGGCTCGACGGTCGCGGACGTCGCGCGGGTCGCGCGGCGCGACCGGCGCGCGGGCTTCTTCTCGGCCGCGTCGGGTGCCGCCGCCTCGGCGACCGGCGCCGGGTCGGCGGGTGCCGTGGGCACGTCGACCGGGGTGGTCGCACCTTCTGGCGGTGCGGCGAGCGCCTGGGGCGGCGCCGCGCTGCGGGTGGCGCGGCGGCGGGCGGGCTTGCGCCCGGCGGTGGTCGGGCTCTCGGCCCGGTCGTGGGTCGCGGCGGTGTCCGCCGTCGACTCTGAGGGAGTGCTGTCGGAGGTGCTGTCGAGCGTCACGCGTCGTGCTCCTGCTGCCACAGGGACCGCCCCGCACCGTGCGGCCCCTCGGGGCGGTCGGTCGTCGCTCGTGACGAGCGCACCGGAGCGCGTCGTCCGGCGACGGAAGTCGTCGGCCACGGCCGCGGTCCGCGTGCGCGGCGCGGGCGCCTGCCACCGGGCCCTTCGCCCCGGTCGGCGCTCCGACTGCCGCGGTCCGCTGGTGCCGCGATCTCGTGCTCGTCGGGAGGGCGATGCGGAGCCCACCCGGCTCCGCCCAGTATCGCACAGGGGCGCGAACGAACCCCGGCGACACGCACCGCGCCCCGGGCCGCGGGTCCCGGCACGCCGGGACCATGGTCCCGGAGGCTTGTGAACATAGTCACAAGCGGCGGGTTTTCGGCACTTGGCGTCATCTCCCGCCCTGCTGATGGGGCAGATTGGGCCTACCGTCGGAGCATGGGCGGTCCTCCCCCGGACCGTCCTGACCGGCGTCGTAGCTCAGCACCTCCCCCTGAAGCCCGCCGACCCGTCGGCCCCCCGAGGAGCGCACGTGGAAGCCCTGGATCTCGCCCGGTGGCAGTTCGCCATCACGACCGTCTACCACTTCATCTTCGTCCCGCTGACGATCGGGCTGGCGCCCCTCGTCGCGATCATGCAGACGGCCTGGGTGCGCACCGGCAACGAGCGGTGGCTGCGCCTGACCAAGTTCTTCGGCAAGCTCCTGCTCATCAACTTCGCCCTCGGCGTCGTGACGGGCATCGTGCAGGAGTTTCAGTTCGGCATGAACTGGAGCGAGTACTCGCGCTTCGTCGGCGACGTGTTCGGCGCCCCTCTCGCGATGGAGGCGCTCGCCGCGTTCTTCATCGAGTCGACGTTCCTCGGGCTGTGGATCTTCGGCTGGGACCGCCTCAACAAGAAGGTGCACCTCGCGTGCATCTGGGCCGTGGCGATCGCGACCAACCTCTCGGCGTTCTTCATCCTCGCCGCGAACTCGTGGATGCAGCACCCGGTGGGCGCGATCTTCAACCCCGAGACCGGGCGCGCCGAGATGAACGACATCGGCGCCGTCCTCACGAACAACACCCTCTGGGCCGCGTTCCCCCACCAGATCACGGCGACCTTCCTCACCGCGGGCACGTTCGTCACGGGCGTCGCCGCCTGGTGGATGGTCCGGCTCGTGCGCACCCGGAAGGCGGAGAACGTCGAGCTCGCGCGCGACGTCTACCGCCCGGCCGTCACGCTCGGCGTCATCGCCATGCTGGTCGGCGGGATCGGGGTCGCCGTCTCCGGCGACATCCAGGGCAAGATCATGTACGAGCAGCAGCCCGGCAAGATGTCCTCGGCCGAGGCGCTGTGCCAGGGGCAGGAGGGCGCCGCGTTCTCCATCCTCACGATCGGCGACCTCTCGAACTCGTGCGAGAACGTCACGCACCTCATCGAGATCCCCGGCCTCGCGTCGTACCTCGGCACGGGCCACTTCTCCGGGCCCGAGTCCTACCTGCCGGGCGTCGAGGACGTCCAGGAGCAGATGACCGAGCGCTACGGCGACGTCACCGCCTCCGGCGACCCCGTCACGTACACGCCGAACCTCGCGATGACCTACTGGTCCTTCCGGCTCATGATCGGCATGGCCGCCGGCTCCGTGCTCCTCGCGCTCATGGCACTGTGGCTCACCCGCAAGGGCCGCGTCACCGACAACGTGTGGTTCGCGCGCGTCGGCCTCATCGCCATCCCCATGCCGTTCCTCGCGAACTCGTTCGGCTGGATCTTCACCGAGATGGGCCGCCAACCCTGGGTCGTCGCCCCGAACCCCACGGGCATCGACCAGATCCGCCTGCTCACCGAGCGCGGCGTGTCCACCGTGGTGAGCCCCGGCGTCGTGCTCACGTCGATGATCGTGTTCACGCTCCTGTACGGCGCGCTCGCCGCAGTCTGGTTCACGCTCATGCGCCGCTACGCGATCGAGGGGGTACCGCTGGTGGTGCGCGACGAGTCGCCCGAGGCGCAGGAGCCGCCCGACGACGGCACCGAGGCCGCAGACCGCCCGCTGTCCTTCGCGTACTGACGCGCCCGGACCCGTCCAGAATCTCAGGAGAACACCACCGTGGATCTCGCCGTCGTCTGGTTCGTGCTCATCGCGGTCCTGTGGACCGGCTACCTCGTGCTCGAGGGCTTCGACTTCGGGGTCGGCATGCTGCTGTCGATCCTCCCGCGCGGTGACAAGGAGCACCGCGAGAAGGAGCGCCGCGTCCTCATCAACACCATCGGCCCGGTCTGGGACGGGAACGAGGTCTGGCTGCTCACCGCGGGCGGCGCGACGTTCGCCGCCTTCCCCGAGTGGTACGCGACCCTCTTCTCCGGCTTCTACCTGCCGCTCCTGCTCATCCTCGTCGCACTGATCGTGCGCGGCGTCGCGTTCGAGTACCGCGGCAAGATCCGCGACGAGGGCTGGGCGCGGCGCTGCGACGTCGCGATCCAGGTCGGGTCGTGGGTCCCCGCCGTGCTGTGGGGCGTCGCGTTCGCCAACCTCGTGCGGGGCGTGCAGCTCGACGCCGACCACCAGTTCGTCGGGGGGTTCTTCTCGCTCCTGTCGCCCTTCGCGCTCCTCGGCGGCCTCGTCACGCTGAGCCTGTTCCTGCTGCACGGCTCGGTCTTCGTCGCCCTCAAGACCGACGGCGAGATCCGCGCCCGGGCTCGGCAGCACGCCTCGGTCTTCGGCGTCGCGGCGCTCGTGCTCGCGGGCGGCTGGGCCGTGTGGGCCCAGGTCGCGTACTCCGTGCCGTGGACGTGGGCGGCCGTCGTGCTCGCCGCCGGCGGCCTCGTCGCGGCGCTCGTCGCCAACCGCCGCGGCGCCGAGGGCTGGGCGTTCACCGCCTCCGCCGTGACGATCGTCGCGGCCGTCGTGCTCATCTTCGGGTCGATGTACCCCGACGTGATGCCCGCCGTCGACCCGGCGAACTCGCTGACGATCCACAACGCGTCGTCCACGGACTACACCCTGACCGTGATGACGTGGGTCGCGGTGATCCTCACCCCGCTCGTCATCGCCTACCAGTCGTGGACCTACTGGGTGTTCCGGCGCCGCCTCTCGACCAAGGACATCCCCGCGCCCGCCGGTCTCTCGCTCAAGAAGGTCCGCGAGGCGGCGTTCGGCGGGGCGTCCTCCGGTGGATCGGCCGGACGCAGCCTCGGGACCGGCGGGTCGGGAGACGCGTGAAGCCGCTCGACCCGCGGCTCCTGCGCCATGCGCGGGCCGCGCGAGGGTACGTCGTCCTGACGGCGGTGCTGGGGTTCATGACGGCAGCCCTGGTCGTCGCCCAGGCGATCGTCCTCGCGTCGGTCCTCGCCCCGGCGATCCAGGGGACGGCCGACCTGGCCGACCTCGGGCCGCGGGTCGGGCTGCTCGCCGGGGTCGTCGCGGCCCGGGCAGCGACGTCCTGGGCGCAGGAGCGGTTCGCGCTGCGTGCCGCGACCCGGACCGTGGCCGAGCTGCGCGAGCAGGTCGTCACGCACGCCGTGGCGCTCGGCCCGCGGTGGCTCGCCTCGGGGCGTGGCCCCGAGGTCGCGACGCTCGCCACGCGGGGTCTCGACCAGCTCGAGCCCTACATGGTGCGGTATCTGCCGCAGCTCCTGCTCGCCGCGACCGTCACACCCGCGACGCTCGCCGTCGTGCTCGGCCTGGACTGGGTCTCGGCCGTGATCATCGCCGTGACCATCCCCCTCGTCCCGATCTTCATGACGCTCGTCGGGCGTCTCACCGCGGGGACGTCGGAGCGGCGCCTCGTCGTCATGCAACGGCTCGGCGCGCAGGTGCTCGACCTGCTCGCCGGCCTGCCGACCCTCCTCGCGTTCGGCCGCGCCCGCGGCCCGGAGCGGCGCGTGCGCGCGCTCGGCGAGGCCAACCGGCGCGCGACCATGGGCACGCTGCGCATCGCCTTCCTCTCGGGCATGGTCCTCGAGCTCCTCACGACCCTGTCCGTGGCGGTCGTCGCGGTCGGCGTCGGGCTGCGCCTCGTGCACGGCGGCATGGAGCTCGAGCCCGCGCTCGCGGTGCTCGTGCTCGCGCCCGAGGTCTACCTGCCGCTGCGCCAGGTCGGGCTGCACTTCCACGCGTCGACCGACGGCATCGCCGCGGCGGAGCAGGCGTTCGCAGTCCTCGACGAGGAGGCCCCCGAGCCCGGGTCGACACCCGCGCCCGCGCTCGTCGGCACCACGCTGGCCCTGCGCGGCGTGAGCGTCCGGGCCGGCGACCGCGACGTGCTCGCGCCCGCGGACCTCGACCTCGGGCTCCGGCTCGGGACGTCCGGCCGCGTCGTCGCCCTCACCGGGCCCAGCGGAGCGGGCAAGACCACGACGGCGCTCGTCCTCCTCGGCCTCGTCCGCCCCGACCGGGGCACGGTCACCCTGACCGCTCCGGGTGCCGAGCCGCTCGACCTCGCCGACGTCGACCCCGCGACGTTCTGGGCCCAGGTGGCCTGGCTCCCCCAGCGCCCGGTGCTCGCCCCGGGCCGGCTGCGCGACGTCGTCGCCGGCGGCCTTCCTGTGAGCGACGCCGACCTCGACCGCGCCGCGCGCACCGCGGGTCTGGACGCCGTGCTCGCGACGCTGCCCGACGGCTGGGACACCGAGATCGGACGCGGCGGCGTCGGACTCAGCGTGGGCCAGCGCCAGCGCGTCGCGCTCGCCGCGGCCCTGCTCGGCGACCCCGCGCGCGTCCCGCTCGTCGTGCTCGACGAGCCGACCGCCCACCTCGACGCGCGCGGCGAGCAGGTGGTGCTCGACGCCGTGCGGACCTTCCGCGACCAGGGCAGGACGGTCGTCGTCGTCGCGCACCGCGCCTCGCTCGTCCGCGCCGCGGACGACGTCGTCGAGGTCCGCTCGGCACCGCTCGACGACCCCCCGGCTCCCGCGGACGACGGGACCGACGACGCGGACGTACTCGCCGCAGCCGCCGGCCGCGCACCCGCACCCGCACCCGCTGAGGGGAGGCACCCGTGACGGGCTCCCGTGACCGCCTCGCGACCGATCCGCTGTGGCGCGCCGTCGGGCTGCTCGACGTGCGCTGGCGTCGCGTCGTGTGGGCCGTCGTCCTCGGCACGCTCTCGCTGGGGAGCGCCGTCGGCCTCGCGGCCGTCGCCGCGTGGCTCATCGCGCGCGCCTCGCAGATGCCGCCCGTCCTCACGCTCTCCGTCGCCGTCGTCGGCGTCCGCGCCTTCGGCATCTCGCGCGGCGTCTTCCGCTACCTCGAACGCCTCGCCTCGCACGACGTCGCGCTGCGCGGCATGGCCGCCCTGCGCGCGAACCTCTACACCGCCCTGGCGCAGGGATCGCCCGCCACGCTCGTCGGGCTGCGGCGCGGCGACCTGCTCGCCCGGGTCGGCGCGGACGTCGACGCGGTGGGCGACGTCGTCGTCCGCGCGCTCGTCCCGGCGGGCGTCGCGCTGGCGATCTCCGTGGGGTCGGTGCTGCTCGTCGGGGCGTTCCTGCCCGCCGCGGGCGTCGCGCTCGCGCTGTGCCTGCTCCTCGCCGCGGTCCTCGCGCCGTGGCTCTCCGCGCGGTCGGCGCGCGAGGTCGAGGCGCGCGGCGCGACGACGCGCGCGGCGATGACCGCGACCACGCTCGAGATCCTCGAGCAGTCCGGCCCGCTCGCGGTCTCCGGTCGCCTCGGCGCGCGCCTCGACGACCTGCGTACGACGGACCGCGCCCTCGCCCGCGTGACCGACGACGGCGCCCGCCCCGCCGGGATGGCCGCCGGGATCGCCGCGCTCGCGGTCGGCCTCGCGGTGATCGCGTCGCTCCTGCTCGGCATCCCTGCGGTGACGGCCGGGACGCTCGCGCCCGTGGAGCTGTCCGTCATCGTGCTCACTCCGCTCGCGGTGTTCGAGGCCGCGAACGCCCTGCCCGCAGCCGCCGTCCAGCTCCACCGCTCGCGCCAGGCGGCGGCGCGCGTCGTCGCGCTCCTCGACGACTCCGCACCCCGCGTCACGACGGCGGCCCCCGCCGCGGACGCGTTCGCCTCCGGTCCGGCGGAGCCGTCGTCCACCGAGCAGGCGTCGCTCGCGCTCGACGACGTCGCGGCGGGCTGGCCCGGCACGGTGCGCGTCGTCGTGGCGGGCGTGGACCTCGACCTGCGTCCCGGGCGCGCGGTCGCGGTCGTCGGGCCGTCCGGCGTCGGCAAGACGACGCTGCTCGCGACCGCCGCCGGGCTCGTCCCCGCGCTCGCGGGCCGGGTGACGCTCGACGGGACCGAGGTGAGCACCCTCCCCCGCGAGGCCGCGGCGCGCGGCGTCGTGCTCGTCGCCGAGGACGGGCACGTGTTCGACACGACGGTGCTGGAGAACCTGCGCGTCGCGCGGGGCGACGTCACGGCCGAGGAGGCCGCGGCGACGCTGCACGACGTGGGCCTGGACGCCTGGCTCGCCGCGCTGCCGGACGGTACCGAGACGCTGCTCGGCCCGGACGCCACGACGGTGTCCGGGGGCGAGCGCCGTCGTCTGCTCGTCGCGCGGGCGCTGTTGTCACCGGCGCCGCTGCTCCTGCTCGACGAGCCGGCCGAGCACCTCGACGCGGCCGGCGCCGACGCGCTCGTGCGGCACCTCGTCGCGACGACGCGCGGGCCGGCCGGAGCCGACCGGCGCGGCGTCGTCCTCGCGACGCACCGGCTCAGCGCGCTCGAGGCCGTCGACGAGGTGCTGCTCCTCGGTGTCCCCGCCGGTGCGTCGGACGACGCGCCGGCGCGGGTCGTCGCGCGCGGGACGCACACCGAGCTGCTCGGGCTCCCCGCCTACCGGTGGGCGCTCGACCAGGAGGCACCCGCACCGCGGTAGCCCCGAGATCGACCCGTACGATCGAGGTCGGCCCTCCGCGTCGATCGGGAGACCGACGGGTCACACCCCGGCCGGTGTCAGCGCGTCAGCCCTCGCCGAGACGCGCGAGGAACAGCGCCTCGCCGACCGCGAGGTTCTCGATCTCGCTCGGCGCGACCGACTCGTTCGGCGCATGGATGAGGCACGCCGGCTCCTCGACGCCGAGGAGCACGATCTCGGCGTCCGGGTACTGCCCGGCGAGCACGTTGCACAGCGGGATCGAGCCGCCCTGCCCCGCGGTCACCGTCTCGCGCCCGTACGCGTCCGCGAGCGCCGCCGTGAGCGTGTCGAACACGTGTCCGCTCGTGCGCGCCGCGAACGGCTGCCCGACGGCGTCGCGCTCCACGCGCACCCGTACTCCCCAGGGTGCGTGGTTCTCCAGGTGGGCGACGAGCTTGTCCTGGAGGTCCTGCGCGTCCGAGCCCGGCGGGACGCGCAGGTTGAGCCGGGCCGAGGCGCGGGGCTGGATCGCGGCGGCGGAGCCGACGACGCTCGGCGCGTCGATCCCGAGGATCGTCACCACCGGGCGCGCCCAGAGCCGGTCGGCGACGCTGCCCGTCCCGACGAGACCGACGCCGTCGAGCACGCCCGCGTCGTGACGGAACTGGCCCTCGTCGTACGCGACGCCGTCCCACGTCCCGTGCGCGACGGCGGCCGGCACGCCGTCGATGGTCGTGTCGCCCTTCTCGTCGCGCAGGCTCGCGAGCACCGCGACGAGCGCGGCGAGCGCGTCCGGTGCCGCCCCGCCGAACATGCCGGAGTGGATCTCGCCCTCGAGCGCCTCGACGTGCACGACGACGTTCGCCGCGCCGCGCAGCGTCACGGTGAGCGTCGGCAGGCCGAGCTCGGCGTTGCCCGTGTCCTGGATGAGCATCGCGTCGGCCGCGAGCGCCCCCGGGTTCGCCTCGACCCACTGGTCGAGGCCGCCCGTCCCCTGCTCCTCCGAGCCCTCGACGACGAGCCGCACGCCGACCGGGTAGTCCTCGCCGCCGAGCGTGCGCAGAGCCCGCAGCGCCGTGAGGTGCGTGACGACGTTCCCCTTGCAGTCGGCGGCGCCGCGTCCGTAGAGCCGGCCTTCGCGCTCGGTCAGCTCGAACGGCGGGGTCGTCCACGCGGCGTCGTCCAACGGAGGCTGCACGTCGTAGTGGGCGTAGAGCAGCACGGTGGGGGCACCTTCGGGGCCGGGGCGGTGCCCGAGCACGACCTGCGACCCGTCGGGGGTGACCTCGAGGCGCGTGTCGATCCCCTCGGCGCGGAACGCGTCGGCGACCCACTGCGCGGCCCGTTCGCACTCGGCGCGCGGGAAGAGACGTTCGTCGGCCACGGACGGGATGGCGACGAGCGTGCGCAGGTCGTCGAGCGCGCGGGGCACGAGGTCCCGCACGGCGGCGCGCACCTCCTCGACGTGACCGGCGCCGGCGGGTCGTGCTCCGGTGCCCTGCTGGCTCATGCGTCCTCCTCGGTCGGGGTGCCGTCGGCGCCCTCGGTGGCGTCGCTGCCCGGCTCGGTCGTGCGGCCGGGGTCGAGGTCGAGCGAGTCGACGTAGGCGTCGAACTCGTCGAGCTGGTCGGGGCAGTAGACCTCGATGACGAGCCGGTCGCCCGCGAGGCGGCGCTCGTCGAGCACGGACGGGCGCAGCCCCGGTCCGGCCGCCCCGTTCGCCGCGCCGAGGTTCGCCGTCGCCTCGACGAGCGCGGCGGGGTCGGTGCAGAAGCCGCCGCCGTCGTCGCCCAGGACGTCGGCGATCGTCTCCTCGCTGAAGGCCGTGATCCCGATCTCGGCGAAGCGGTCGTGCAGCTCGGCCGCCTTCTGCTCGGCCTCGCGCGCGTCGCGGTGGGACCGCACGTTGTCGAAGAGGATCAGCATGACCGCGCCGAGCGCGACCAGGAGCAGCGCGGCGGCCGTGTACGTCACCCACCGCTTGGACGAGACCGGCTCGGGCTCGTGCACGGGAACGTGGTCGGGACGCGTCGAGGTCATGCCGCCTCGCCCTCCCCCGCCTCGTCCGCCGCCGCGATGGCCGCGGCCTCGGGGTCCTTCCAGGACGGCTTGCGCAGCAGGTAGAACAGCGCCGGGACGAGGAGGCCGATGATGCCGAGACCGCCGCCCACGATGAGCACGTAGACCCCGACGTTCCCGCTGGAGAACTGGGCGGGCGGCACGAACCCGATGATCATCGCCGCCACCGAGGCGCAGAAGCCGACGACGCACAGGAGCGTGAGCGCCGGGGCGCGGTAGCCGCGCGGGTGGTCGGGTGCACGACGGCGCAGCCGCACGGCCGCGATGAACAGCAGCAGGTACATGACGAGGTACACCTGCGTCGTGATGACGGACAAGATCCAGTAGGCGCTCGACACGTCCGGGATGAAGGCGTAGAGGAGCGCGATCCCGGTCGTGATGACGCCCTGCGTGACGAGGATGTTCTGCTGCACCCCGTGCTTGTTGAGGCGCTGGAGGAACGGCGGCAGGTAGCCCTCCTCGCGTGCGACCGTGAGCAGGCCCTTGGACGGCCCGGCGAGCCACGTGAGCATCCCACCGAGGGACGCCGCGATGAGCATGAGGCCGAGGATCGGCGTCAGCCAGCTCACGCCGAAGTTGGCGAAGAACGCGTCGAACGCCTGCATGACTCCCGCGGTGAGGCTGAGCTGGTCAGCCGGGATCACCCAGCTGATGGCGACGGCCGGGAGGATGAAGATGAGGAGCACGAGCCCGATCGCGAGGAACATCGACCGCGGGAACTCGGTCGAGGGCTTGCGCAGGCTCGTGACGTGCACCGCGTTCATCTCCATGCCCGCGTAGGACAGGAAGTTGTTGACGATGAGGACGAGCGACGCGAGCCCCGTCCAGGCGGGCAGCAGGTGCTGGGCGTCCATCGGCGCGGCCGACGGGTTGCCCTGGCCGAGGAACACGATGCCGAGCACGACGAGGATCGCCGCCGGGATGAGCGTGCCGATGATGAGTCCCCAGCTCGACAGCCCGGCCACCGTCTTGGTGCCCTGCGAGGAGAGCCACACGCCCGTCCAGAAGAGCACGACGATGACGATCGCCACGTACAGCCCGTTGCTCGCGAGGCTCGGGTTGATGACGTACGCGAACGTGCTCGCGACGTATCCGAGCAGGCTCGGGTAGTAGAAGATCGTCATCGCGAACTGGCACCAGATGGCGAGGAAGCCGAGCGGCTTGGAGACGCCGTCGGCGACCCACCGGTACACCCCGCCCGACCAGCCGGACGCGAGCTCGGCGGACACGAGCGACGTCGGCAGCAGGAACACGAGTGCCGGGACGACGTAGAGGAACACCGCCGCGAGGCCGTAGACCGCCATGGTCGGCGCCGCGCGCAGGCTCGCGACCGACGACGTGATCATGAACGCGAGCGTGAGCCACGTGATGTAGTTCTTCGGCGTCCGTGCCGTGATCGCCGCGCGCACCTCTGCGTGCGTCGGCGCGCCCGTGGACGAGCCCATCCCCACCCCCGAAGCCGTGACCCCCGCGGGGCCGACCGGGACGGCGCGCGGAGGGCGCGTCGTCGGAACATCGCGAACATATCCCCGGGGGCTAGGTCGCGCCTGCGGAAGCGCAGGTGAGAAGGGCGCGCGACGCCGGTGATACGTTCGCGAGGCGGTCCGGCCCGCGCCGGGGCCGCGACCTGACGGACCACCCGGGAGCAGCGTTGAAGATCCTCGTGCCCAGCACCATCGCCCTCGACGTGCACGCCGGGCCGGGCGACGTCGTCGTCCGCTACGACGCCACGGCACCGCTGGGTCCCGAGGACGCCGACGCCGAGGCGCTCGTGGCGTGGGCGAACACCCCCGGGAACCTCGCGGACGCCGCCGCACGGCTGACCCGCCTGCGGTGGGTCCAGACGCTCGCGGCGGGTCCGGACGCCGTGCTGGCAGCCGGGTTCGGGCCCGAGGTGACGATCACGTCGGGCCGGTCCCTGCACGACGGCCCGGTCGCCGAGCACGCGCTCGCGCTCGTCCTCGCGGCCGTGCGCCGGCTGGACGAGCTCGGGGCGGCGCAGCGCGACCACCGGTGGGACACCACCGTGAACCGGGCGCAGGCCGACCCCGCCACCGCCGAGCGGTACACGCTCGACGGCGCGCGCGTGACGGTCTGGGGGTTCGGCTCGATCGCGGCACGCCTCGCGCCGCTGCTCGTCGCACTGGGCGCCGAGGTGACGGGTGTCGCGAGCCGCAGTGGCGAGCGCCACGGCTTCCGCGTCGTGACCGACGACGACCTCCCGGACGTCCTCGCGACGACCGACGTCCTCGTCTCCCTGCTCCCCGCGCTCGACGCGACCCGGCACGCGTTCGACGCCGCCCGGGTCGACCAGCTCCCCGACCACGCGGTCTTCGTCAACGTGGGCCGCGGCGCCACGGTCGACGAGGACGCGCTCGTCACGGCGTTGCGCGACGGACGCCTCGGCGGTGCCGCGCTCGACGTCACGGAGACCGAGCCCCTGCCGGAGACGTCACCCCTGTGGGACGCACCCCGGCTGATCCTCACGCCGCACGTCGCGGGCAACCGCCCCCAGCGTGCGTCGGACCTCGTCAACGCCAACCTCGACGCGCTCCGCGCGGGCCGCGAGCTCCGCAACGTCGTCCCCCGCTGACCCAGCGACGACGGCGAGACGAACGGAGAGCCGACGCCGGACCGACGAGCTACCAGCGGCCGTTGCGGGGGCGCGGCTGGCAGCGCGGGCACGTGTAGGACGAGCGGTTCATGAACTCGTCGCGGCGCACCGGCGTCCCGCACCGCGGGCACGGCTCGCCCTCCTGCCCGTACACCGCGAGCGACCGCGAGAAGTAGCCGGACTGCCCGTTGACGTTGACGTAGAGCGCGTCGAAGCTCGTGCCGCCCTGGGCGAGCGCCTCCGTCATCACCTCGGCCGCGGCGTCGAGCAGGCGGTGCGCCTCCGGGCGGCGCAGCGTGTCGGTGGCGCGCGCGAAGTGCAGCCGGGCGCGCCACAGCGCCTCGTCGGCGTAGATGTTGCCGACGCCGGAGACGACCGTCTGGTCGAGCAGCGCACGCTTCACGCCGGTCCGACGACGGCGGATCGCGTCCACGACGTCGTCGCGCCGCAGGGCGGGGTCGAGCAGGTCGCGGCCGATGTGGGCGACCGGACCGGGGACGGCGGCGAGGTCGGACCCGAGGCCGCCGGGGGCGCCGTCGGGCGTGGGCACGAGGTCCTGGACGGACAGGTGCCCGAACGTGCGCTGGTCGACGAAGTCGAGCGCGAGCGCGCCCGCCGGCCCGGCGCCGTCGGGCTCGAGCACGAGCCGCACGCGCAGGTGGGGCGACCGCTCGCCGAGGCCCGGTCCCGAGCGCACCAGGAGCTGGCCCGACATCCCGAGGTGGGCCAGCAGCGCGGCTGCGGGGCCGTCGTCGGGCCTGCCCGTCGGCCTGCCCGGCACGAGCGGGAGCCAGAGGAACTTGCCGCGGCGCACCGCCGCGTCGAGGCGCTGGCCGAGGAGCTGGTCCCGGAAGTCCGCGGGGCCGCCGTCGTGGCGCCGCACGCTGTAGTCGCGCAGCACCTCGACGTCGACGACCCGTGAGCCCAGCACGTGACGAGCGAGACCGTCACGGACGGTCTCGACCTCGGGCAGCTCAGGCACGGGTGTCCTCGGCCGCCTCCGCCGTCGCCGTCGCGTGCTCGTCGGACTGCTGGGACTGCGCCCGTTCGGTCGCCAGGGCCCGGTAGGCGCGCTCGGCGGCCTCCTGCTCGGCGTACTTCTTCGCGGTCCCGCTGCCGGTCCCGTAGAGCCGGCCGTCGAGGTGCACGTACGAGGTAAAGACGCGCGCGTGGTCCGGCCCGACGGCGTCGCTCGAGTACGAGGGCGCGCTGAGCCCCGCAGCCGCGGCCGCCTCCTGGAGCGACGTCTTCCAGTCGAGCCCCGCACCCAGGCCCGCAGCGGCGGCCAGCGTCGGCTCCACGAGCCGGAGCACGAGGCCGCGCGCGGGCTCGAGCCCGTGGCTCAGGTAGACCGCACCGATGATCGCCTCGACCGTGTCCGACAGGATCGAGTCCTTGTCGTTGCCGCGCGTGCGGATCTCGCCCTTGCCGAGCAGCACGTACTGCCCCAGGCCGAGCCGGCGCGCGATCGCGGCGAGCGACTTCTGCGAGACGGTCGCGGCCCGCATCTTGGCGAGCTCGCCCTCCGACAGGTCGGGGTGGCGGCGGTAGAGGGTCTCCGTGACGACGAGGCCCAGGACGGTGTCACCGAGGAACTCGAGACGCTCGTTCGTGGGGATGCCGCCGTTCTCGTGCGCGAACGACCGGTGCGTGAGCGCAAGCACGAGAAGCTCGGGGTCCAGATGGACCCCGAGCTTCTCGAGAAGACCGGATGCCGGTGCAGCCGGTGCCACGCGCCTCAGCCTGCGTGCTCGGTGCGCAGCGCCTCGGCGTACTGGCGGCCCTTGTAGGTACCGCACGTCGGGCACGCCGCGTGCGACAGCTTGTCGCCCTTGCACTGCGGGCAGGTGGTGAGGTTCGCGGCGGTCGTCTTCCACTGCGAACGACGCGCACGGGTGTTGCTGCGCGACATCTTGCGCTTCGGAACAGCCACGGCTAGCTCTCTTTCGTCTCGTCGGACACGTTCGAGGTGTCGAACATGCTCTCCAGCGCCGACCACCGAGGGTCGACAAGTTCGTGCGTGTGCCCCGGGTCGTCCGCCAGACGCGCCCCGCACTCGGAGCACAGCCCCGGGCAGTCCGCTCGGCACACCGGACTGAATGGTAGTGCAGTGACGACCGAATCCCGTAGCGCGGGCTCGATGTCCGCGAGGTCGCCGTCGAGGTCGTAGACGTCCTCGGCGTCCTCCAGGTCGTCACCCGACTCCTGGGCGGCCTTCGCCCGCTCGGGGTAGGCGAAGAGCTCCCCGAGCTCGACCGTGACGTCCTCGTGGACCGTGTCGAGGCAGCGCACGCACTCCCCGACCGCGTGGCCCGACACCGTGCCCGAGACGAGCACGCCCTCCATGACCGCCTCGAGACGCAGGTCGAGCTCGAGCTCGCTGCCCTCGGCGATGCCGATCACGGCGGTCCCGAGGTCGGCCGGCGCAGGCACGGTCCGGCGGACCGTGAGCATGCTCCCGGGTCGCCGACCGAGCTCGTGCGTGTCGAGCACGAGCGGCGACGTCTTCTCGGCGGTGATGGCGGACTCCAGGATCGCCAGGCCGCGGGCGTGGGCGCCCGCGGACGGATGGTCAACGATGGTCGGGGGCCGACGGCCGCTCGACGGCGGCTGCCAGGCACAGGCCGACGCGTGACGCGCCGAGCCAAACATCGATCTTACGTCACGCGACGGCCCGACCGCCACCTGCCGTCCGCACCCGAAGAGCCGGGATCCCGGCGTCGGGCCGACGGCCCCCCACGGCTCGGTCGCGGCCCGCGAACCTCAGCGGCCGGCGCGCTCGCGCATCGTCGCCGGGAACGGCGACTCCTCCGGCTCGCCGGCCCGGTCCCCGAGGCGGTCCGCGAGCTTCGCGCGGCCGCCCTGGACCTGCGCGAGCAGCTTGCCGAGGTCGACCTCGAAGTCCGCGAGCCTGCGGTCGCAGTAGTCGTCGGCGTCGCGCCGGAGCGCGGCCGCCGCCTCGTCGGCCTCGTCGACGATCTCCCGTGCCCGCGACTCCGCCTGGACCACGACCTGCTCCGCCTGCACGAGCTCGATCGCGCGCGCCCGCGCCGTCGTGAGGATCTCCTCCGCCTGCCGGTGCGCGTCCTCGAGAACGGCATCCGCCTGGGCCAGCACCTCGTCGGCGTGCGCGAGCTGCTCGGGCAGCGCGCCGCGCAGCTCGTCCAGGAGCGCGACCGCGTCGCCCTTGTGCACCAGCACGGACGCCGACATGGGCATCGCGCGCGCCGACTCCACGAGGTGCGTCAGGTCGTCGAGGATCGCGTTGAGCCCGACCTGCGCCTCCTGCGTCGCGCGGTCCTCGTGCGTCACCCGTCGGTCCTGCTGCTCGCTCACGTACCCGGTCCTTCCCGTCGTGCTCACCTGCTGCTCCCCTGCACCCGTGCCAGCGCCGCACGGACGGCGTCCCCGACTCCCGGCGGGACCAGGTCGTCGACCGGCCCCCCGTAGCGCGCGATGTCCTTCACGAGCGACGACGCGACGTGCAGGAGCGCGGCGTCGCCCGCGACGAACACGGTCTCGACGCCCGCCAGGTGCCGGTTCATGAGCGCCATCGGCAGCTCCGCGTCGAAGTCCGCGCCGCCGCGCAGTCCCTTGACCACGGCGCCCGCGCCGATCTCCCGGCAGAAGTCCACCAGGAGCCCGGGCACCACCTCCACGCGGACGTCGTCGAGCCCGGCGTCGGCGACCGCCGCACGAGCCAGCGCGACCCGCTCGTCGACGCTCAGCAGCGCCGACTTCGACGCGTTCCGCGCGACGCCGACGACGACCTCGTCGAAGAGCGCGCGGGCACGTCGGACGATGTCGAGGTGGCCCAGGGTGATCGGGTCGAACGACCCGGGACAGACTGCTGTGGTCACCTCGTCACGGTAGTACACGAGGCCGCGCGGACCCCGGCGGCACGACCGGGCGGGCGCGGATCGTCGTCGCGCGCGACGATGGTCGGCGTGACCGCCCCGGAGGAACCCGCCGTCGTCCCGCTCACCACACCCGAGCTCGTGCGCTCGCTCCACCGCGACGTGCTCGCGCCGTCGTTCCCTCCCGCCGAGCTCGTGGACGTCGACGAGCTCGTCGGCGACCACGCGAGCGGACGCCTGCGCAGCCTCGGGGTGGTGGAGGACGGCCGTGTCGTCGCCGGCGTCGTCGGCGAGTGGTTCCCCGACGCGCGCGTCCTCCTCGTCCTCTACCTCGCCATCGCGCCCGGCCGGCGCGGCGGCGGGGTCGGCGGGCGGCTCCTGGCCGCGGCCCTCGCCGACTGGCGCACCCTGGACCCGCTCCTCGTCGTCGGGGAGGTCGAGCACCCCGCGCACCACGTCGGCAGCGAGGCGCACGGCGACCCCGTCGCACGGCTGCGGTTCTACGCGCGCCTCGGCGCACGGGTCCTCGAGCTCCCCTACTTCCAGCCCGGCGACGGCCCCGGCGGCGAGCGCGTGCCCGCGCTCCTGCTCGTGTCGTTCCCCCTCGGGCCGGGCGAGGACGACGACGTCCCGGCCGCGCCGCTGCGCGCGTTCCTCGCGGAGAACCTCCGCACGAGCGAGGGCAGCCTGGCGGACGGCGCCGCGACCCGCCGCCTGCTCGACGCCGCGAGCGGTGACCGCGTCGCGCTCGTCGACCCTGCCGACACCTCCGCCCTCGCCACCGTCCCGGTCGGAACGCTCGCGCCCTCGGAGACCCGGGCGCCCACGGCCTGAGCCCCGGGCCACCAGGCCGTCCCGGCAGGGCGAACAGCCGATCCGTGCGCGTCAGGTGGTCCGGACGCGCCAGAACCACCTGCTCGGTGCGGTGGCGGGCGGGCTATGTCTCGTCGGGGAGCTCGGGGCCGACGAAGTACACCGTCGTCTCGCCGTAGTCCTTGCGCGCGACGAGCTCCCAGCCGCTCGGCCAGGCCGGTTCCGGGGTCCGGGTGGAACGCTCGACGACCACGACGGCGGCCGGGTCGAGGACGCCGGGCACCGCGAGGTGGGCGAGGACGCGCTCCAGAGCCTCGGCGGTGACGTCGTACGGCGGGTCGACGAGCACGAGGTGGTACGGGCCGTGGCCACGCCCGGCGGTCTGCTCACCCGCTGCTCCGACCGCGCCGCCGACCGCCGCCCGCTGCGCCACGCCTGCGGCCACGCCGGCGACGAACGTCTCGGCGGGTTGCGCGACGACGTGCGCGTTCGACAGCCCGAGGGTCGCGACGTTGCGTCGGGCGACGTCGGCGGCGACCCGGGCAGAGTCGACGAGCGTCACGTCGGCGGCGCCGCGGCTCGCGGCCTCCAGTCCGAGCGCGCCCGAGCCCGCGTAGAGGTCGAGCACGTGCGCGTCGTCGACCACGCCCAGGTGCTCGAGGCGCGAGAAGATCGCCTCGCGAACTCGCTCGCTCGTCGGCCGCGTCCCGCGCGGCGGGACCTGCAGCGTGCGTCCCCCTACCGTTCCCGCCACGATCCTCGTCACGTGCCCAGCCTAGACACGCCGCGCCGCGTTCGACGCACGGCGCCGTGGTGCGGGGACACCATGTCCACGCCGTGGTGCCGGGTCACGACGACCGGCGCCCGGTGGACGACGCCGCACGCTCACGCGCGCTCGAGGAACTCCTCGCGCTCGGGGTCGAGCTGGTCGCGGATCGCGTCGGCGAGCGTCGGGTGGTCGGCCAGGTCCGGGTCGTCCGCGACGACGGCGGCCGCGTCGGTGCGCGCGGTCGCGATGACGTCGGCGTCCTTGACGACGCGCAGGAGCCGCAGCGAGCTCGCCCGCCCCGACTGCGCGGCGCCGAGGACGTCCCCCTCGCTGCGCAGCTCGAGGTCGACGGTCGCGAGCTCGAACCCGTCGGTCGTGCGGGCCAGCGTCTCGACACGCGTCGCGGCGGGTGTGCCCGGCTGCGCCGTCGAGACGAGCAGGCACAGCCCGGCCGCGGACCCGCGCCCGACGCGCCCACGGAGCTGGTGGAGCTGGGAGATGCCGAACCGGTCGGCGTCGAGGACCACCATGACCGTGGCCTCGGGGACGTCGACGCCGACCTCGACGACCGTCGTCGAGACGAGCACCTGGACCGCGCCCGAGGCGAAGTCCGCCATCACCGCGTCCTTGTCCGCCGGCGGCATCTGCCCGTGCAGCACGCCGACGTCGAGCCCCGCGAGGCGCGGGTGACCCCGCAGCTCCTCGGCGACCTCGAGCACGGCCCGCAGGGGCGCGCGGTCCGAGGCATCCGGTGCGTCGGGGTCGAGGAGGAAGTCGGGCACCTCGTCGAAGTCGTCGGTCCCCCTCGGCGGCCCGTCCACGTCCGGCGCGTCCGGGTGGATGCGCGCGCACACCACGTACGCGCGGTGCCCGGCGTCGACCTCCTCGCGCACGCGCGCCCACGTGCGCTCCATCCACGCCTCGTTGCCGGCGGGCACGACGTGGGTCGTGATCCCCGCACGTCCCGCCGGGATCTCCGTGAGCGACGACGTCTCGAGGTCACCGAACACCGTCATCGCGACCGTGCGCGGGATCGGGGTGGCCGTCATGACGAGGAGGTGCGGGGCCGTCCGCGCCTTGGCTCGCAGCGCGTCGCGCTGCTCGACGCCGAACCTGTGCTGCTCGTCCACGACGACGAGGCCGAGGTCGGCGAGCTGCACGTTCTCGGACAGCAGCGCGTGCGTGCCGACGACGATCCCCGCTGCGCCGCTCGCGGCGTCGAGCAGCGCCTCCTTGCGCGCCGCCGCGCCGAGCGACCCGGTGAGGAGCGCGACGCGCGTCCCGTGCTCCGCGCCGCCGAGGAAGCCACCCTCCGCGAGCGGCCCGAGCAGCGCGCGCAGGGTGCGCGCGTGCTGCGCGGCGAGCACCTCGGTCGGGGCGAGGAGCGCCGCCTGCCCGCCGGCGTCGATCACCTGGAGCATGGCGCGCAGCGCGACGACCGTCTTGCCGGAGCCCACCTCGCCCTGCAGGAGCCGCTGCATGGGCCGCGCCAGCGCGAGGTCCGCCGCGATCTCCTCGCCGACCTCGCGCTGACCCGCCGTCAGCGTGAACGGGAGGGCGGCATCGAAGTCGGCGAGGATGCTCGGCTCCCCCGGTCCGCGGGGAGGGCGGGCAGTCGCCGGCTCGGCCGCAGCCCGGGCCCGGCGCTGCGCGAGCGCCGCCTGGAGGACGAACGCCTCCTCGTACCGCAGCCGGTCTCGGCCTCGCCGCCACTGCTTCTCGTCATAGGGCTCGTGCACGTCGCGCAGCGCCTCGAGCCGTGTCCCGAGCCCGTGCCGCTCGCGGACGGCGTCCGGGAGCGGGTCCGGGACGTCCTCCTCGCGCAGCGGGTCGAGCACGGTGCGCACTGCGGGCTGGATCTTCCAGCTCGGGATGCTCGCGCTCGCGGGATAGATGGGGATGGGCCGGCTCGCCTCGAGCACGGCGCTCTCCGTGTCTTCGGCGTCGTCGTCGACCCCGATGATCTTGTAGTCCGGGTGCGTGAGCTGGCGCGTGCCCCGGTACAGCCCGACCACCCCCGTGAAGAGCCCGTGCCGCCCCGGGGCGAGCCGCTGCTCGTGGTAGCGCAGGACGTTGGGGCTCTTGGCGAAGAACGTGAGCGAGAGCTGCTGCGGGCCGTCGGTCACGATCGCCTCGAGGATCGCGCCCGCACGGTTGCGCATGCGCCGGACCGTCGCGCTACGGACCTGCGCGACGATCGTCACGTGCTCACCGAGGGCGAGGCCGCCGAGGTCGGTGAGGCGCCCCGGGTCCCCGTAACGACGCGGGTAGTGCCGCAGCAGGTCCCCCACGGTCTCGAGGCCCAGCTTCGCGAGCGGGCCCGCGCTTCGCGTGCCGACGGCACGGGTCAGCGGCTCGGCCAGGCGGTCGCTCATCCCTCGGCCTCCACGATGACCTCGACGACACCGTCCGCGGCCTCCGGCCCCTCGACGGCGAGCGTGACGACGCCGCCGTCGCGCCCCGAGCGCAGGAGCACGACCTCAGCGCCGTCCCCGGTCGCGCGCGCCGCGAGCGCGTGGAGGGCCACGCCCGGCACGTCGTCGTCGGCGAGCACCGTGACGAGCGCCCCGCGGGGAGCCCCGGGCGGTCCGAGCAGGTCCGTCAGCCGCTGCGCGACCGCCGGGGCCGGAACGCCCGCGGTGTCGAGGCGGGCCCACCGTGCGGCGGCGAGCGCCGACCGGGCCGCCTCGATCCGCTCTGCGGCACCGGGCTCCACGAGCTGCGCAGCGGCGAGCGCCACCGCGACGTGCAGGTCGGTCACGGCGGGCAGCACCTCGAGCGTGTCGACCCCGTCGTCACGCAGGGTCGCGCGCAGGGACTCGACGTCGCGCTCCGGCAGGTCCGCGCCGGGCAGGAGCGCGACGTGGGGCGCGCGGGCGTCGACCGCGACGCGGTGCAGGGCGGCCAGGTCGAGAGGGCCGGGGGCCTCCCGCAGCAGCACGACGGCGCCTGCCCGGGCGAGGTCCGCGACGAGCGCGGGCGCCGTGGTCACCGCGACCACCCCGGGAGCGTCGGCGACGGGGGGCGCGCCGGTCCGGGCGTCGTGCGCCCCGTCGGCAGCGGCGTCCGGGGCGTGGCCCGGTTCGTGAGGTCCCGGGAGGTGGCGGACACGCACCTGGCGCAGTGCGACGTCGGTCCCCGCCGTGGAGGGCGCGCCGACCTCGTGGTCGTCCCGCAGGGTCGCGAGCGCGGCACGCCCGACGGCGACCGCCGCCATCGGGTCGTCGGTGTGGACGTGCGCCTGCCAGAGGCCCGAGCCGTCGTCGCCCGGCCCACCCACCACGACGACGGAGTCGCCGATCCGCGCGAGCTCCGCGCGGAGCAGCTCCGCGGGGTCCTCGGCGGCCACGCGGGCAGGGTGCTCCGCGCCGCCCACCGGGACGTCGACCACGTACATCACCTCGAACTCGCCACCCTCGTGCCCGGACCGCGGCCCCGCGCCCCCGCCCCCTGGGGAGCCCGGCACCGGCACCATGCCTGCCATCATGCCGAGCACCTCCGACACGCCCGCCCCCGCGGGCCCGGCGTCGTCGTGCCCACCGAGCGCGAGGAGCGGGGCGGAGACGGCGGCCACGGGCTCGGTCGCCGCGACGCGCGCGTCGAGCGCCGCGACGAGGGCGCCGAGGACCAGCACGAGGCCGAGCGCTCCGGCGTCCAGGACCTGCGCCCGGGCGAGCACGTCGAGCTCGCCGGTGCTGCGGAGCGCCGCGGCACGCGCCGCGTCGCGGGCCGCGGCCGCGACGACCGCGGGCGAGGAGGCGCCGGACCCCTGCGACGCGGTCGCCGCGGCACGCGCCGCGGCGTCGGCCGCCGTGAGGATGGTGCCGGGTGCGGGGCGGGCGACCGCGCCGCGCGCGGTGCGGGCGGCGCGCTCGAGGCCGGCCGCGAGCGCGGCACCGGTCACGGTCCGGTGCTCGGCGAGCGCGAGCGCGATCCCGCGGAGGTACTCGCTGAGGATGACGCCCGAGTTGCCGCGAGCCCCGACGAGCGCGCCGCGGGCCAGCCGCACGAGCAGGTCGCCGGCGCCGCCCGCCGCGCCCACCTCCGCGGCTCCCGCCGCGTCACCGCCGGGCAGCGCCCGGACCGCGTCGAGGAGCGTGAGATACATGTTGGTGCCCGTGTCGGCGTCCGCGACGGGGAAGACGTTCACGCGGTCGAGCGACTCGCGCGCGGCGGCGAGCGCGCGGACGCCGCCGCGGCCCCACGCGACGACGACGGCGGCGTCGACCACGTCGGCTCCGGGGCTCACGTCTGACCGGCTCCTCGCGCTCGGGGGACGACCGGACCGGGCGGCCGGACGGTCGGACGGCACCGCGGGCCGTCGGGACCACGGTAGTCAACCGCGCGCGCCGTCGGGGCGCGCGGCGGGCCGCCTCCGGGCACCCGAGGGTGTGACGAGCGCCCGGTTTGAGCTCAGGCCCTCGGATCGGCTACCCTGACGAGGTTGCCCGGGTGCTTCGCGCGCCCTCGACACCGTCGAGGAGCCGCCGAGGAACACCGGGCGAGACACCCTACAGACCATTCAGGACGTCGCCGCTGCGTGCGCGACGTGCACGACGATCAGGAGAAACCGTGGCTGCCAACTGCGACGTCTGCGGCAAGGGCCCGGGCTTCGGGCACAGCATCTCGCACTCCCACATCCGCACGAAGCGCCGCTGGAACCCGAACATCCAGCGCGTGCGCGCCGTGGTCGCGGGGACGCCCAAGCGTCTCAACGTGTGCACCTCCTGCCTCAAGGCCGGGAAGGTCACCCGCCCCGCCTGAGCATCGCGAGACCTGACGAGAGCGCCTGCCGGATCCCCGGTGGGCGCTCTCGTCGTCTGTACACCGCTCACCTCGCCCTTCGCCCCGCCGAGATGCGGAGATCTCCTGAAGATCGGGGCAAACCGGTTTGGCGGATCTCCGGCGCGGTGGCAGTCTTTGTGCATGGTGACGGAACTGAGCGAGGTAACCATCCGCCCGGCCGCTCCCGCGGACGCGAGCGCCATCGCGGCCGTGCACATCGCGTCGTGGAGGGGCGCGTACGCAGGCATCGTCCCCGACGAGTACCTGGCCTCGCTCGACCACGACCAGCGCGAGCAGCACTGGGTCCAGAGCCTCGCCACCGCGGGCGCCCGCACCTGGCTCGCGGACGCGGACGGCCGCACGATCGGCTTCGCCACCCTCGGCCCGAGCCGCGACGAGGACGCCGAGCCGGGCGACCTCGAGATCTACGCCATCTACCTCGACCCCGAGTCCTGGGGCCGCGGCGTCGCGCGCGACCTCATGCGCACCATGCTCGGCGAGGTGCGGCCCGGCACGACCGTCACGCTCTGGGTCCTCGAGGACGCGGAACGCGCGCGCCGCTTCTACCGCCGCCACGGCTTCACGCCGGACGGCGTCGAGCGGCGTGACGACATCGGCGGCAAGGACCTCACCGCCGTCCGCTACCGCCGGGGCTGACCGCCGCGCTCACGCGCGGAAGTGGTCCCACCCGGTCGCGCGGTGCGCGACACGGCCGTCGACCCGCACCCCCGCGCCCTCGCCGTCCACGGTGCGCACCGTGCCGATCGCCCGGAACGCGTCGGGCAGGTCGGCGTCGGCGGGGAACGTCGCGAGCAGCGCGTGGTCCTCGCCTCCCGACAGCACCCAGCCCTCGGCGCGGTCGCCGACGTCCGCCCCGGCGTCGGCGTCCGTCGCGTCAACGCTGTCCCCGCTCGCACCGTCCCCGCTCGCGCTGTCGAGCGCGGCCGCCGCCACGCGCAGCCGGTCGAGGTCCGCGCCCAGGGCGGCGAGCTCGAGGTCCACGACGACGCCGCTCGCCCGCGCCATCCGGCCCGCGTCCCGCAGCAGCCCGTCGGACACGTCCATCATCGCGGTCGCGCCGGCGTCGGCGGCCGCGGGACCCGCGGCGAGCGGAGGGTCGGGACGCAGGTGCGCGACGACGAGCGCGTCGTCGAGGTCCGCCCGGTCGGCGTCGAGCAGCGCGAGACCCGCCGCGGACCGGCCCAGGCTCCCCGCGAGGGCGACGACGTCGCCCGGCCGGGCGCCGGAACGCAGCACGGGGGCGCGGCCCTCGAGGTCACCGTGGACGGTGACCGCGACGACGACCTGGTCGCCCCCCGACAGGTCTCCCCCGACGACCGCGGCCCCGAGCGGCGTGCACGCGTCGGCGAGCCCCCGCGCGAGGCCCGTGACCCAGTCGACGGGCAGGTCGCCGGGCATGACGAGCGACACGACGAGCGCCGCGGGGCGCGCGCCCATGGACACGACGTCGGCGAGGTTCTGCACCGCGGCCCGCCACCCGACGTCGTACCCGGACGACCAGCGCCGGCGGAAGTGCCGGTCCTCGACGAGGACGTCGGTCGACACGACGTAGCGGCCGTCGGGCGCCGCGACGACGGCGCAGTCGTCCCCCGGTCCGACGAGGGTGGTCGGTGCGGTGGGCAGCAGGGGGAAGATCCGGGCGAGGAGCGCCTCCTCGGGCACGTCGCGGACCAGCAGGGGCGTCTCGCTCACGCCGCCACCCTAGTCGCCGCCCGGGCGGTCACGGGCACCCTCCGCGGGCCGCTACGGTGGTCGCGTGCTCGACGCCGTCCCTCCCGCCTCGCCGTCCTCCCACCCCGGTGCACCCCGGCCCCGCCGGCCGCGCCCCCTCGCCCGGGCCCTCGCGGTGCCCGCGCTCCTCGGCGTCGTCGCGGCGACCGCGGCGTGCGCGCCGCGCATCGGCGTCCCGGTGGCGGACGACGCCCAGAACCCGCTGTGCGCGGACGTCGTGCTCGCGCTGCCGGAGACCCTCGGCGAGGACCTGGCGAAGGTCGGCACGACGAGCCAGGCCACCGCGGCCTGGGGCGAGCCGGGCGCAGCGGTGACGCTGCGGTGCGGAGTCGAGGTCCCCGGGCCGACGACGACGGCGTGCCAGAGCGTCGAGTCCGAGGGCGGCACCGTGGACTGGCTCGTGGTCGAGGACCAGGGCACGTGGACGTTCACGACCTACGGTCGCGACCCCGCGGTCCAGGTCGTCGTGCCGCCCGCGGTGACCGAGGGCCACTCGACGGCGTTCATCTCGGACCTGGGTCGTGCGGTCATGGAGGTCCCGCAGACGCGCGCGTGCGTCGGCGCGGCCGACGCGGGCTGAGCCGGCCGGACCAGCGAGTCAGCGCAGGCCGGTGGGGCGCTCGAGCGCGAGCGCGACGAGCTCGTCGATGAGCTCGGGGTAGCTCAGCCCCGACTTCTCCCACATGCGCGGGTACATGGAGAACGGCGTGAAGCCGGGCATCGTGTTGATCTCGTTGACGACGACCTGCTCGTCGGGCGTGACGAAGACGTCGACGCGCGAGAGGCCCTCGGCTCCGACCGCCTCGAACGTGCGGACCGCGATCTCGCGCACCCGCTCGACGAGGTGCTCGGGGAGGTCGGCCGGGCACGACAGCTCGACCCCGGCCTCGTCGAGGTACTTGGCCTCGAAGTCGTAGAAGTCGTGCGCCTCGCCCGTCACGACGATCTCGCCGGGCAGCGACGCGCGCGGACGTGCGCCCCCGCGGCCCCCGAGGACCGCGCACTCGATCTCGCGGCCGACGACGCCCGCCTCGACGATCACCTTGGGGTCGTGCTCCTGCGCGGCGGCGATGGCGGCGGGCAGGTCCGCGAGGTCGTCGACCTTGGAGATGCCGAGGCTCGACCCGGCGCGCGCGGGCTTGACGAACACCGGCAGGCCGAGGGCCGCGACGGTCTGCGTCCACGCCTCCGGGTCGCGCTCGAACGCGCCCGGGCGGATCACGGTGTACGGGGAGACGGGCAGGCCCTCGCCCGCGAGCACGAGCTTCATGAAGTGCTTGTCCATGCCCACGGCGGAGGCCAGGACGCCCGCGCCGACGTAGCGGACGTCGGCGAGCTCGAGCATGCCCTGGAGCGTGCCGTCCTCGCCGAAGGGGCCGTGCAGCAGCGGGAAGACGACGTCCACCTCGCCGAGCACGCGCGGGACGTCGCCCGGGGTGAGGACGCGCAGCTCCCGGCGCCCGGTCGACAGCGGCAGGATGACCTCCTCGCCGGTCGGATCGACCTGCGGCAGGCGCCCCTCCGTGATCTCCCAGCGCGCGGGCTCGTCGGCCGCGAGGACCCACTCCCCCGTCGGCGTGATCCCGACGGGGATCACGTCGTAGCGCGACCGGTCGATCGCGCGCAGGACGCCCGCGGCGGTCGCGGCGGAGATGGCGTGCTCGCCCGAGCGGCCCCCGAACAGGACGAGGACGCGGGGCTTGCGGGGCGCGCCGGTGGGGTGCTCGTCGGTGGACGGCACGGACCGGTCGGGGCTCTGGCTGGACATCGCGGACGACCCTACCGGACACCTGCTCGCGCACCTGACGTTCCCGCGGGAACGATCCGGGGACGTCCCGCGTTGGGAGTGCCGTGGAAGACACGACTCTCGAGGCCCCCGCGGCCGACGACCCCGACCATAGTCCCGGCCGCACCGGCCCCGGCAGCGAGCGGACGCGCGAACGCGTCCCCGACGACCGGAGGGCGGTGCGGGCACGATGACGACCTTCCTCTCCCTCCTGCTCGGGCTCCTCGTGGTTCTCGCGATCACGGCGGCGACGGCCTACTTCGTCGCCCAGGAGTTCGCCTACATGACCGTCGACCGCTCCCGCCTGGGGGCCAAGGCGGAGGCCGGCGACGAGTCGGCCCGGCGCGCGCTCGCCGTCACCCGGCGCACCTCCTTCGTCCTGTCCGGGGCCCAGCTCGGGATCACCGTGACGGGCCTGCTCGTCGGCTACGTGGCCGAGCCCCTGATCGGTGAGTCGCTGGGCACGATGCTCGGCGGCGTCGGCGTCCCGACGGGCGTCGGCGTGGCGGTGGGCACCGTCCTCGCCCTCGTGCTGTCGACGATCATCCAGATGCTCTTCGGCGAGCTGTTCCCCAAGAACCTCGCCATCGCGCGGCCCGAGCCGCTCGCGAAGGGCCTGGCGCGCTCCACGACCGCCTACCTCACGGTGTTCGGCTGGCTCATCGCGGTGTTCGACAAGGCGTCCAACGCCCTGCTGCGCCTGCTGAAGATCGAGCCCGTGCACGACGTGGACAACACCGCGACGGCGCGCGACCTCGAGCACATCGTGGCGGACTCGCGCGAGAGCGGCGACCTGCCCGACGAGCTGTCCGTGCTCCTCGACCGCATCCTCGACTTCCCCCAGCGCGACGTCGAGCACGCGATGATCCCGCGCTCGCGCGTCGGGACGGTGCGGCCCGAGGCGACCGTGGCCGAGGTGCGCGAGCTCATGGCCCGCGCGCACACGCGCTACCCGGTGGTCGACGAGACGGACCAGCCGCTCGGCGTCGTCCAGCTCGCCGACGTCCTCGCGACCGGCCTGCCCGACGACGCGCCCGTCACCGACCTCATGCGTCCGGCCGTCGTGCTGCCGACGACCATGACGCTGCCCGCCGCGCTCGGGCAGCTCAACTCCACGCGCAACCAGCTCGCGTGCGTCATCGACGAGTACGGCGGCTTCACCGGCGTGCTGACCGTCGAGGACCTCGCCGAGGAGCTCGTGGGCGAGATCACCGACGAGCACGACCCGGAGCAGCCCGTCACGGTCACGGCCGAGGACGACGGCGTGTGGGTCATGGGCGGCGACGTCCACGTCGACGAGGCGGAGCGCGCGCTCGGCCACGACCTGCCCCGCGGCGACCACGAGACGGTCTCCGGGCTCCTCATCGCCCAGCACGGCGCCCTGCCGCGCGCGGGCGACACGATCGAGGTCCCGCTCCCGGACGACCCCGCCGACCTCGTCCACGACGAGCCCGTGCACCGCACGCTCGTCGTCGACGTCCTGTCGGTCGAGCGGCACGTGCCGCGCCTCGTGCGCGTCCGGCTCGTCGAGCAGCGGGGCGACGCCCCGCCCGCCGACGACGCGCACCACACCACGCACGAGGCTGCCCGCCCGACGGACGCAGCGGAGGAGACCCGATGAGCAACCCCTGGGTCGTCGTCGTGGCGACCGTCGCGATCATCGCGCTCAGCGCGTTCTTCGTCGCCGTGGAGTTCGCGCTCCTCGGCGCCAAGCGGCACCGGCTCGAGGACGCCGCACCCACGAGCCGCGCGGCGCGCGCCGCGCTGCGCAGCTCGAACGAGCTCACGCTCCTCATGGCCGGCGCACAGCTCGGCATCACGGCGTGCACGCTCGCGCTGGGCGCCATCACCAAGCCGGCCGTGCACCACTGGCTCACGCCCGTCTTCGAGGCGTGGGGCGCGCCCCTGTGGGCCGCCGACGTCGCGGGCTTCGTTCTGGCCCTGATCGTCGTGACGTTCCTGCACCTCGTCATCGGCGAGATGGCGCCGAAGTCGTGGGCGATCGCCCACCCGGAGCGCTCGGCCACCCTGCTGGCGCTGCCGATGCGCGGGTTCATGTGGGCGTTCCGGCCGCTCCTGCGCTGGCTCAACGCTCTCGCGAACCGCTGCGTGCGCGCCGTGGGCGTCGAGCCGGTCGAGAACGTCGAGGGCGGGGGGCAGGACGCCGCGACCCTGCGGCACCTCGTCGAGCACTCGGCGAACGTCGGCGCGCTCGAGGCGTCGTACCGCGTGCAGATCTCGGGCGTCATCGAGCTCGAGACCCTCACGGTCGACGCGCTCGTGCCGACCGAGGGCCGGCCGACGTCGGTCGCCGCGACGGCCACGGCCGCGGACGTCCGCGCGGCGTCCGCCCGGTCGGGGCACCTGCGCATCCTCGTCCAGAACGGGAGCGTCGTCCCCAAGGTCGTGCACGTGCGCGACACGCTCCTGGAGCCTGACGACCGGCCCGCCGGGGAGCTCGCGCGGCCGGGCTTCGTGCTCGCGTCGGGGACGACCGTGCACGCCGCGCTCGCGCGCATGCGCGAGTCGAGCGAGCAGCTCGCGATCGTCATGGACGGCGAGCGGTTCGTCGGCGTCGTGACGCTCGCCGACGTGCTGCGCCGCATCCTGCCGTCCCCGGAGGAGCCGGCGCTCGTCGGCTGACCGGCCCGGCGTACGGTGGAGGGGCCTCGGCGACGCGCGTCGCCGGGGCCTCTCGCCGTCCGCCACGACCGAAGGCAGGCCATGTCCACGCCCGTCGCTGCACCCTTTGCTCCGCCGTTCCCGGAGCGGCGCACCCTCCTCACCGACGACCTGCTCGACGCCGTCCGCGGCCGCGCGGCGGGCTACGACCGCGACAACGCGTTCTTCGACGAGGACCTCGCCGCCCTGGCCGAGGCGGGGTACCTGCGGGCGCTCGTGCCCACGTCGTTCGGCGGCGCCGGGCTCGGCCTGCGCGAGGTCGCGCACGAGCAGGCGCGGCTCGCGGCCGCGGCACCCGCGACGGCCCTCGCGGTGAACATGCACCACGTGTGGACCGGCGTCGCGCGCTACCTGCACGAGCGCGGCGACGCCTCGCTCGACTGGCTGCTCGAGGAGGCGGGTCGCGGCGAGGTGTTCGGCTTCGGGTACTCCGAGGGCGGCAACGACCTGGTCCTGCTCGGGTCCCGCACCGAGGCGCGACCGGACGGCACGGGCGGCTACACGTTCCACGGCCGCAAGATCTTCACGTCGAACTCGCCCGCGTGGACGCGCCTGGGCGTCCTCGGGCTCGACACGGTGTCCGACGACGGCCCGCGCCTCGTGCACGCGTTCGTCCCCCGGGGCGCCGGGGTCGAGGTGCTCGACGACTGGGACACGATGGGCATGCGGGCCTCGCAGTCCCGCTCCACGGTCCTCGACGGCGCTCACGCGCCCGCCGACCGCGTCGTCCGGCGGCTCGCGCCCGGGCCCACGCTCGACCCGCTCGTCGTGGGGATCTTCACGACGTTCGAGACGCTCCTCGCGTCCGTCTACACCGGGATCGCGGAGCGCGCGCTCGAGCTCGGCGTCGCCGCAGCGCGCCGCCGCACGTCGATGAAGAACGACGGCGCGTCGCTCGCGCAGGACCCGGACATCCGCTGGCGCCTCGCGGACGCCGCGCTCGCGCTCGACGCGGTCTGGCCGCAGATCGACACCGTCGCGGGCGAGCTCGACGCGCTCGTCGACCGCGGCGCCGGCTGGTTCCGCTCGACCGCAGGGCTCAAGGTGCGCGCCACGGAGACGGCGAAGACGGTCGTCGACCAGATGGTGCGCGTCGCGGGCGGGTCCAGCTACTTCGCCGGGAACGAGCTCGGCCGCCTGTACCGCGACGTGCTCGCCGGGATCTTCCACCCGTCCGACGACGAGTCCGCGCACTCCACGGTCGCGCAGTCCCTCCTGGGCCCGCTCGACTGACGGCACCTGGTCAGGGGGTGGTTGTTCGGGGCATGCGTCGAGCGACCGGGCGTACTCTGCCGCCATGAGCGACCCGCACGTCTCCGCCCTCTCCCCCGCGACCGTCGTCGTCGCCGCGGGGCGTCCCGAGCGGGCGCAGGGCGCGCCCGTGAACCCGCCGATCGTGCTCTCGTCGACCTACGTGTCGCAGGGCGTACAGCAGCCCGGTGAGCTCCTGTACACGCGCATGGACACCGAGACGTGGCAACCGTTCGAGGAGGCGCTCGCAGCGCTCGAGGGGGGCGAGCACCCCGGCGTGGCCTTCGGGTCCGGGATGGCGGCGATCGCGGCGGTCTTCTCGCTCGTGCCCGCCGGCGGCAAGGTCGTGCTCCCCCGGCACGCCTACCAGGTGACGCTCGGCTTCGCCGACGACCTCGCCGCGCGCGCGGGGGTCGAGGTCGTCCGGGTCGACGTCGCGGACACCGACCAGGTCGTCGCCGCGCTCGACGGCGCCTCGCTCCTGCTCGTCGAGTCCCCGACGAACCCCATGCTCGAGGTCGCCGACCTGCCCGTGCTGCTCGTGGCCGCTCGCGAGCGCGGCGTGCTCACCGCCGTGGACAACACGTTCGCGACCCCGCTCGGGCAGCAGCCGCTCGCCCACGGCGCGGACGTCGTCGTGCACTCGGTGACGAAGTACCTCGCCGGGCACTCCGACGTCGTCCTCGGCGCCGCCGTCGCGCGCACGGCCGAGCTCACCGCGACGCTGCGCTCCTACCGGACGCTCCACGGGTCGATCCCCGGTCCGTTCGAGGTGTGGCTCGCGCTGCGCGGCCTGCGCACCCTCGCGCTGCGCGTCGAGCGCGCCCAGGCGAACGCCGCCGAGCTCGCGCGGCGCCTCGCCGACCACCCCGACGTCGTCGAGGTGCGCCACCCGAGCCTGCCGACGGACCCCGGGCACGAGCGCGCGTCGCGACTCATGACCGGGTACGGCTCGATCCTCGGCGTCCGGCCCCGTGGCGGGGCCGCGGGCGCCGACGCCGTCGTCGCTGCCGTGCGCCTCTGGGTGCCCGCGACGAGCCTCGGCGGCGTGGAGTCGAGCCTGGAACGCCGCCGCCGGTTCGCGACCGAGTCGCGCACGGTCCCCGAGGACCTGCTGCGGCTCTCCGTGGGCATCGAGGACGTCGAGGACCTCTGGCGTGACCTCGACCGCGCGCTGCGGGCACCCGCGGCCTGAACTCCCCCTGAAGCGCGCTACGGCGCCTCCGCGTCCGGGCGCGCGGGCCGCGGAGGGTCTGACGAGTCCGTCGGGACGTAGAAGACGCCGCCGTCGAGGTCGACGTCGAACGGGCGGCCCTCGGCGGGGCGCTGCACGATGTCGAGGCGCTGGCGCTCCTTCTCCTCGGTGAGGTGAGTGCGGCTCGGCTGGAAGATCTCGACGATCTCGCCGAACATGCCCGACGACGCGCTCTCGCCCCCGCCCGCGTCGCGGCGGGCGCGCGCCTCCGCGCCGGAGGTGAACCGCGTGATCCCGACGACGAGCATCCCCGTGAGCGCGACCGCGACGAGCACGCCCACCGCGCCTGTGCCGATCCCCTGCAGCATCCTCCGAGCCTAGCGTCGACCACCCGGACGGGGCCACGACGTCCGGAGACCTCCCGCACGCACGCACGCACGACATCAGCGAGATGCCGCCGAGACGCTGCCGTGACCCGACCGGGACCGGACCGTGCTCTGCCCGCCGCGCGAGCGTGACCTGCGGTTTCTACGATCGGTCCATGAAGGCGCGAGGAACGATGCGGACGGACCGAGGCGACCGGGCGCGACGCGGAGCCGCGACATCACCACGGGCCGCGACGGCCGCCGTCGGGCTGCTGGTGCTCTCGCTCGCCGCGTGCACCCCCGGCGGCACGGACGACTCTCCCTCGCCGTCGGACACGGCGACGAGCGGCTCGCCCAGCCCCACGGGCTCGCCGACCGACGCCCCGGCCGAGAGCCCGACGGACGATTCCACGGCACCGGCCGACGACGCGACCGAGGCACCGCTCCCGTTCCCCGCGAACACCGACCCGGACACGCAGGACCCGTCCGCGGACGCGGCCCTGACCGTGACGGACATCCGGGTCGGGCACCACGACGGGTACGACCGGGTCGTCTTCGAGCTCGGCGGGACCGGGACGCCCGGGTGGCGCGTCGAGTACGTCGACCAGCCGGTCGACGACGGCAAGGGCGACGTCGTCGCCGTCGACGGCGACGCCTATCTCCAGGTCATGATCTCCGGCTCGGGGTACCCCATGGACACGGGCGTGGACGAGTACGCGGGACCGAACCCGGTGCGCGCGGGGGACGGCGGCGAGGTCGAGGAGGTCCTCCTGCGCGGCGTCTTCGAGGGCTACACGCAGGCGTTCGTCGGGGTCGACGACGAGCAGCGCCCGTTCCGGGTGTTCTCGCTCGAGGACCCGACGCGCGTGGTGGTCGACGTCCGCGACGACGACTGACCGTCGCCTCGGCCGCCGTCGACCTCAGCGCTCCGCCGAGATCCCCTCGGCCTTCTGCGGCCGGGCGAGCAGGCCGCGCGCCATCTCGTCGACCGGCATCCCCTCGTGCAGCACCGCGACGACGCCGGCCGTGATCGGCATCTCGACGCCCACCTTCTGCGCGAGCTCGAGGACCGACCGGCAGGACTTGACGCCCTCGGCCGTGCCGCCGGTGGCGGCGATCGCGTCGTCGAGGCTCAGCCCCTGGCCCACGTGCTTGCCGAGCGTGTGGTTGCGCGAGAGCGGGGACGAGCACGTCGCGACCAGGTCGCCCATGCCCGCGAGGCCGGGGAACGTCTCGGCGTCCGCTCCGAGCGCGAGACCCAGGCGCGTGATCTCCACGAGTCCGCGCGTGATGACGGTGGCGGTCGTGTTGTAGCCGAACCCGCGGCCCTGGGCGATCCCCACGGCGAGCGCGATGACGTTCTTCACGGCCCCGCACAGCTCGACCCCGACCACGTCGCGATTGGTGTACGGGCGGAAGTACGACGACGAGCAGGCCCGCGCGACGTACCGCGCCACGTCCTCGTCGACGCACGACACCACGGTCGCCGTCGGCTGACGGTGCGCGATCTCCCGCGCCAGGTTCGGGCCCGACACCACGGCGACGCGCTCGGGCGGCAGTCCGAGGGACTCCGCGACGACCTCGCTCATGCGGCGGTCGGTGCTCAGCTCGACGCCCTTCATGAGGGAGACCGCGACGGCGTCGGGCTCCAGGTACGGGCGCAGCTCGGCGAGCGTCGTGCGGGCGACCTGCGAGGGGATCGCGACGACCACCAGGCCCGCCCCGGCGAGCGCGTCGCGCGCGTCGGTCGTGGCCCGGATGCCCGCAGGCAGCTCGATGCCCGGCAACCGCTTCTCGTTGCGGCGGGAGAAGTTCACCTGCGCGGCGACCTCGGGGTCGCGGCCCCACAGGCGGACCTCGCAGCCGGCGTCGGCGAGCACGGCGGCGAAGGTCGTGCCCCAGCTCCCTGACCCGAGGACCGCGGCGACGACGCGCTCCTCGGCGGGGACGTCGGCGGCGCCGAGCGGCGCGGGGCTGATCTCGACGGTCTGGTCCCCGCTCACCGGCGGCGCTCCGAGCCCGGGTGCTGACGCAGGTCGAAGCGCTCCGCGGGCGCCTTCGCGCCGCGGATCTCCTCGAGCTGGCGCGTGATCGCCGCCATGATGCGCTCGGTCGCCTCGCGCAGCGTCGCGGTGTCCTGCGGACGGTCGTAGAGGTCGGAGAGGTCGACGGGCGGTCCCGCGTGGACGGCGACCCGCTTGGGCGGGATCGGCTTGAACACCTTGCCGTACGGCGCCAGGAGCTTCTCGGCGCCCCACTGCGCGATGGGCACGACGGGCGCGCGGCTCGTCAGCGCGAGCCGAGCGACGCCCGTCTTGCCGACCATGGGCCAGCCGTCAGGGTCACGCGTCAGCGTCCCCTCGGGGAAGAACACGACGCACTCCCCCTCGTCGAGGCGCGCCGTGGAGTCGACGAGGGACTGCGCCGCACCTGCCGTGCCGCGGTGCACCGGGATCATGCCGGTGCTGGTGAGGATCCGGCCGAGGACCGGCACCTTCCACAGCGACGCCTTCGCCGTGATCTTCGGCGCGCGGCCCTGGTCGTAGAGGAAGTGCGCGAGCGTCACGGGGTCGACCTCCGTGACGTGGTTCGCCGCGGCGATGAAGCCGGTCGGGGGCAGGTTCTCCGCACCGCGCCAGTCACGGCGGGTGATCGCGAAGAGGATCGGGCGCAGGAAGAACGCGAGGGTCCTGTACGCGCGCGGGGTCTCGGGCAGGCTCGGCACGGTCACCGAGCCTACCGGGCGCGGCCCTCCGCTCAGATCCAGCCGTGCCGCCGCGCCACGTGCGCCGCCTCGTGACGATTCGCCGCCCCGAGCTTCGCGGCGGCCGACGACAGGTAGTTGCGCACGGTCCCTGGGGCCAGGTGGGCGCGCGTGGCGATCTCCTCGACCGGCGCGCCGTCGGCGGCGAGCTCGAGCACGTCCGCCTCGCGGGCGGTGAGCGGGCTCGCGCCCGCCGCGATCGCCTCCGCGGCGAGCTCGGGGTCGACGTACCGACCGCCGTCGCGCACCTGCCGCACGACGTCCGCGAGCACGCGCGACGAGACCGTCTTGGGCAGGAAGCCGCGCGCGCCCGCCTCCAGCGCGCGCTTGAGGTAGCCCGGCCGGCCGTGGCTCGTGACGATCACCACACCGCACGAGGGCAGGTCGCGCGCGAGGCGCTGCGCGACCTCGACCCCGTCGAGCCCCGGCATCTGGAGGTCGAGGACCGCGACGTCGGGCTCGAGCTTGAGGGCGGCGGCGACGGCCTCGGGGCCCGAGGCCGCCTGCGCCACGACCTCCAGGTCGCCCTCGAGGGCCAGGAGCGACGCGACCGCGTCACGGATGAGGTTCTCGTCGTCGGCGAGCAGGATGCGGATCACGCGCGCGTGGTCCTCTCGGTGGTGGGGGCGGGAAGGTCACGGGCACTGCCCCGCGCCGGCGCTCCCCGGGCCGCGCCGTCGTCGGGCACGCGCGCGACGAGGTTGTACCGGCCGCCGTCGGACCACGTGCGCAGGCTCCCGCCGGCGCCCTCCAACCGCTCCCGGAGACCGACCAGCCCGGATCCGCGCCCGTCGCCCGTCCCGGGAGGGACGCCGTCGTTGACGATCTCGACGACGCTCGACGTCCGGTCCCGGTGCACCGTGATCGTGCACGTGCGAGCGGTCGAGTGCCGCACCACGTTGGTGACGCCCTCGCGCACGGCCCAGGCGAGCGCCTCCTGGGCCGCGGTGCCGACCGGTGTCTCCTCGCCGTGGACGGTCGTGTCGATGCCCGCCGAGCGCAGGACCGAGCGTGCGCCCACGAGCTCGGCACCGAGGTCGGCGGTGCGGTAGCCGGCGACGACGGCGCGCACCTCGCGCAGCGCGTCCTGCGCGATGCGGCGCACCTCGAGCATCTGCTCCTCCGCGCCGGGGCGACCGCGGGCGGCCAGCTCTGCGGCGAGCTCGCTCTTCACCGCGACCACGGACAGGGTGCGCCCGAAGACGTCGTGCAGGTCGCGCGAGAACCGCAGTCGTTCCTCCGCGACGGCAAGGCGCGCGTGGAGCACGCGCGTGCGCTCCTGCTCCCACACGATGCCGAGCATCCACACGGACACGCGGTACGACCCGAAGATCGCGACGAGCATGACCGTGCCGGAGAGGCCGAGCCCGACCGCCATGCCCACGGTGGTCGAGGAGATCGGTCCGGTCCCCACCCACACGGAGCACCCCGTGACCGTACCGAGCAGCAGGGCGAGCAGGGCGAGGCGGCGGAACGTCAGGAGCGGCACGACGGCGAGCGTGCCGAAGCCGAACCCCACCAGGAGCGCGTAGTACCGGGCGCTCCCGGCGACGTCCTCCGCCGAGCCGACGGGGAAGGTCCAGAACCCGACCACCGCGACCGCGAGGGAGACGGCCCCGTGGAGGGCGAGCAGCCACGGGCGCACGACCGGGCCCCCCAGGAAGTGCACCACCCCCGCGCGGAGCAGGACGAGGCACGTGACGGTGTGCGCGAGCACGAGCAGCAGCCACGCGTTGACGGCCCCCGGCCGGAACGTCGGGTCGGAACCGACGAGCACGAGCGCGAGGAACGGCTCGAACAGCGAGAGCAGGTACAGCGACCAGCGCGTGTAGGCGTCGAACCGCTCGGGCGCGGTCCGACGGCTCCACACGTCGAGGAACGTGCGCGGTCGAGTGATCACGTCGACCAGCGTCCCACGCACGGGCGCCGCGCCGCCGTGACAGGCGTCATGACCTGCGGCGACGGGCGGTCCAGGTCAGTCGCGGCGGACGTCGGCGCCGAGGGCGACCAGCTTCTCCTGGAAGTTCTCGTAGCCACGGTCGATGAGGCTGATCCCGCGCACGGTCGAGGTGCCCTTCGCCGCGAGCGCCGCGATGAGGTGGGAGAAGCCGCCGCGCAGGTCCGGGACCTCGATGTCGGCCGCGGCCAGCGGCGTCGGGCCGGAGATCACCGCGGAGTGGTGGAAGTTGCGCTGGCCGAACCGGCAGTCGCGACCGCCCAGGCACTCCTTGTAGACCTGGATGGTCGCACCCATGCCGCGCAGCGCGTCCGTGAAGCCGAACCGGTTCTCGTAGACCGTCTCGTGCACGATCGACAGACCCTTGGCCTGGGTGAGCGCGACGACGAGCGGCTGCTGCCAGTCGGTCATGAAGCCGGGGTGCACGTCGGTCTCGAGCACGATCGGGGACAGGTCGCCGCCCGGGTGCCAGAACCGGATCCCATCGTCCTGCACGTCGAACCGGCCGCCGACCTTGCGGAACGTGTTGAGGAACGTCATCATCTCGGGCTGCGTCGCGCCCTTGACCGTGATGTCGCCGCCCGTGGCGAGCGCTGCCGAGGCCCAGGAGGCCGCCTCGATGCGGTCGCCGAGCGCCGTGTGGGTGTACCCGTCGAGGCGGTCCACGCCCTCGATGCGGATCACGCGGTCGGTGTCGACCGAGATGATGGCGCCCATCTTCTGGAGCACCGCGATGAGGTCCATGATCTCGGGCTCGATCGCGGCGTTCGCCAGCTCCGTGATGCCCTCGGCGCGCACGGCCGTGAGCAGGAGCTGCTCGGTGGCACCGACGGACGGGTACGGCAGCGCGATCTTGGTGCCCTGGAGGCGGCGCGGGGCGCGGATGTGGATCCCGTTCTCCCGCTTGTCCACGACCGCGCCGAACTGGCGCAGGATGTCGAGGTGGTAGTTGATCGGCCGGTCGCCGATCCGGCAACCACCCAGGTCGGGGATGAACGCCTCGCCCAGGCGGTGCAGCAGCGGGCCGCAGAACAGGATGGGGATGCGGCTCGAGCCCGCGTGCGCGTCGATGTCCGCGACGTGCGCCGACTCGACGTTGGAGGGGTCCAGGTCGAGGATCCCCGCGTCCGGGTCGGACTTCACCGCCACGCCGTGCAGCTCCAGCAGCCCCGTCACGACGCCGACGTCGCGGATCTGCGGCACGTTGCGCAGCACGCTCGGCGACTCCCCCAGCAACGACGCCACCATCGCCTTGGACACGAAGTTCTTCGCGCCCCGCACGGTGATCGTCCCGTCCAGCGGGGTCCCGCCGTTGACGTACAGCACATCCTTCATGAGCTCTGGTCGCCCTCTCGCCAAGCCGATGGTCCGTGGTGCCCCTGCGGGGCCCGGTCCCGCGCGTCGTGGCCGCGGACGGCTCGTCCGCGGGCGCGGGGCCCGAGTGCGCCAACATGCGGCACCCGGAGATTATTCACCCCTGCGGTCGTGCTCGCCGCCATCCGGACGGCGGCGGCCGTCCCCGACACGTTACTCCCCGGTACGCCGGCGCGGGACGAGCGCCCAGAACCGCGAGGTAGAGCCCCGGTCCCGCGAGGTAGAGGCGTGGTCATGACCACGCCTCTACCTCGGCGGACGGGGGCTCTACCTCGGTGCAGCGAGAGGCCGGGTCAGACGGCGGTCGCGTCGAACGTCGCGACGTACCGGTCGATCTCGGCGAGGTAGGCGGCCCGCTGGGAGTCACCCAGCCAGGACGCCTCGAACGAGTTGCGTGCGAGCTGCACGACCTCCTCCGTCGTCAACCCCGCCGCCTCCGCGAGCGCGACGTAGTTGTCGGCGACGTAGCCGCCGAAGTACGCCGGGTCGTCGGAGTTCACCGTGACCCGCACGCCCGAGCGCAGCAGGCCCGCGATCTCGGTCGCCTTCATGTCGTCGGTGACGAACGAGTTCGAGATCGGGCAGGTCGTGAGTCCCAGCCCGCGGTCGCGCACGACGTCGACGAGCGCCGGGTCCTCGACGACGTTCGTGCCGTGGTCCACGCGGTCCACGCCGATCTGGTCGAGCACGGTGCGGATGTTGTCGATGCTGCCGACCTGGTCGATGTCGCAGTGCATCGTCAGGCGGTAGCCGAGCTCGCGGGCGCGCGCGAAGACGTCGGCGAACTTCTGCGGCGGGTTGTCGCGCTCGTCGGAGTCGAGCCCGACGCCCAGGATCTTGTCGCGGAACGGCACCGACGCCTCGAGCGTCTCGGCCGCGCTCTGCGCGGAGTGGTCGCGCAGGAAGCACAGGATGAGGTGCGCGTCGATGCCGTGCTTGCTCGGCGCCTCAGCCGCGGCGCGGTGGTAGCCGGTCACGACCGCCTCGAACGACACGCCGCGCGACGTGTGCGCCTGGGGGTCGAAGAACATCTCGGCGTGCTTGACGCCGTCTGCCGCCGCGCGGGCGAGGTAGGCGTCGGCGAGCTCGTAGAAGTCGTCCGCGGTCTGGAGCACCTCCATGGCCGGGTAGTACACGGCGAGGAAGCTCGTCAGGGAGTCGAACGCGTACGTGGCGCGCACCTCCTCGACCGTCGACTGGCCGATGTCGATGCCGTTGCGCTGCGCGAGGCGCAGCTTGAGGTCGGGCTCGAGCGTGCCCTCCAGGTGCAGGTGCAGCTCCGCCTTGGGCAGGCCGGTGACGAACTCGCGGGTGGGCGTCGTGGGCGCGGGCATGGGTCTCCTTCTCGTGTCGGTGTCCCCCGCCCCTCATCCTCTCCCGTGCCCGACGCCGGTGGCACGCCCGCGCGCGACGCGATGGCTCGGCGAGGGGGCGGGGCCGGACGGACCGAATCGATTAGGTCGGTACCGCCGTCGCGCGCCCTGCGGCATCGTCACCGTGTTCGACATCCGAGAGCAAAGGAGCTGGAGAGATGCGACGCATTGCAGCGTGGGCCGCCGCGGTGGTCCTCGGCGCGGCGGGTCTGGTGGCGGCCTCGCCGCCCGCCCCCGCCGCGGCGCACGGGGCGGAGGTGTTCCCGGGGAGCCGCCAGTACCTGTGCTGGGTGGACGGCCAGACCGGCAACGGGCAGGTCGACCCGCAGAACCCGGCGTGCGCGAACGCCTACGCGGTCAGCGGCACGTCGGCCTTCTACAACTGGTTCGGGAACCTGGACTCGAACGGCGGGGGCCGCACCGCCGGCTACATCCCCGACGGCCAGATCTGCGACGGCGGGGGTCGCGGCCCGTACGACTTCAGCGGGTTCAACGCCGTGCGGGACGACTGGCCGCGGACGCACCTGACCGCCGGGGAGACCTACCAGTTCCAGCACAACAACTGGGCCGAGCACCCCGGACGCTTCGACGTGTACGTCACCGAGGAGGGCTGGGACCCGTCGGGCCCGCTCGCCTGGGACGACCTCGAGCTGATCGACTCCGTGACCAACCCGCCGGACACCGGCGGACCGGGTGCCCTGAACTACTACTACTGGGACGTCACGCTGCCCGCCGACCGCAGCGGCGACCACATGATCTTCACCCACTGGGTCCGCTCGGACAGCAACGAGAACTTCTACTCGTGCTCCGACGTCGCGTTCGACGGCGGCGACGGCGAGGTCACGGGCATCGGCGACGGCGGCGAGCCGACCGAGCCCGCGTGCCCGGACGAGGCGCCGGGCACCCCGGGTTCCGTCATGGCGATGTCCGTCACCGCCACGAGCGCGCACGTCATGTGGGGCGCGGCCGAGTCCGGGTGCGTCACCGGGTACGACGTGCTCGACCCCGCGACCGGGCAGGTGATCGCGAGCACCGACGGGTCGCCCATGGTCGACCTGACGGAGCTGGATCCCGGCACCGCGTACACGGTGGCGGTCCGGTCGCGCAACGACCACGCCGGCACCGTCTCGGCCACGCGTTCCGTCACGTTCACCACCCTGGAGGACGACGTGACGCCCGAGCCCACGGGCGCCTGCGAGGCCGACTACTCCGCCTCTTCGTGGGGCGGCAACAGCACCGGGTTCACCGCGTCGGTCACCGTGACCAACACGTCGGTCACCCCCGTGAACGGCTGGTCCGTCACGTTCGTCTACCCCGGCGGACAGACCGTCGTCGAGCCGGGGTGGAGCGCCGTCGTGAGCCAGGAGGAAAGCACCGTCACCGCGGCGCACCCGGCGTGGCAGTCGAGCATCGCGCCGGGGCAGTCGGTCACGTTCGGCTTCAACGGCGCGACCGCGACCGCCGGCACCCACCCGGCCCCGGTGGGGTTCGCGCTCAACGGCGTCGCCTGCGGCTGACCCGCTCCACGGCGGCGGGCAGGCGACTCACGTGCCGCCTGCCCGCCGCCGTGCGCGGTGAGCCGACGAGGACCGCAGCGTCCTAGAGCAGCCGGCCCCCGGTCACGCCGATGCGGTCGCCCGTGATGTAGCTGGACTCCTGCGACGCGAAGAACACGTACGCCGGCGCGAGCTCGGCGGGCTGCCCGGCCCGGCCCAGCGGCGTGTCGGCGCCGAACTGCTCGACCTTCTCCTCCGGCATGGTTGCCGGGATGAGGGGCGTCCAGATCGGTCCCGGCGCCACGGCGTTGACCCGGATGCCCTCCGGCGCGAGCTGCTGCGCCAGCCCCTTCGTGAAGTTGAGGATCGCCGCCTTGGTGGTCGCGTAGTCGAGCAGCTGCGGGCTCGGCTCGAACGCCTGCACGGACGTGGTGTTGACGATCGCCCCGCCGCGGGGCAGGTGGTCGAGCGCCGCCTTCGTGATCCAGAACAGCGCGTAGACGTTGGTCTTCAGGACGCGGTCGAGCTGGTCGGTCGTGATCCCGCGCAGACCCTCGTCCTGCGACATCTGGTACGCGGCGTTGTTCACGAGGACGTCGAGGCCGCCCAGCCCCGCGACGGCGTCGGCGACGAGCTGCCGGCAGAACTCCTCGTCGCGGATGTCGCCCGGGAGCAGGACAGCCGTGCGGCCCGCGTCCTCGACCCACCGGGCCGTGGTCCGGGCGTCCTCCTCTTCGTCCGGGAGGTACGAGATCGCGACGTCGGCGCCCTCGCGGGCGAACGCGATCGCGACCGCGCGGCCGATGCCGGAGTCGCCCCCGGTGATGAGCGCGCGCTTGCCCTCGAGCCGGCCCGAGCCCTGGTACGTGGACTCCCCGTGGTCGGGCTCCTGGGACATGTCGCCCGTGAGACCCGGCGGCTCCAGCTGGTCGGCGGGCTGCTCGGGCTGCGGCTGCTGCGTGGTCGGGTCCTGGGGCGTGGTCTGGTCGGACATGTAGATCTCCCCTGTCGACGTCGGGCGGAACGTCCAGCATGCGGGTGCCCACGCCCGCTCGCAGCGCGCCGCCTGACCCGACCGCCTGCTGAAGCACCACCGTCCTGGCCCGGTTCACGGCAGCGCGAAGGGCCCGGACCTGCGGTCGCAGGTCCGGGCCCTTCGGAAAGCACTCCGCGCGGTGTGCCGGTCGATCAGAAGTTGATCATGTGCCCCGCGAGGCCGTGGATCGACTCCTGGACGGCCTCGGACAGCGTCGGGTGGGTGTGCACGTTGCGCGCGACGTCGTAGACGGTGAGGTCCCACTTCTGCGCGAGCGTGAGCTCGGGCAGCAGCTCGGACGCGTCGGGGCCGATGAGATGGCCGCCGAGGAGCTCGCCGTAGGTCTCGTCGGAGATGAGCTTGACGAAGCCGGTCGGGTCGCCGAGGCCGTGCGCCTTGCCGTTCGCCATGAACGGGAAGGTCGCGACCTTCACCTTGTAGCCCTCGTCGCGGGCCTGCTGCTCGGTGAGGCCGAAGCTCGCGACCTGCGGCTGGCAGAACGTCGCGCGCGGCATCATGCGGTAGTCGCCGAGCGTGAGGGTCTCGGCGCCGCCGATGGTCTCGGCCGCGACGACGCCCTGCGCCTCGGCGACGTGCGCGAGCATGAGCTTCGCCGTGACGTCACCGATCGCGTAGATGTGCTCGACGTTGGTGCGCATGACGTCGTCGATCGCGATGGCGCCGCGCTCGGTGAGCTGGACGCCGGTGTTCTCGAGTCCGAAGCCCTCGACGTTGGGCGCGAAGCCGACGGCCATGAGGACCTTGTCGACGACGAGCTCGCCCGGCTTGTCGTCCTTGACGCCCTTGTAGCTGACGGTGACGCCGGCCGTGCCGTTGTCCTTGACCGTCTGGACGGCGGTCGAGGTGAGCAGGTTGATGCCGAGCTTCTTGTACTGCTTGGCGATCTCCTTCGACACGTCGGCGTCCTCGTTGGGCAGCGCGCGGTCGAGGAACTCGATGATCGTGACGTCCACGCCGTAGTTCTTGAGGACGTAGCCGAACTCCATGCCGATCGCGCCGGCGCCGACGATGGCGATGGAGCGGGGCAGGTCGCGCGTGAGGATCTGCTTCTCGTACGTGACGACGTTCTCGGACAGCTCAACGCCCGGGAGCAGGCGCACCTTCGAGCCGGTCGCGATGATGACGTTGTCGAACGTCACCTGGTCGGTCGAGCCGTCGGCGAGCTTCACGTCGAGCGTGTGCGCGTCGCGGAACGTGCCGCGGCCGTCGTACTCGGTGATCTTGTTCTTCTTCATGAGGAAGTGCACGCCCTTGACGCGCCCCTCCGCGACGGTGCGCGAGCGGTCGAACGCCGCGCCGAAGTCGAAGCTGACCTCTCCGGAGATGCCGAAGGTCTTCGCGTCGTGCTGGAAGATGTGCGCGAGCTCGGCGTTGCGCAGGAGCGCCTTGGACGGGATGCAGCCCACGTTGAGGCACACCCCACCCCAGTACTTCTCCTCCACGACCGCGACCGACAGGCCCAGCTGGGCTGCACGGATCGCGGCCACGTAACCACCGGGACCTGCACCGAGGACGACGACGTCGTAGTGGGATGCCATGGCGACCAGCCTACTGGCGCCGGATCGGCCCTGGGGTGCGTGCGCGGGCGACGTCCGCCACACCTGCGCGCCCCGCGCGGGTTGACCCCGCGCCGTCGGGCGGGTCACGATGTCCGGGATGCGACACCTGCGGCTCCTCCTTCGCCGGCCGCGCTGAGCCCGCCGGGCGGGCACGCTCAGCGCGGCGGTGCCTGCGCGTCCCGGTCGAGCTACCGGCGAGCGCACGGCGAGTGCCCGACGACGAAGCCCACCTTCTCGAGGAGCCTCCCGTGGACGCCGCACACCCACCCCACCCCGCAGTACCCCCGTCTCCCCCGTCGATCCGCGAGATCGAGGACCGCTGGCAGCGGTACTGGGCCGAGCACGGCACGTTCCGCGCGCGCGACGACGGCGCGCGCCCCCGCCGCTACCTGCTGACGATGTTCCCGTACCCGTCGGGCGACCTGCACATGGGTCACGCCGAGGTGTTCGCCCTCGAGGACGTCGTCGCGCGGTACTGGCGCTTGCGCGGGTACGACGTGCTCGACCCGATCGGCTGGGACTCGTTCGGGCTGCCCGCCGAGAACGCGGCGATCCGCCGCGGCGAGAACCCCGCCGTCTTCACCGAGACCAACATCGCGACGCAGGCCGCGACGGCGCACCGGTACGGGGTGTCGTTCGACTGGTCGCGCCGCCTGGAGACCCACCGCCCGGAGTACTACCGCTGGACGCAGTGGCTGTTCCTGCGGCTGCTGGAGCGCGGCCTCGCCTACCGCGCGACGGCCCCCGTGAACTGGTGCCCCGCGGACCAGACGGTGCTCGCCAACGAGCAGGTCGTGGGCGGACGGTGCGAGCGGTGCGGGGCGGCCGTCGTGCAGCGCGAGCTCACGCAGTGGTTCGTGCGCGTCACCGCCTACGCGGACCGGCTGCTCGACGACATGGACGCGCTCGAGGGCGCGTGGCCCGCGCGCGTCCTGACGATGCAGCGGAACTGGATCGGGCGCAGCACGGGCGCGCGCGTGCGCTTCGCGGTCGTGCCCGACGACGGCCCTAGCGCCACCGCGAGCGCCGTACCCGGGGCGGGCACACACCCCGAGCATGTCGAGGTCTTCACGACGCGCCCCGACACCCTGCCCGGCGCGACGTTCGTCGCCGTCGCGCCGGACGGGCCGTTGGCGGCGGCGCTGTGCGCGCCCGAGCGAGCGGACGCGCTCGCCCGGCACCGGGAGGCCGCGCTGGCGTCCGGGGAGATCGAGCGGACGAACGCGCAGCGCCCGAGCGCCGGGACGTTCCTGGGCTCGTGGGTGCGCCACCCCGGCACGGGCGCACGACTGCCCGTCTGGGCGGCGGACCATGTGCTGCCCGGCTACGGGACGGGCGCGGTCATGGGCGTGCCCGCGCACGACGACCGCGACGCGCGATTCGCCGCCGCGCACGGCCTGCCTGCGGGGTCGGGCGAGACGTGGCCCGGAGTCGAGGACGCGATCGCCCGGCTGGAGGCCGACGGTGCGGGCGAGCACGCGACGTCGTACCGGCTGCGTGACTGGCTGGTCTCGCGCCAGCGCTACTGGGGCGCCCCGGTGCCGGTGGTGCACTGCCCGGGCTGCGGCGTCGTGCCCGTCCCCGAGGACGAGCTGCCCGTGCGGCTGCCCGACCTGGCCGGCGACGATCTCTTCCCCCGGGGCCGCTCGCCGCTCGCGTCCCCCGCTGCGGACGCGTGGCGGCGCGTGCCGTGCCCGCGCTGCAGCGCGGCCGCCGAGCGCGACCCGGACACGCTCGACACGTTCGTGGACTCGTCCTGGTACTTCCTGCGGTACTGCTCGCTGGGCGAGGGAGCACCCGTCGACGTCCCGTTCCGTCCCGAGGACGCGCGGCGGTGGATGCCCGCGGCGCAGTACGTAGGTGGCGTCGAGCACGCGATCCTGCACCTGCTGTACAGCAGGTTCGTCACGAAGTTCCTGCACGACGAGGGGTGGGTGGACGTCGTCGAGCCGTTCGCGACGCTGCTCAACCAGGGACAGGTCCTGAACGGCGGGCGGGCTATGAGCAAGTCGCTCGGCAACGGCGTCGGCCTCGGCGAGCAGCTCGACCGGCACGGCGCCGACGCGGTCCGCCTCGCGATGGTGTTCGCCGGGCCGCCGGAGGACGACGTGGACTGGGCGGACGTCGACCCCGGCGCGATGCGGCGGTTCTGCGCGCGCGTGCTGCGGCTGACTGACGCCGTCGGCCCGGTCGTGCGACCAGCCCGAGGTTCCGTCGTCGGGCCGGGCGCGCGGTCGGACGCGGCGGCGCACGACGCCGCGCTGGCCGAGGCCGCACCAGCGTCTCGCGCGCACGACCTGCGCCGCGCGACCCACGCGACCGTGCACGACGCGGAGGACCTGCTCGACCGGAGCCGGTTCAACGTGGTGGTCGCGCGTGTCATGGAGCTCGTCACCGCCGCGCGCCGCGCGAACGAGGTCGGCCCGGCACCGGACGAGGACCCCGGTGCACACGCCGCCGCCGTGCGCGAGGCCGTCGAGGCGGTCGCGGTGCTGCTGAGCCTGTTCGCGCCGCACACGGCCGAGGAGGCCTGGTTCCGGCTCGGTCGCGAACCGTCGGTGGCCGAGGCGACCTGGCCCGTCGTCGACCCGGGGCTGCTCGCCGCGGACGAGGTCGAGGCGGCCGTCCAGGTCGACGGGAAGGTCCGCGGCCGGGTCCGCGTGCGCGCGGACGTTGACGAGCGCGCGCTGCACGACCTCGCGCTCGCGACGCCCGGTGTCGCGCGGGCGACTGCCGGGCGGGAGGTCGTGCGCGTCGTCGTGCGCGCGCCGCACGTGGTGAACGTCGTGACCCGCCCTCCGGCGTCCTGACCCACCGACGCGAGCGGGGGGTGAAGTCGCTACGATGCTGCCGCCGCGTCCACTCGAACAGCGGGCCCGTGCGCGGCGACGCGGGCCGGCGCACGGAGCACCTCCCCATGGCCTTCGGACTCGCTGCCCTCCTGGACGACATCGCGGCGTTCGCCAAGCTCGCCGCGGCGTCGATCGACGACGTCGGCGCGGCCGCCGGGCGCGCGAGCGCCAAGGCGACGGGCGTCGTCATCGACGACACCGCCGTCACGCCTCGCTACGTCGAGGGCCTGGCCGCCAAGCGCGAGCTGCCCGTCGTCAAGCGGATCGCGACCGGGTCGCTGCGCAACAAGCTGCTGTTCATCCTCCCGGCGATCCTGCTGCTGAGCCAGTTCCTCCCCGACCTGCTCACGCCGCTGCTCATGCTCGGCGGGACGTACCTCGCGTTCGAGGGCGCCGAGAAGGTGTGGGAGCTCGTCTCGGGTTCCCACCACGCCGAGGTGGAGACGAAGGCCGAGAAGAAGGCCGTCGACGAGGACTCGGTGGTCTCGAGCGCGGTGCGGACCGACTTCATCCTCAGCGCCGAGATCATGGTCATCGCGCTCAACGAGGTCGCCTCCGAGGGCTTCTGGTCGCGCCTGGTCATCCTCGCGATCGTCGCCGTGCTCATCACGGTGCTCGTGTACGGGGTCGTGGCGCTCATCGTGAAGATGGACGACATCGGCCTGCACCTCGCGAAGCGCGAGACGCCGTGGGTCCAGTTGTTCGGGCGCGGGCTCGTCGGCGCGATGCCCAAGGTCATGTCCGTCATCTCGTTCGTCGGGATCGTCGCGATGCTGTGGGTCGGTGGACACATCCTGCTCCAGGGCGCCTACGACCTCGGCTGGCACGGCCCGTACGACGTCGTGCACCACCTCGAGCACGCGGTCACCGGCGTCGCGGGCGTGGGCGGGTTCCTCGGCTGGCTGGTCAACACGGCGTGCTCGGCCGTCGTCGGCATCCTCGTGGGTGGCGTCGTGGTCCTCGTGGCGCACTTCGTCCCCCGCCGCAAGCACGCCGAGCCGGCCACCACCGAGGCGACGACCGACCCCGAGGCCACGGGCACCGACCCGGAGCCCACCGACCGCTGATCCCACCGCGGGCCGGGCGGCCTGCTTGGATGAGGCATGGACTCCGGCACCTGGGCCAACATCGGCCTCGTCCTGCTCTTCATCCTCGTCGGCGGCGTGTTCGCCGGCACCGAGATCGCGCTCGTGTCCCTGCGCGAGAGCCAGGTCTCGCGCCTCGAGAAGCAGTCGGCGCGCGGCGCGCGGGTCGCGGCAGTCGCGCGCGACCCCAACCGGTTCCTCGCCGCCGTGCAGATCGGGGTCACCGTCGCGGGTTTCTTCTCCGCGGCGTACGGCGCCTCGACGCTCGCCCCCGACCTCGCGCCCGCGCTCGAGGGCCTCGGGCTGTCGGCCGCGCTCGCCGACACGGTCGCGCTCGTCGGGCTGACGCTCGTCATCGCGTACCTCTCGCTCGTGCTCGGCGAGCTCGTGCCCAAGCGCATCGCGCTCCAGCGTTCGGCCGGGGTCGCGCTCGTCGTCGCGCCGCCGCTCGACCGGTTCGCGACGCTCATGCGGCCGGTCATCTGGCTGCTCTCGCGCTCGACGGACGGCGTCGTGCGGCTGCTCGGCGGCGACCCGTCCGCGCGCAGCGAGGAGATGAGCGAGGAGGAGCTGCGCGAGATCGTGCTCGCGCACGAGTCGCTGCCCGAGGACGAGCGCCGCATCCTCGACGACGTGTTCCAGGCGGGCGACCGGTCGCTCGCCGAGGCCATGACCCCGCGCGGCGAGGTCGCGTTCCTCAGGGCCGACACGACGCTCTCCGAGGCCGCCGCGACCGTCGCGGCGGGTCCGTACTCGCGCTACCCCGTGACCGGCGACGACTTCGACGACGTCGTGGGGTTCCTCCACGTGCGCGACCTCCTCGGGCGCGACTGCCCGGACCACCCGGCGACCGACCCGACGACCGGGCGCGCCCTGGCGGTGCGCGACGTCGTCCGCCCGATCCTCGCCCTGCCCGCGACGAACACCGTGCTCCCCGCGATGTCGCAGATGCGGCGCGAGGGCGTGCACATCGCCGTGGTCGTCGACGAGTACGGCGGCACGGACGGGATCGTCACGCTCGAGGACCTCGTCGAGGAGCTCGTGGGCGACATCCGCGACGAGTACGACCCCGACGAGCCGTCACCGGCGCGCGAGCACGGCACCGCGACGAGCGTCGACGCCGGCCAGACGATCGAGGAGTTCGCCCGACACACCGGCGTCGAGCTGCCCGACGGCCCCTACGAGACCGTCGCCGGCTTCGTCCTGGCGCAGCTCGGGCGCCTCGCCGTCGTGGGCGACCACGTCGACGCGGACGGCTACCGGCTCACGGTGACCGACGTCGCGCGGCGGCGCATCGTGCGCGTGGACGTCGTCCCGCTCCCCTGACCGGTCAGCGCAGGGAACGGTCGCGTCCCGGCACCTCGGACGCGGCTGTCTCCCGCACCCAGCGGTGTGGGTGGGGTCGCGTAGCGTCGGCGGATGAGCGCAGCGACGTCGGAGACAGGGTCGGGGATCAAGGTCGGGGTGGTCGGGAGCTTCGGCTCCGCGGCACAGGTGCTGGAGATGGCGGTCGGGACGGAGGCCGCGGGCTGGGACGGGTTCTTCTCGTGGGACGGGCTGAGCCTGCTGTCCATGCCGGTCGACACGTTCGACCCGTGGGCGGTGCTCGCCGCGGCGGCGGTCCGGACCGAGCGGATCACGCTGGGCGCGATGGTCTTCGCGCTCCCCCGCCGCAAGCCGTGGGAGGTCGTGCGCCAGGCGCTGACCGTCGACCACCTGTCGGGCGGTCGCCTCGTGCTGCCGGTCGGCGTCGGCGTGCTCGACGACGGCGGGTTCTCCGCCGTGCCGGGTCAGCCGCAGTCGCTGCGCGAGCGCGCCGAGCTGCTCGACGACGCGCTCGCCTACCTCGATCGCGCGTGGACCGGCGAGCGGTTCACGTTCGAGGGGAAGCACGTGCGGACCGGGGAGATGCAGTTCCTGCCGCGCCCGGTCGAGCGCGCGGTCGTCGGCCACCACGTGCCGGAGTGGCCCGTCGGCGTGTGGGACGCCGAGCGCCCGCCGGTGCGCTCGCTCGACCGCACCCTGCGCGCCGACGGGATCGTGCTCCAGCTCCGCGGCGACCGCGGCTTCGACGTGCCCACGCCCGACGACGTCTCCGCCCTCGTCGCGTGGCTCACCACGCGTCGCGCCGAGCTGGGCCTCGACGCGGCCCGGCCGTTCGACGTCGTCGTCCAGGGCGAGCTCCCGGCGGACCGCTCCGCGGCGGCCGACCAGCTCGCCGGCCTCGCCGACGCCGGAGCGACCTGGTGGGTCGAGTCCCGCTGGAACCCCGAGTCCGCAACCCCGGACTCGCTCCTGGCCGCGATCCACGCGGGCCCGCCGCGACACTGACGCCCTGATCCAGGAAGGGACCCGGACGACGTGTCGGCGACACGATCACCGGCGGGCTCTGGGGTGGTGACGACGGGTCGTGGCGGGCCTGGCGGGAGCAGGGCGAGGGACGAGCCCTGCGGATGGTAGACCCGTCGTCACCACCCCAGAGCCCGCCCCGGCCCCGCGACGCAGAATCGTCAGCCGACCGGCCGCGCCGCCTCGATCTCGACCTTGGGCAGCGTCTTCGCCGGCAACGTCTTGGGGCGCCACGACGCGCGCGTCGCCTCGAACGCGGAGATCTCGTCCTCGTGCTGGAGGGTCAGGCCGATGTCGTCAAGGCCCTCCATGAGGCGCCAGCGCGTGTAGTCGTCGATCTGGAACGGCACCGTGACGTCCTGCGCGGACGCGGTGCGGGCGACCAGGTCCACGGTCACCTCGGTGCCCGGGTTGGTCTCGAGGATCTTCCAGAGGAGCTCGATGTCCTCCTGTGCGACGATCCCGGCGACGAGGCCCTGCTTGCCGGAGTTGCCGCGGAAGATGTCGGCGAAGCGCGACGCCAGGACGACGCGGAAGCCGTAGTCCTTGAGCGCCCACACGGCGTGCTCGCGCGACGAGCCGGTGCCGAAGTCGGGCCCGGCAACGAGGACGGAGCCCGCGCGGTAGGCGTCCTGGTTGAGGACGAACGTGGGGTCACCGCGCCAGGCGGCGAACAGCGCGTCCTCGAACCCCGTGCGCGTGACGCGCTTGAGGTAGACGGCGGGGATGATCTGGTCGGTGTCGACGTTGCTGCGGCGCAGCGGGACGCCGACGCCGGTGTGGGTCGTGAACTTCTCCATGGCAGGAACCTCTTCGAGTCTTCGGGGCGACGAGTGGGGCAGCGCGGCGCGGGTGGCTCAGACCTGCACGAGGACGCGCGGGTCGAGCGGCGCGAGCGGCGTGCCGTCGAAGGACGTGATGTCGGTGCCCTCGGGCAGGTCGAGGTCGCTCAGCGAGGAGAGCGTCCCGCGCAGCGCGGTGGCGGCGGCGACGAGCGGCGACACGAGGTGCGTGCGCCCGCCCTTACCCTGGCGGCCCTCGAAGTTGCGGTTCGACGTCGACGCGGCGCGCTCCCCCGGCTGGAGCTGGTCGGGGTTCATGCCGAGGCACATCGAGCAGCCCGCGTTGCGCCACTCGGCGCCGAAGTCGAGGAAGATCTTGTCGAGGCCCTCGGCCTCGGCCTGGAGGCGCACGCGCGCGGAGGCGGGGACGACGAGGACACGCACGCCGTCCGCCTTCTGCTTGCCCTGCACGACCTTGGCGACCGAGCGCAGGTCCTCGATGCGACCGTTGGTGCACGACCCGATGAACACGGTGTCCACGGACACCTCGCGCAGCGGCTGGCCGGGCGTGAGGCCCATGTACTCGATCGCGCGCTCGGCGGCGACGCGCTCGTTCTCGTCCGCGATCTCCTCGGGGACGGGCACGGTCGCGGAGATCGGCAGGCCCTGGCCCGGGTTGGTGCCCCAGGTGACGAAGGGCTCGAGGTCGGACGCGCGGAGCGTGACCTCGGTGTCGAAGACGGCGTCGTCGTCGGAGCGCAGCGTGCGCCAGTACTCGACGGCCGCATCCCAGTCGGCACCCTCGGGCGCGTGCGGGCGGCCCTTGAGGTACTCGAACGTCGTGTCGTCCGGGGCGATCATGCCGGCGCGCGCGCCCGCCTCGATCGACATGTTGCAGATCGTCATCCGCGCCTCCATCGAGAGCTTGCGGATGGCCTCGCCGCGGTACTCCAGGACGTAGCCCTGGCCACCGCCGGTGCCGATCTTGGCGATGATCGCGAGGATGATGTCCTTGCTCGTCGCGCCCGGGGGCAGCTCGCCGTCGACGTTGATCGCCATGGTCTTGAACGGCGCGAGCGGCAGTGTCTGCGTGGCGAGGACGTGCTCGACCTCGGACGTGCCGATGCCGAACGCGAGCGCGCCGAACGCGCCGTGCGTCGAGGTGTGCGAGTCGCCGCAGACGACCGTCAGGCCCGGCATGGTGAGGCCGAGCTGCGGCCCCACCTGGTGCACGATGCCCTGGTCGGCGTCGCCGAGCGAGTGGATGCGGACGCCGAACTCACGCGCGTTGTTGCGCAGCGTGTCGATCTGCGTGCGGCTCGTGAGGTCCGCGATCGGCAGGTCGATGTCCAGCGTCGGGGTGTTGTGGTCCTCGGTCGCGATCGTGAGGTCGGGACGGCGCACCGGGCGGCCCGCGAGGCGCAGACCCTCGAACGCCTGAGGGCTGGTGACCTCGTGCACGAGGTGGAGGTCGATGTAGAGAAGGTCGGGCGACCCGTCGGTGCCTCGTCGCACCAGGTGCGCGTCCCAGACCTTCTCCGCCAGCGTGCCGGCCATGTAGCTCATCTCCTCGTCGTCTGTCACGGTGCTCCTGGGGGTTTGGAGAACCGCCTGGGTCGATGGTCCGCCGTCCGGCAGCCTGCCGGGGAGAACGTCCAGCGGGTGGAACGTCCGTGCCGGACCTGCATCTCAGTTCTGGCTTGCATCTCAGAGCATGAGACGTCAATATCGACCTATGGACAATACTAGCGGAGTCGGAGTGTTGGACAAGGCGGCCTCCGTCCTGGGCGCCCTGGAGTCCGGACCGGCCACCCTCGCCCAGCTCGTCACGGCCACCGGCCTGGCCCGCCCGACGGCGCACCGCCTCGCGGTCGCGCTCGAGCACCACCGCATGGTCGCGCGAGACATGCAGGGCCGTTTCGTCCTCGGCCCGCGGCTCAACGAGCTCGCCACGGCCGCCGGTGAGGACCGCCTGCTCGCCGCCGCGAACCCCGTGCTCACCGCGCTGCGCGACCACACGGGCGAGAGCGCCCAGCTCTACCGCCGCCAGGGCGACCACCGCATCTGCGTCGCGGCCGCCGAGCGCCCGGTGGGCCTGCGCGACTCGATCCCCGTCGGCGCCACGCTCACGATGAACGCGGGCTCCGCGGCGCAGATCCTGCTCGCGTGGGAGGAGCCCGACCGCCTCCACCGCGGCCTGCGCGAGGCCGTCTTCACGGCCACGATCCTCTCGGGCGTCCGACGCCGCGGCTGGGCCCAGTCCGTCTCCGAGCGCGAGCTCGGCGTCGCCTCGGTGTCCGCGCCGGTCCGCGGACCGTCCGGCCGCGTCGTCGCAGCGGTCTCCATCTCCGGCCCGGTCGAGCGTCTGAGCCGTCAGCCCGGCCGCCTGCACTCCGGCTCGGTCGTCGCCGCCGCGAACCGTCTCACCGAGGTGCTGCGCCGCGCCGGCGAGTAGCAGGGGCGTCGGCGCGCCGGGTCGACGTCGGTCGGCGCGCCGTGGGCCGCAAACGGGACGTGCCCTGTCAAAATGTCACCGGCTGCTGCCATGCTGTGCGTGCCCCGGCGCCGGACGGCTCGGTAGCGGCAGGGGGCGAGCCTGACCGTCCGATCCCGAGACACGAGGAGTCCCGATGCATCCGAAGGTGAAGTTGACCCTGATCTGGGTGCTCGTGATCTTCGCCGTCTACGCGGTCATCAGGAGCCCCGACCGCGCCGCCGACATCGTCGAAGGCATCTGGGACGTCATCGTCGGCGCTTTCAGCTCCATCGGCCAGTTCTTCAACTCGCTCCTGGACTGACCGTGGCCCGCGGCCGTCCCCGCAGCAAGATCCTCGACCGCTACGTGCTGAGCGGCGAGCGGGTCGTGGTGGCCACGCGCCACCACTGGGGGATGCTGCTCGAGCCCGTCGCCACGACCGTCGCGGGGGCGGTCGTCGTCGCCTGGCTCGTGGTGCAGGCCGGGCCCGCCGTCGGAGACGGTGTGCTCTTCCTCTGGTGGCTGTGGCTGATCCTCGCCGGGCGCCTGGTGTGGAAGGTCTTCGAGTGGCGCAACGAGTGGTTCGTCGCCACCGACAAGCGCTTGCTGCTGCTGTACGGGCTCATCACGCACAAGGTCGCGATGATGCCGCTGACCAAGGTCACGGACATGAACTACGGGCGCTCGCCGGTCGGACGCGTGCTCGGCTACGGCCAGTTCCTCCTGGAGTCCGCCGGACAGGACCAGGCGCTGCGCCAGATCGACTGGGTCTCCCACCCCGACGCGACGTACCGGCTCCTGTGCGACACGCTCTTCACGCCGGGAAGCCGCCCCGGCGCGGCGCCGTCGAGCGGCTCCGGGCAGGTCCAGGGCGGCGCTCCGGGCGCTGCTCCCGCGTCGATCCCGCCGCCCGGCCCACGCCCTGCCCAGCCGGCCGAGCCGGCGCCCGTGGAGCCCGCGCCCGCGTGGGACGGCCGCAGCCCGGCCGAGACCCTGCCGCCCGTCCCCGCGCCGCCACCCGCCGACCAGCGCCTCGTCGTCGTCCCCGGGCGTGCGGCCGGCGAGTCGAGCGGGCCGACGCAGCCCATCCCGGTCGCAGGGCGGTCGGAGGCGGCGCAGGGCGCCGCCGGAGACAGGGGTGGGTGGCTCGGCGGCGAGCATCCTGCGGAGCCTCACGACGACGAGCCCGGCTGGGCGGTCTCCGGGGAGCACCGGGCGACCTACGTGCCGGTCATCCACCCGCGCCCCACGCCGACGCCGATCCCGAAGCCCTACGAGCCCGGTCCGGGTCGCGACGGCGCGCCCTGACGGCACCTCGACGGGCTCACGAGCGGGCCGACGGTTCCGTCGCGCCCAGCACGGCGATCACAGCTCCCCACCGTGGGCCCCGACCTTCGTCACACCGGCGCGCACCCGCACCACGACCCGTCGCGTCGCGCGCCGCTGAAGCCCCTGCGCACATGACAAAGGCCCGGTCACCGTGATGGTGACCGGGCCTTTCTCTGTACCCCCAACGGGATTTGAACCCGTGTTACCGCCGTGAGAGGGCGACGTCCTAGGCCGCTAGACGATGGGGGCCTGTGGATCTTCGAACCGCTTCCGGTCCGTTTCTCCGTCGAGAACTCTACCTCATGTTTCGAGCGGGTTTGACCACTCGATCTGAGCCGGAGCTCTTCGCTGGGGTACCAGGACTCGAACCTAGACTAAGTGAACCAGAATCACTCGTGCTGCCAATTACACCATACCCCAAGGGGGTAACCAGCCATCGTCGGAGAGCCTTCGCGACGAGTCGAGACTCGTCCCCTGGCTCCCTCCCGTGGAGGTCCCACCGGCCGAGAACATTACCGGACAGGACGACGCGGACCAAATGCTGCCCGAACTGCCGGGTCGGGTGCGCGAAGGGGGGCCTCCGGGTCGACGCACCCCGCCGCCGTCTGGCACCGTCGAGGCATGAGCTCAGGAGACTCTCCCGACCCCGGGTCGCGCGCCGACCGCGCCGCGTCGTTCGAGCAGGGCGCCGCCCAGTACGCGTCCACGCGGCCCTCCTACCCGGACGAGGCGGTCGACTGGCTCCTGCCCGACGGCGCACGCCGCGTCCTCGACCTCGCCGCAGGCACAGGGAAGCTCACCGAGCGGCTCGTCGCCCGCGGGCTGGACGTCGTCGCCGTCGAGCCCTCGGACGCGATGCGCGCGCGCCTCGCGGAGTCGGTCCCGGGCGCGCAGGCGCTGCCCGGCTCGGCCGAGGCGATCCCGCTCCCCGACGCGAGCGTCGACGCCGTGCTCGTCGCCCAGGCGTGGCACTGGTTCTCGCCCGCCGCCCAGCCGGAGATCGCGCGCGTGCTGCGCCCCGGCGGGCGGCTCGGCATCGTGTGGAACGTGCGGGACAACGCGGTCGACTGGGTCGGCCGGTTCACCGAGGTCATCCACCGGGGCGACACCCTCGAGCACAGCTACCGCGAGCCCGTGCTCGCCGAGCAGCTCTTCACCCCGCCCGAGCACCGCACGGTCCCCTGGGCCGACCGCGTGCCGACCTCGTCGCTCCGCCCGCTCGCCGCGTCGCGCAGCTACCTCCTGACGCTTCCCGACGCACGCCGTGAGGAGCTGCTCCGCGAGATCGACGACCTCGTCGCGACGCACCCGGCGCTCGCGGGGCGTACCGACGTGGACCTGCCGTACCTCGCCGAGTGCTGGCGGGCCGACGTGCTCACGACGGCGTCGGACGGCGCGTGAGCGCCCGCACCGACCCCTCCCCCGACGTCGTCGCCGGCGACGACGTCCGGACGGCGACACGCTGGCTCGCGGGCCACCTTGCGCAGCACCCGGTCACCGCGTTCGACGCGCAGGCCGGGCCGGTGCGGTGGTCGTGCTGGACGACGGCGGAGCACGTCGTGGACGACCTGCTCGCCTACGCCCTCCAGCTCGCCGCGCTCCCCCGCCTGGCGTACGTCCCGCTCGTCGGGCCGCGCGGGGAGGACGAGATCGCGCACGTCGACCGCGCGGCGGGGACCGCGGGCCTGTGCGAGGCGCTGCTGGGCGGTGGCGAGCTGCTCGCGACCCTCGCCGAGACCCGGCCGGTGGCCGCACGCGCCTACCACCCCTACGGGACCTCCGACGCCGCCGGCTTCGCGGCGATGGGCGTCGTCGAGGTCCTCGTGCACGGCCACGACGTCCTGCTCGGGCTCGCGGGCGCGCACGTGCCGTTCCCGGATGGCCTCGCGCCGCGGGTCCTCGCACGGCTCTTCCCGGACGTCGAGCCCGGACCGGACGACGACCCGGACCTCCTGCTCCTCTGGGCGACCGGGCGCGGCGAGCTGCCCGGCCGAGAGCGGCGCACGCGCTGGCGCTGGGACGCGTCGGTGCGCTGAGGCGCCGCAGCGGGGGGGGAGCCGGTCAGCCCGACGAGGCGGCCGCCGCGGCCGCGATACGGCGTGCGGACGAGGAGAGCGCGGTGCCGTCCTTCCACACCATGCGCAGGCGTCGGTCGAGCTCGAGCCCCGGGACGGCGACGCGGACCAGTGAGCCGCGCGCGACGTCGTCGGCGACGGCGAGGCTCGACAGGACCGCGACGGCACCGCCGTGCTGCACGGCGGTCTTGAGCGCCGCCGTGGAGCCGAGGTAGGGCAGGTGGTCGGGCAGCCGCTCGCCGACCGCCGCGAGGCCGCGCTCGAGCGTCTCGCGCGTCCCTGAGCCGCGCTCGCGCACGACCAGCCCGCCCGCGAGCAGCTCGTCCAACCGCAGCGCGCTCCGCCGTGCCCACCGGTGCGTCGGCCCGACGACCACGACGAGCCGGTCGTGGGCGACGGTGCGGCTGCGCAGCCCACGGCGCAGCGTCGCGCTCTCGACGAAGCCCAGCTCCACCGCGGCGTCGAGGACGAGGTCGGTCACCTCGCGCGAGTTGCGGACGACGAGCTCGACGTCCGGCGCTCCCCCACCGGGGCCGGACCCCTCGAGCGCCAGGCGCGCGAGCCAGCGCGGCGCGAGGTACTCGGCGACCGTGAGGCTCGCCGCGACGCGCACCCGGGCGGCGGGGGCGTCACGGAGCGCGGCGACCGACGTCTCGAAGCGGTCCGACGCCTCGATCACCTCGCGCGCCCACGCGGCCGTGGCGCGGCCGGTCTCGGTGAGGCGGGAGCCGCGCGTCGTGCGCTCGAGGAGCTCCAGCCCCAGGCGCCGCTCCAGCGCCCGCAAGCCCGCCGACGCCGTTGGCTGCGCGACCCCGAGCGCCCGGGCCGCGGCGCTGATCGAGCCGTGCGAGTCGGTCGCCACGAGCAGCTCGAGCGCGGAGAGCGACGTCCGGTCGCGAGAGGTCTGGGCCATAGGTCCACTCTATGGGTGGCAACGCAGATCGGTCTTCCGCGGCGTCGCCGCGCGCAGCAGGCTCGTGAGCATGGCCCGTCCCGCACCCCGCACGACCCGCACCGCACCGCCCGTCGCGACGGCGACCACGTCCCGCCGCGCCGCGGGCTCCCGCGCGCTGCTGCCCGGCCTCGGGCTGGTCGCCGCGGCGACGGTCGTGGTGCTGCTCGGAGCGCGGCTCGTCCCGACGGCGTCCCCGCTCGTCGTCGCCCTCGTGCTCGGCGCGCTCGTCGCGCCGGTGCTGGGCCGGGTGGGCAGGACCCGGCGCGGGACGGTCGCGGTCGCCGCGACCAGACCTGGGGTCGCGTGGACGTCCCGCGTCGTCCTGCGCACGGGCGTCGTGCTGCTCGGGTTCCAGCTCTCGGTCCCCGAGGTCCTCGCGCTCGGCTGGCGCGGGCTCGTCGTCGTCGCGACGACCCTCCTCGTCACCTTCACCGGCACGCTCACGCTCGGTCGCGTGCTCCGGGTGCCGCGCGTCACGACGCTGCTCGTCGCGACCGGGTTCTCGGTGTGCGGGGCCGCGGCGATCTCGGCCATGCAGGGCGTCGTCGCCGGCCCCGGGCGCACCCCCGGGCAGGTCCGCGAGGACGACGACGGCGTCGCCGCGTCCCTCGCGCTCGTCACCGTGTTCGGCACGCTCGCGATCGGCGTGCTGCCGTGGCTCGCCTCGCTGGTCGGGCTCACCGACGACCAGGCCGGGCTCTGGATCGGCGCGAGCGTGCAGGAGGTCGCGCAGGTCGTCACGGCCGCCGGGACGATCTCCGACCCCGCCCTGGCGACCGCCACCGTCGCCAAGCTCGCGCGCGTCGCCCTCCTCGCCCCGCTCGTCGCCGTGGCAGGGGTCGTCGTCGCGCGCGGCGCGCGGCGCGCCGCTCTCCCCCGGGTCGGCTCGGCTGGTTCGGACCTCGGTGCCGGCACGGTCACGCACCCGACCGCGGACACCGCGGCGCCACGGGTCGCGCCGGTGCCGTGGTTCGTCGTCGGGTTCGTGGCGGCGGTGGCGCTGCGCAGCCTGGGCGTCGTGCCGGCCCCGCTGCTCGCCGCGCTCGCGACCGCGACGACGCTCGCGTTCGTGGCCGCGATGTTCGCGCTCGGGCTGGGCGTGGACGTGCCCTACCTGCTGCGCACGGGGCGGCGCGCGCTCGTCCTCGGCGGGCTGTCGGCGCTCCTCGTCACGACGACAGCCCTCGTCGGCGTCCTGCTCCTCACCTGACCCGTCCCCCGCCGAGGTAGAGGCCCGGTAGGCCGAGGTAGAGGCCAGGTAGGTCGAGGTAGAGGCCTGGTCATGACCACACCTCTACCTCGGCGGACCGGGGCTCTACCTCGGCGTGGGGGATTCGGCCGGGGCCGCGACTGCGAGGGTCGCGGGCAGGTCGGCCAGGGCGTGGACCACGTAGACACCCGACGCTCGGGCCGATTCCGGGTCCTCGGGGTGCGGGCCGCCGCGCCGCGTGCCGGGGCGGTCGAGCCAGACCCCGACCAGGCCGGCCGCGCGCGCGGCGCGCGCGTCGACGTCGAGCTCGTCACCGACGTACGCCGTGCGGGCCGGGTCCGTACCGAGCCGCGCGCACGCCTCGGCGAACACGCGCGGGTCCGGCTTGCCGAAGCCGAGCGTGTCCACGCCGACGAGCAGCGGGACGTCGGGCAGGCCCGCCGCGGCGAGCTTGCGGGTCTGGAGCTCGACGCGCGCGTTCGTCAGGGACCCCACACGGACCCCTGCGGCGACGAGCGCGTCCACGACCGGACGCGCGTCCTCGAACCCTGTCCACGACGCCTCGAACGTGCCCCAGAAGAGCTCCTTCCAGTCCACGTACGTGGCGTCGTCGAGCAGCTCGCCGCCGAACGTCGCCTGGAGCTCGTTGGCTCGCGCCATGCGCTGCGCGTCGAAGTCGACCTCGCCGCGCGTGTACGCGCGGTAGTGCCCGTTGGGGTCGGCGCGCCACAACGCGAGGACCTCGTCGTACCGGTCCTCGGGCAGGTGCGGCAGCCACACGCGCGACGCGGCGGTGATCGCTGCGGCGAACGCGGCGCGCGTGTCGACGAGCGTGTCGTCGACGTCGAACAGGACGCCCTCGAGCGGCGCGGGCGCCGCCGGGGCACCGGGGTCGGTCACAGCGCGTCCCGCAGGCGCACGAGGCGCGCCAGGGTCGAACCCTTGCCGAGCAGCTCCATGGACTCGAACAGCGGCGGCGAGACGCGGCGGCCCGTGAGCGCGACGCGCAGCGGCGTGAACGCGAAGCGCGGCTTGACGCCCATGCCCTCGACGATCGCGTCGCGCAGCCGCTCCTCGATCGCCGCGGTGACGAACTCGCCGTCCTGCAGCACGTCGAGCGCGGCGATCGCCGCGGCGAGGATGTCCTTCGCGTCGTCGCGCAGCGCCCCGCGCGCGTCGTCCTCGACCGTGAGCGCGTCGTCGGCCGTGAAGAGGAAGCCGAGCATCCCGACCGACTCGCCGAGCAGCACCATGCGCTCCTGCACGAGCGGCGCGGCCGCCGTGAGGATCTCCTGGTTGCGCGGCGACAGGTCCGCGAACGAGTCCGCGGGGACCAGGCCGCCCGCGTGCAGGTACGGGACGAGGCGGTCGCGGAAGTCCTCGGGGGCGAGCAGACGCACGTGCGTCGCGTTGATCGCCTCGGCCTTCTTGAGGTCGAAGCGCGCCGGGTTGGGCAGCACGTCGTGGACGTCGAACGCCTCGACCAGCTCCGTGACGGTGAAGATGTCGTGGTCCGGCGAGATGGACCAGCCGAGCAGCGCGAGGTAGTTGAGCAGGCCCTCGGGCGTGAAGCCGCGCTCGCGGTGCAGGAACAGGTTGGACTCGGGGTCGCGCTTGGAGAGCTTCTTGTTGCCCTCCCCCATGACGTACGGGAGGTGGCCGAACTCCGGCATCACCTCGGCCACGCCGATCTCGAGCAGCGCCCGGTACAGCGCGATCTGGCGCGGCGTGGACGACAGCAGGTCCTCGCCGCGCAGCACGTGCGTGATGCCCATGAGCGCGTCGTCGACCGGGTTCACGAGCGTGTAGAGCGGCTGCCCGTTCGCGCGCACGAGCGCGTAGTCCGGGACCGAGCCTGCCTTGAACGTGATCTCCCCGCGCACCACGTCCGTGAACGTGATGTCCTCGTCCGGCATCCGCAGGCGCAGCACGGGCTCACGGCCCTCGGCGCGGAACGCGGCCTTCTGCTCGTCCGTGAGGGTGCGGTCGAAGTTGTCGTACCCCTTGGTCTTGACGCCTGCGGCGGCGTTGCGCGCGTCGGACTCCTCGGGGGTCGAGAACGACTCGTAGACGTACCCGCCCTCGACGAGCCGCGCGATGACGTCCTGGTAGATGTCCGCGCGCTGCGACTGTCGGTACGGCTCGTGCGGGCCGCCGACCTCGACGCCCTCGTCCCAGTCGAGGCCGAGCCAGCGCAGCGCGTCGAGGAGCTGCTCGTAGCTCTCCTCGCTGTCGCGGGCGGCGTCGGTGTCCTCGATGCGGAACACGAACGTGCCACCGGTGTGCCGCGCGTACGCCCAGTTGAACAGCGCGGTGCGGATGAGCCCGACGTGCGGCGTCCCGGTCGGGGACGGGCAGAAGCGGACGCGGACGGGCGAGGAACCAGGTGCGGGGATCACGGTGCCCAGCGTAGTTGCCCGACGCCGTCCGCCGCCCGGGCGTCCGGCGGCGCCTGCGCCGTCGTCTCAGTCCCGGGCGGCACCCGCCGACGGCGCACCGGTCGTCGCCGGACGAGGCCCGTCACGCCGTCGCGACCGTGCGAGCACGACGAGGCCGCCGATCGCGGTACCGACGAGGGCGCAGACCGGGACGCTGACGATCGCGAGGACGATCCCGTACGACAAGGCCTCCCCGGTCGGGACGCCCCCGGCGAGCACGGCGAGGACCACGAGCACGACGACGACCGCGCACGGCACGACCGCGCCCCAGCCTGCTGCTCGCGCGACGGTTCGACCCGGGGCGGGTCGCACGCTCAGGCCCGCCGGACGACCGGGTTGCTCAGGACGCCGATCCCCTCGACCTCGCACTCGACGCGGTCGCCCACGTCGACCAGGCCGACCCCGGCGGGCGTGCCGGTGAGGATGACGTCGCCCGGCAGGAGGGTCATCGCCTCGGAGACGTACGACACCAGGAAGGGGATGTCGAAGATCATGTCGCTCGTCCGGCCGTCCTGCCTGACCTCGCCGTTGACGCGGCTGCGGACGCCCACGTCCTCGGGGTCGAGGTCGGTGTCGATCCACGGGCCGAGCGGGCACGACGAGTCGAAGCCCTTGGCACGCGCCCACTGGCCGTCGGTGCGCTGGGCGTCGCGCGCGGTGACGTCGTTCGCGACGGTGTAGCCCAGCACGTACCCGGGCGCGGCCTCGGGCGACACGTCCTTGGCGAGCCGGCCGATGACGATCGCGAGCTCGGCCTCGTAGGAAACCTCCTGCGAGAAGTCGGGCAGGACGATCGGGTCGTCCGGGCCGACGACCGAGGTGTTCGGCTTGAGGAAGAGCAGCGGGCTCGTCGGGACGTCGTTGCCCATCTCCCTCGCGTGGTCCGCGTAGTTGCGACCCACGGCGACGATCTTGGAGCGCGGGATCACCGGCGCGAGGAGCCGGACGCCGTCGCCCAGCTCGATGCGCTCGCCCGTCGGCGTGACGGGCATGTAGAGCGGGTCGCCCGTGAGGACCGCGAGGTACGTGCGGTCCCCCTCCTGCTGGACGAGGGCGTAGCGGGGGTCGTCTCCGGTGGTGAATCTCGCGATGCGCACGGGCTCAGGCTATCGGCTCACGCGCGGGCGAGGACCTCGCCGTTGAGGACCGCGAACCAGCCCGCGGGCTCTTCGGCCCAGCGCAACCAGTCCTGCGCGAGCTGCTCGAGCGCGACGTCGTCCGCGAGCGCCGACTCCTTCGCCTGCACGGCGAAGTTCGAGGCGACGCAGCGCTCGGCCCAGAGCCCGCCCCACCAGGTGCGGTCGGCCGGGGTCGCGTAGCACCAGGTGCTCGCGGTGGGCACGATGCCGTCGAGGTCGAACCCGGCGTCCTGGACCCAGGAGAAGAGGCGACGACCGGCGTCGGCCTCGAACCCGTACGCGTGCGTGACCTCGTGGTAGAGCGTGTTCCACTCGGTGAGGCCCGGGGACTCCGGGTACCACGTCATGGCGGCGTAGTCGGCGTCGCGCACGGCGACGAGCCCGCCGGGCTTGGCGACGCGCTTCATCTCGCGCAGCGCGGCGATCGGGTCGGACAGGTGCTGAAGGAGCTGGTGCGCGTAGACGACGTCGAACGTGCCGTCCGCGAACGGCAGCTCGTACGCGTTCGCGTGCTGGAACGTGATGTTCGCGGTGCCGCGCTGCGCGGCGAGCTCGCGCGCGCTCTCGAGGACGGCCTCGGACGCGTCGACCCCGACGACGCGTCCTCCGCCCACGCGGTCGGCGAGGTCGACGGTGACCGTCGCGGGGCCGCAGCCCACGTCGAGGACGCTCATGCCCGCGCGCAGGTGCGGCAGGAGGAAGCCGGCCGAGTTCTCCGCGGTGCGCCACCGGTGGGAGCGCAGCACGGACTCGTGGTGCCCGTGCGTGTACGACTCGGACTCCTGCGCGGGGTCGCTGCCGGCCCCGGTAGGGGCGTCGGCGGGGTGCTCGGCGGCCGCGTCGGCGCCGTGGGGGGTGTGCGTCATACCCGCACCGTAGGCCGGACGTGCATCGTTCTCGACCCCGTTCTCACACTCTGGGCGCGCGGTCCGCGCGGGGATCGCACCGTCGTCCGCTCCGGCGTGGCGGCCGGGTGGGAGCGTGCCCGCGCGCGGACAATCCCCCCATGACGGCCGCGACCGGCACGACCCCCGTCCCCGGCGAACCCGCTCGCCCCTCCCTCGGGTTCGCGCGCCGCCACGTCGCGCTCCTGCTCGGCGGCCCGGGCCGCGTCACGGGGGTCGACGTCGCGCGCGGGATCGCCGTCGTCGGCATGTTCACCGCCCATGTGGGGTACACCTCCGACGACTTCGGCGAGGTGGCCGGCTGGCTCTCGCTGTCCCACGGGCGGTCGTCGATCCTCTTCGCGCTCGTGGCGGGGGTGTCGCTCGCGATCGTCTCGGGCGGGCGGACGCCCCTCGACGGGCTGCCCGCGCTCCAGGCCCGCACGCGCATCCTCGTGCGCGCCGTGATGCTTCTCGGGCTCGTGGGCCTGCTGGACCTGCTCGGGACGCGCGTCCTGCTCATCCTCGGCTTCTACGCCGCGTACTTCGTGCTCGCCCTGCCGTTCCTGCGCTGGCGCCGCCGGGACCTGCTCGCGCTCGCGGGCGCGGTCGCGCTGGTCGGGCCGGTGCTCGCCTACTGGCTCCCCGAGGTGCTCGCGCGCGCCGGGCTGCACCTGCCCGACGACGGCTCGGGCGCCTTCACGGACTTCCTCGTGTCCGGGCACTACCCCGCCGTCGTGTGGATGGCGTACGTGCTGGTCGGGATGGCGATCGGACGCTCCGACCTGTCCTCGACCGCCACGCGCGTCGGGCTCGTGGGCGGCGGGCTGCTCGCCCTGGGCATCGGGTACGGGCTCTCGGCGACGATGACCGGCCCCCTCGGCGGGGCACAGGCGGTCGAGGACGCGGCGGCGGCGTGGTCGAGCAGCTTCCGGCCCGAGCCGCTGGACTGGTCCGACCCGTGGCCGACGAGCGCGTACCTGTGGCTCGCCGGCCCGCACACCGACACCCTGCCGGAGGTCGTGGGGTCGGGCGGGTTCGCCGTCGCGGTGCTCGGTCTGTGCCTGTTCGCGGGCCGGGTCGGACGCTGGGCGCTCGCCCCGGTCGCCGCGGTCGGCGCGATGGCGCTCACGGTCTACTCGGCGCAGATCGTCGTGCTGTGGGCGTGGGGCGACGCCGCCTACGAGCAGACGGCGAACGGGCCGCTCCTCGCGCTCGTCCTCGCGACGCTCGCGGCCGCGACGCTGTGGCGCTGGGCCCTGGGGCGCGGGCCGCTCGAACGACTCTTCGCCGCGGTCGCGGCACGTGCGTCGGCGGTCACGCCCGCCCGCGGTGCGTCGTAGGGTCGCCGCATGACGACTGCGAACGACGGAACCGCTCCCCGCCCCGCCCTGCGCCGCCTCGGCCGGTCCGGTCTGGCCGTGTCCGCCGTCGGGCTGGGGTGCAACAACTTCGGCCGCCCCCGCACGGCGACCGAGACGCTCGAGGGGACGCGCGCCGTCGTCGACGCCGCGCTCGACGCGGGAGTGACGTTCTTCGACACGGCAGACACGTACGGTGGCCGCCCCGGGCAGAGCGAGGAGCTGCTCGGCCAGGCGCTCGGGTCACGCCGCGACGACGTCGTGGTCGCGACGAAGTTCGGCATGTCGATGCGCGGCGCCGCGGGCGACGACTTCGACGCCCGCGGGTCGCGGCGCTACGTCGTGCGCGCCGTCGAGGACTCGCTGCGCCGTCTCGCCACGGACCGGATCGACCTCTACCAGTTCCACACGCCCGACCCGCGGACGCCGATCGACGAGACGCTCGCGGCGCTCGACGACCTCGTGCGCGCGGGCAAGGTGCTCTACGTCGGGCACTCCAACCGGGCCGGGTGGCAGATCGCCGAGGCGGAGTTCACCGCCCGCGCCACCGGGACCGTGCGCTTCGTGTCCGCGCAGAACCAGTACAACCTCGTCGACCGCGCGGCCGAGCTCGAGGTGCTGCCCGCCGCGGGCGCGTACGGGCTCGGGGTGCTCCCCTACTTCCCGCTCGCGAACGGCCTGCTCACGGGCAAGTACGCGCACGGCGCGCGGCCCGACGACGGCCGCCTGGTCACGAGCAAGCCGCACCTCCTGGAGTCGGCGCCCTGGGAGGCGCTCGCGCGCCTCGGCGCGTTCTGCCAGGTGCGCGGGATCACCGAGGTCCAGGTCGCGTTCGGGTGGTTGCTGTCTCGCCCGCAGGTGTCGAGCGTCATCGCCGGCGCGACGAAGCCCGAGCAGGTCCAGCAGAACGCGGCGGCGGGTGCCTGGATCCCCACGGGCGAGGACCTCGCCGAGCTGGACGAGATCTTCCCGCCGCTCGGGAAGGTCGCGCCCTTCTGACGGCCCGCCGCCAGGTGGGGGTCGTGTGGTCCGTCGCCGACCGGCGGCCTACCGTGGAGGCATGGCCTCGTGGGAGGACGTCGAGCGGATCGTCTCGGTGCTGCCGGACACGGACCTCAAGGGTCCGCGGCAGTGGACCGTGCACGGCAAGCTGTTCGCCTGGGAGCGGCCGCTGCGGGCGAAGGACCTCGACGAGCTCGGCGAGACGGCGCCCGCGGATCCGCCCGTCGCGTTCCGTGTCGCCGACGAGGGCGAGAAGGCCGCGCTGCTCGGCGACGACCCCGCGGTCTTCTTCACGACGAGCCACTTCGACGGGTACCCGATCGTGCTCGCCCGTCTCGACCGCGTCGCCGTGCCGGCGCTCGAGGAGCTGGTGCAGGACGCCTGGCTCTCGCGCGCACCGAAGCGCCTCGCGCAGGCGTACCTCGACCGCACGGAGTGACGCCCGGCGCACCACCCTGCGCGCGGGTCACCAGGAGAACACGGCCACCGCGTAGTTCGCCCAGGTCGGTTCGACCCCGACGGCGACGTCCTCGGGGTCGTACACGTTGTACACGAGGTCCCACTCGGCGCTCGTCCCCCGGGCGATGGTGTCCGGGTCGTCGAGCAGCACGTCGGGGGCATAGTCGAAGACCCTGCGGGCGACGAGCCCGCCCGACACGGGCTGCAGGTCGAGCCCGCCCGGGTCGACCTCCTGACCGGTACCGTTCGTGACCCGCACGCGGAGGCGGACCGCGTGCGGGTGGTCGTCCTCGCGCACGGAGGCGTCCTCGGTCGGCGTGTACGGCTGGGGCGCCGAGACCGAGACGACGAGGCCGTCCGTGTAGCGCACGGACTCCCCGTACCAGACCCGGTCCGAGGCGGCCCCGATCTCGGGACCCTCGTCGTAGCCGCCGCCGAACGGATAACCGCGCAGCGAGCTGCCAGGACCGTAGCCCGGACCGCCGCCCGTCATCACGTCGACCGTCACCCACGCCGTGAGCACCACGGTCCCGGTGAGGAGCGCGACGAGCGCGCGCGTCGCGCCGGCCACGCCACGCGTGCCGCGCCGCCACACGACCGCACCCACCGCGACCACCGCGGCGCCCGCGACCGCGTAGAGACCGCCGACGTGCGCCCAGCCGCGCCGAGCCGTCACCGTCTCGGTGGCGAGCACGGCGACGACGAGGAGGACGCCGAGCGTCGCGGCCACGAGCGCGGCCGTCGCCCACGACCACCGCCCACGGGGCCGCGCCGTGGCGGCCGGGACGGTCTCACCCTCGCCGCGCGGTGTGGGCGGCGTCCCGGGACCCTCGGGGTCCGGCGCGCGGCCGCCCTCGGCGGGGTTCCGCTCGGTGCCGGGCGCCGTGCCCCAGGCGGGCTCGCGCGCGCTCGCCGCGGGGTCCTTCACGCTCGGTCTCCGTCCTGTGCAGCCGTCGTCAGTACGCGCTCGCCTGCGTCACCTCGAACGTGGCCGTCTTCATGGCCTCGAGGTTCTCGGCGTCGATGAAGTCGAAGATCTCCACGGTCTCGGAGGCGCCCGGCTCCAGCGTCTCGGAGTACGCCCAGTCGCTCTCGATCACGGTGCCGTCGGCGGCGACCGCGTCCACGTCGATGTCGAACGTGAGGGGTTCGTCGGACGTGTTGGTGAACGTGACCGGCAGCGAGGACTCGACCCAGCCGAACTCGTCGGCCGTGCCCTCGAAGGTGCCGAACTCGACGCCGAGGTCGTTGGCGAGGACGTCCTCGGTGGCCTCGCCGAACGCGCGGTCGGAGTCCTCCTGGATCTCGGACAGCGTCTGCTCGTACTGCGTCGACGCCTCGTTCGCCGCGACGACGAACACCACCCACATGAGGATGGTCGCGAGCACGGAGAGCACGCCGAGCACGATCGCCGTGATCGAGAAGCCCTTGCCCGACCGCCCCTGCTTCACCTGCGACAGCCCGACGAACCCGAGCACGACCCCGGTGATGCCGAGCAGGGCCGCGAAGATGTTGACGAACGGGATCCAGCTCCCGAGGAAGCCGAGGATCGCCAGGACGAAGCCGACGATCGCGACCGTGCTCGTCGCCGGCGCGGGCGCGGTGTACGCCGAGTAGCCGTTGCCGTACGGGCTCCCGTACGGCTGCGCCGGGTCACCGTAGGGCTGGCCGTACGCCTGCTGCGCCGGGTCCGGGTACGGCTGCGGGTAGGGCTGCTGCCCAGGATCGCCGTAGGGCTGGCCGTACCCGGGCTGCTGGTCCGCGCCGTACGCGGGCGCCTGGCCCGCGCCGTACGGAGCCTGCTCCGGTGCCGCGCCGTAGCCCGGGGCCGCGTACGCGCCGTCCGCCGAGCCGTACGGCTGCGTCGGCGCGTCGCCCTGCGGTGCCCAGGCGTCGTGCGACGGTGCCTGCTGCGCGGGGTCGGCGCCTTGCGGCCGGTAGGGGTCGAACTGGTACGGGTCCTGCGGTGCCGTGGGCGGCTGCGACATGGTGCTCCTCCGCGGCGTCGCCGCGAGATCGGTCCAACGGGTCGGGTGGCCGGTCGACGGGAGGTCGTCCGGTCGGGCGTGCCGGGTCTTCACAGCACGTTCACGAGCATTCTTCCCGCTCGCGCCCACATCCGGAAAACGCCCGCCCGGGTGAAACCGGCTCGTCGGCCGGCTCGTCGGCACCGCCCCGGCGCTCTCGTACCCTGGAACGGTGCCCCCGACCGTCACCGCGACTGCCTCGACGACCGACCCGACGACCGACGTCGTCGGACCGGTCGTGCTCGCGGCCGAGGCATGGACGGCGTGCGAGCGCGCCCACGCGGAGCGGGCGGACGCCTTCACCGCAGGGTGGCGCGAGCGCAAGCCGCGCGGCGAGAAGCACGCGATCGAGGACTTCCTCTTCACCTACTACCCCACGCGCCCGGCGCAGCTCCGCCGCTGGCACCCGGGCCCCGGCGTCGTGCTCGCCCCGCCGGCGGGCCACGTGCCCGCCCCCCGGACCGCACCTCGGCCCCTCGACGAGCCCGCCGACCCGTACACGGCGCGCGCCGAGTGGCGGTGGTACCGCGAGACCCCCGCGGGACTGACGCTCGACGCCGACGCGTTCCTCGCCGACCGCGGCGACACGGTGCGCTACCTGCACACCCTGCTCTCCGCCACGGCCTCGCGGCCCGGACGCTTCGGGTGCTTCGGGCTGCACGAGTGGGCGATGGTCTACCGCGACCGGGCCACCGGCCGCGACCACCGCCACCCGCTCCCCCTGCGCCTCGGGCACGACGGCACCGACCGCGTCGTCGAGTCCCACCCGGTGCAGTGCTCGCACTTCGACGCCTTCCGCTTCTTCACCCCCGAGGCCGGCCCGCTGAACCGTCTGCGGCCGACGCGCGAGAACCAGCCCGCCCTGGAGCAGCCCGGCTGCCTGCACGCGACCATGGACCTCTACAAGTGGGCCCTCAAGCTCACCCCCGCCGTGCCGGGCGAGCTCGTGCTCGACTGCTTCGAGCTCGCGCGCGACGTCCGCGTCGTCGACATGCAGGCGTCGCCGTACGACGTGTCGTCGTACGGGCTCGACCCGGTCGCGATCGAGACGCCCGAGGGCAAGGCCGAGTACGTGCGCCACCAGCGCGCCTTCGCGGACCGCGGCGCGGCGCTGCGCGCGCGGCTGCTCGCCGTGTGCGACACGCTCGTCGGCGGCGGGCCGGACGCGCGCGGGGTCAGTGCGACAGCATCCCGCTGACCAGGCAGCGCCAGGTCACGGGCCCGACGACGCCGTCGACGGCCACCTCCGGGAAGCCCGCGTGCAGCGCGTCCTGGAAGCCGCGCACCCAGGCCTCGGTGCACGGGCCGAACTGCCCGTCGATGGTGAGCACCGGGTCCGGTCCGCCGGACAGGTCGCGTGCGACGGCCTCGCGCTGCACCGCTCGCACGGCCTCGCCGACGCTCCCCCGGCGCACCACCACGACGAGGGCGGCCCACGTCGCGGGCCCCGCGACGCCGTCGACATCGAGGTCGGCCGCGTCCTGGAAGGCACGGACGGCGCCCTCCGTGCGCGGTCCGAGCAGCCCGTCGACGGCGATCTCGTGCGCGCGGTGGCGCAGCAGGTGCTGGAGCGTCTGGATCGGGTGCCCGTTCGCGCCGCGTCGCACTCGCGGCCAGGTCGGCAGTGTCGTCAGGACGGTCGTCATCGTCGTTCCCTCCGTCGTCGCGGGACCGGCAGGGTGCTCCCGCCGTCGAGGTCTCGCGCCCCCGTCCGGAGGGAGGGCGGCGGCGGCGCTCCTGATGCGTCGGATCGTCGTGCGAGGATCGCGCGCATGACCCGCCCTCCGCTCGCCGCCGTCCCGACCGGACCGGTCGTCGTGCCCGACGCCGTGCGCGCGCTCGCGGGCGACGACGTCGTCACTCCCGTGTGGCGCAATGCGCTCGGCGGCCTGACGTTCCGCCTCGATGGCGCCGACGGGACCCGGTTCGCCAAGTGGGTGCCCGCCGGGACGCCTGAGATCGACCTGCCGGGCGAGGCGGAGCGCCTCGCGTGGGTCGGCGACCGCGCCCTGGTCCCGCGCGTCCTCGCCCAGGGCTCCGACGACGACGGCACCTGGCTCGTCACGCGCGCCGTCCCGGGTCGGTCGGCGGTCGAGCCGCGCTGGGTCGCCGACCCGGCGACCGCGGCCGTCGCGATCGGGCGCGGGTTGCGCGCGCTGCACGACGCACTGCCCGTCGCGTCGTGCCCGTTCACCTGGGCCGTCGAGGACCGCGTGGCGAACGCCGACGCGCGCCTGGCCTCAGGCTCCGGCCCGCACGAGTGGTTCCCCGAGCACCGCCAGCTCACCGTCGCCGAGGCGAGGTCCCGGCTCGACGACCCGCCCGCCGTCGACCGGCTCGTGGTGTGCCACGGCGACGCGTGCGTGCCCAACACGCTCCTGCACGACGACGGTGCGTTCGCCGCGCACGTCGACCTCGGCTCGCTCGGGGTCGCGGACCGCTGGGCCGACCTTGCGGTCGCGGCCTGGAGCACCGAGTGGAACTACGGCCCTGGGTACGACGGCCACGTCTACGCGGGCTACGGCGTCGACCCGGACCCCGAGCGCATCGCCTACTACCGGCTGCTCTGGGACCTCTCCTGACCCCCACCCCCGTCGAGTGCGTGGAACAGTCGCGGTCGTATCGATGCGACCGCGACTGTCTCAGGCACTCAGCGTCAGTGGTGGTGGGTGGCGAAGCCGTCGGGCGCACGGTCGAGGAACGTCGTCACCGACGACACGAGTCCGTCCGGCCGGACGTGCAGGATGTCGGTGCCGGTCGCGAACTCCGACCCGTCGGGGGCGAGCGCGCGCCAGCGCAGCCGCAGCCGGTCGTCCAGCAGGTCCGGCTCCGTGCGCGCCTCGAACCGGTGCCGAGCGACGTGCGTGAGCAGCTCGGTCGCGAACGCGAGGACCGCGTCGCACCCCACGGCGCGCGTCACGGGGGCGACGTACTCGACGTCGCGGGAGAACGTGTCGCACGCGAGCCGGTCGCGGTCGGCCGCCTCCGCCGTGTTCCAGAACTCCAGGTAGCGCTCGACCGCGGTCGCGGTCCGCGTCGTCGTCTCGGTCATGGTCCCTCCTCTGCGGCGCCCGGTCCGCGGCGCCCTGGCGGTCCGGCGGGTGGCCGGAGCACCACCGTCGGCCGGGCCACGACACGGTGTCGATGACCTCGGAGGTAGTTGGCCGGCCCCTCGAGGAACGTCAGAGTGGGTCCATGCCTCCCGTGGACGCCCCCGTCGGATCGATGCTGCGCGAGTGGCGCGTGCGGCGTCGGCGCTCGCAGCTCGACCTCGCGCTGGGCGCCGACGTGTCGCCACGCCACGTCAGCTTCGTGGAGACCGGCCGGGCGCAGCCGAGCCGGGACATGATCGACCGCCTGTGCGACGAGCTCGACGTCCCGCTGCGCGCGCGCAACGACGTCTACGTCGCAGCGGGCTACGCCCCGCGGCATCGCGAGACTCCGCTGTCGACCGCGACGCTCGCGGCGGCGCGCCGCGCCGTCGACCTCGTGCTCGCCGGGCACGAGCCGTTCCCCGCGATGGCCGTCGACGGACGCTGGAACCTGCTCGCCGCCAACGCCGCTGCGGGCACGTTCCTCGACGGCGTGCCCGACCGGCTGCGCGAGCATCCTGTCAACGTGCTGCGCCTGACCCTGCACCCCGACGGCCTCGCCCCGCGGATCGCGAACCTGGCGGAGTGGGGCGCGCACGTCCGCCGACGCGTGCGCCGCCAGCTCGACCGCACGGGCGACCCCGCGCTCGTCGACCTGCTCACCGAGATCGAGGGCTACCTGCCGCACGAGGAGCACCGGCGTGACGACCGCTCCCCGGCGAGCGACGCCGTCGTGCCGCTGCGCCTGACGACCCCGCAGGGCGAGCTCGCGTTCCTCTACACGATGACGGTGTTCGGCTCGCCGCGGGACGTCACGCTCGACGAGGTCGCGATCGAGTCGTTCTTCCCCGCCGACGACGCCACGGCCGCAGCCCTCGGCGTCGTCCGGCGGACCGCGCCGACCGGTCCGTAGCCGTCCCTGGGACGCCGGTCGTGCAGGTCCCGGCTGTTGCCAGGATCCCCGCGACCGGCACGATCGGAGCGGGACTCGTGGCGCGGACCCTGTGGGGCGCGGACGTCGACGCGCTGCGTACGCTCGCCCGTTCCGTCGAGGACGCGGCCCGGCGCCTGGAGAGCGTGCGCGACCACGTCGGCTCGCTCCTAGAACGTGTCGGGACAGGTGACCGTCTACCCGCCCGACTCGCCCGGCGGTCCTTGGCGCTACGAGATGGACACCGGGGTGAGCTACCGGGACCGCTACAACTGGGACGGCACGAAGTCGACCCAGATCGGCGCCCTCACGATCACCGACGCCGAGCTGCAGGAGTTCCACCGCACGGGTCTCGCGCAGGAGTTCACCATGGTCGGGTCGTCGTCGACACGGCACAGCGAAGGGACAGGATGAGCACCTCACAGCGCCGCCGGGGCGCCTCTCTCGTCGCGCTCGCCGTGGCCGGCCTGGCCGTGGCGGGGTGTGGGCCGAGCACCGCGCCCCGCGAACCCGATCCGTCGAGCAGCACGCAGGAGGCCCCGATGTCGAGCGACCCGAGCGAAGTCCTCGCCCTGGCCGGGCTGGAGCTCCCGGACGACGCCACGGACGTCACGGTCGACGACAAGGACGTGCCCGGGTACCACTACGCGTACACCGTGACGTTCACCGCGCCGCGCGAGTCGGTGGACCGGTTCGCGCGGGACGCGTTCCAGCTCCCGCTCGACGACCTCAGCCGGCCCCCTGCCGGTGAGCCCGGGCCCCTCCCTCAGGACACCTCGGTGGTCGAGGTACCCGAGGGATCCCGGTTCGCCGACAGGAGCTTCACGCCGGAGGACGGCTACGGCAACCTCGTGCTCCTCGTCGAGGGCCCCGACCTCACCACGGCGCACGTGGGCGTCGCGAGCTTCCCGAGCTGACACGCGTCAGCGGCGCGGCTGGTTGGCCGCGACGCCCTGCTCGGCCTGCTCGGCGGTCTCCGCGATCCGGCGCGCACGGGTCTCGGGCCGTTTCGCCTCGACGATCCAGCCGAGGATCGAGCGCCGGACCCCGGGCGTGAACGCGTCGAACCGCTCACGGGCGCCGGGCCGCTCCGCGAGCGCCGCGCCGAGGTCGTCGGGCACCACGAGGGCCTCGGCGTCGTCGTGCCGCGTCCACGACCCGTCGGCCTTCGCGGCGTCCACGACGGCGCGTCCCGCGTCGGTCATACGCCCGTCCGCCTCGACGCGCGCGACGCGCTCCTTGCTGAGCCGGGTCCACCGGCTGCCGCGGCGGCGGCGCGTGAACCAGAGCGCGTGCCGGTCGGCGTCGACCGTCGCGGCCTGCCCGTCGATCCAGCCGTAGGACAGCGCCTCCTCGATCCACGGTTCGTACCCGTAGGTCGGGCGGCCGCTCTCGCGGCGCCAGGTGAGCAGCCACACCCCCGGCTCCGGGTCGTCGTGATGAGCCGCCAACCACGCGCGCCACTCCTGCGGCGTCTCGGCGTGCGTCGCCGGCCTGCCCTGGAACTCCTCGGTCACTGCGCCTCCGTCGTCGGTGGGGCACCAGCGTGCCCGACGGGTCGGTCGGGCGCCAGGGAGCCGACCGAGGAGGCGGGCGGCGACGACCGGCGACGACCCGGCGATGACCCGGCGATGACCCGGGAGGCGTTCCCTCGGCGCCTCCCGGGTCGGCCTGTCAGCCGCAGGCGGGGACGACGACGTCCCGGGCGACCTCCTGGGCCGCGCCTCCCGGGCCGGTCGCCGTGACCGTCACGGGCACGTCCACCCCCGTCTCCACGCCACGCACGGCGAACGACTGGTACGCATTCGCACCAGGAGCCACCGCGGAGAAGGTCTTCTCCCCCGCACCGGTGACGAGCACGACGGCGAGCGCGCCGTCGGACACGTTGCGGGCGCGGACCGCGACGTACGGCCCCCCGGCGAGGCAGCGCGCGGACGTCTCGACGTCGACGAGCGGCGCCGTCGGCTCGCCGACGACCCGACCGTCCACGGTGAGCGTGCCGTCCGCGTTCACGACGACGTCCGCCGCCATGGCGGCCGCGAGGTCGAGGCGCTGCCACTCGGCCTCGCCCGCGACGTCGAGCGCGTAGCCCGAGTCGAGCGCGGTCGCGGCGAGGACGAGGCGGCGCTGGTCGCCGGTGAGGTCGGGGAACGCCGTGCGCAGCAGGTCCTCGGCGCCGGCCGGGACCTGGACCTCGCGGCCCGCCTCGCCGACGCGCGGGAACCCGTACGTGAGGCGCTGGTCGTAGACCGCGAGCGCCTGGTCCGTGGGGAGGTAGGGCACCTGGTCCTGGGCGCACACGGCGACCTCGTCGCCGCACGCCCGCTCGAGCACGGTGACGAGCTCGGTACGGGCCTGTTCGAGGAGCACGCGGAACGCGGGGTCGGACCACCTGAGCTGCGCGATGTTCTGCCCGGTCATGCGTCCGCCCATGACGTCGAGCGGGTAGTGGAAGCCGAGCACGAGGCGGTTGTCGCCGTACTCGGACGCGCGCGCGAGGATCTGCGGCGCGAGCTCCGGCAGGAGCGTGGCGAGCACGGTGCCCTGCGCGTAGCCGTGGTTGGTGTGCCCGCTGGGGAACGAGCCGTTGTTGCGCAGGCCCTCGTAGCTGCCGGACGTCTCGAACGCGTTGACGTGACCGCCGGCGGACGTGAAGCCGAGCCGGACGAACGGGCGCTTGTAGTCGTACGCGGCCTTCGCGGGCTCGTGGTTGCCGACCGACTTCTCGACGCGCCCCGACAGCAGGGCCTTCGTCTTGGGGAGCCGGCCGTCGGCGAGCGCGTCGCGGTAGATCGGCCCCAGCTCGCTGCCGAGCGCGTCCGCCATGGTCTCGTACGCCGAGCCACGCCCGTCGGTCAGGGCGCGCTGCACCTGGGGGTCCCCGGCGACGTAGGCGTTGTTGCGCGCGAGCGAGCCGAGGTCGTTGGCGCTCGTGGGCGGGCCCGGCTCGTTGGGCGAGAGGACCTCCGGGTGGCTCGCGCGCAGGTCGGCGAACCCGCGCAGCATCCACGTGAACCAGTCCTGCCCGGCCGGGGCCGACGGCGTCGCGTCGGACGCGTAGGTCCGGTCGAGGACGTCCTGCGGGAACGGCATCGACGGGTCGTCCGTGGTGGAGAGCGCGAGGGAGAAGAAGACGTCCGAGCTCGTCTCGTTGCACTGGTGGATCTCGACCGCGATCGTGTTCTCGCCCGCGACGAGCACGTCGGCCGGGATGACGAGGGTCTCGCGCAGCGGCGCGGTCGCGCCGGCCTTGTCCTGGTACTGCAGGTTGCGGGTGATCATCGAGTCGCCCCACCCGGCGACGCGCTCGCCGTTGACGTACACGGTGGCGGAGTCGTCGTAGACGAGCGTGCCGCGCAGGCCGGTGATCTCGTCGAGCGCGGCCTCGTCGAGGGTCACGGTCGTGCGGAAGAAGTACGCGGGCACGACGACCTTGGGGGTCTGCGTGACCCAGTAGCCCAGCAGCGTGGTGATGGTGTTGCCGCCGCCGATGCCGCTCGCGGTCCCGTTGACCGCGCCGAAGCCCGGTCGGCCGGTCTTCCACGCCGCGTCGTCGAACGCCGGGTCCGCCCACGCGGTCCGGTCGGCGGCACCCGCGGCCGGGTCGGTGTTGTCGTCCAGGTAGCGCCAGGTCGTGCCGGCGCCGACCACCTCGGTCGGTGTGAACGCCTCCGCGGCGCGCGCCGCGGGCGCCTGGAGCGCCGCGGCGAGCACGAGCGCGAGCGTCGTGAGCGCCGCCAGCAGGGCGAGCGGCGCGGGGGTCCGGCGATCGCGGGGTCGCGGGGCCGGGTACGTCGTACCGGTCATGGGTCGTCCCTCTCGTCGTTGTCGGTCGTGCGTCGGTGCAGCCGGTGAGACCGGTCGTGCGGTACGGCGGTGGTGCGGTACGGCAGGTACGGCGGGCACGCACCGAGCGCTCGGTGCGTACCCGCCGTCGGTCAGGAGCAGCGCGGGACGACGACGGTCTGCGTGACCGTCTGCGTCCCCTCCTCCCCCGTGGCCGTGACGGTGACGTCGACGTCCCCGCCCGCGCCACGGGCGGCGAACGACTGGTAGGCGTTCGCGCCGGGGGCGACGGCCGTGAAGGACCGCGAGCCCACGCCCGTGGTGAGGTCGACGTCGACGGCCCCGGCGGAGACGTTCGCCGCGCGCACCGCCACGTACGGGGTCCCGGCGAGGCAGCGCGGGGAGACCGTCACGTCCACGAGGTGCGCGTCCGCGGCCGGCTCGGTCGCGATCGCGAAGACGTGCAGGTCGTCGACGTCGGGGAACGTCACCGCGACCACGCGCCGGCCCTCGGGCGCGGTGTACGGGGCGGTGGCGAACACGAACGCGCTGTCCTTGTCGCCGTTGCGCCGGTTCATCTGCGCGACGACGGAGTTGCCCTCGACCGGGGAGCCGTCCGCGCTCGGCAGCACCCAGTCGCCGAAGCCGATCGTCGTGGTCGCGGTGCTGCCGTCGTCGAACGTCACGACCACGGTCCCGCGATGGGTCCCGTCGGTCGCGGCGCCCACGAACGCGAGCCGGCCCGTCGGCGCGTCGAGCCGCACGGTCTCGCCGGTGAGCGTGACCGAGTCCGGGCGCCCCACGGGTGAGGACGGCCACGTGAACGCGAGGCCGTCGACCTCGTGCGCCGAGCCGGGCGTGAGCCCTGCGTCGGCGAGCGCCTCGCGCGAGAACGAGTTGCCGGCCGCGTCGAAGTTCCCGACGCCACGGTTCGCCTCGGGCGCGGTGCCGACCGTGTCGTACGCCGCGACGAGCGACCCGGGGGCGGCGACGAGGACCGTGAGCGGCATCTCGACCTCGTCGTCCCCTGCCGCGACCACGAGCCGCGCGTCGTGGTAGCCCGACGCGACGCCGACACCCACCTGGACGGGCACCGTCCCGGTGAGGTGGCCCGAGCCGTCGTCGACGAGCGCGGGCTCGCCGACCCCGATGCCCCCGGGCGCGTCGACCGCGACGCGCACTTCCGCGGCGTCGGCGCCGAAGAGCTGCACGGCCACCGATGCCTCGGCCGACCCGCCGGGGGCGACCGTCACGAGGCCCGGGTCCGCCGCGGCGACGACGGCGGACTCGCCGTCGCGCCACGACGGCGGGGCGTCCTCGGCCGCGGTCCCCCACGTCGTGTCGCGCGCGGTCGACATCGCGAGCTCGACGACGCCGCCGTCGTGCGCGACGTGGCGCGGCAGGGAGGTCCCGCCCCAGGCCGCTCCGTCGACCGTGACGCCGCTGATGTACCGGGCGCCGGTCGAGGCGCCCGGCGCGCGCAGGTCGAGGGTCTCGCCCTCGCCGAGGTCGACCACGACGCGGTCGAAGCGCGGCGCGTTGAGCGCGAGCACGTCCGTGCCCGGCGTGGTCGGGTACAGGCCCATCGCGGCCCACACGTACCAGCCGGCCTGGGCGCCGAGGTCGTCGTTGCCGGGCTTGCCGTTCGGCTCGGGCCGGAACAGCGTGGACGTGAGCTCATCCACGAGCTCGCTCGTGCGCCACGGCTGGCCCACGTAGTCGTAGAGCCACGGGACGCCGAAGTTCGGCTCGTTGCCGATCCACAGGTACGGCTCGTTCGGGCCGGCGTTGTGCTGCGCCGTGAAGGCGTCGAGCCGCTCCGCGACGGCCTCGCGCCCGCCGAGCGCGTCGGTGAGCCCCGCGACGTTCTGCGGCGCGAGCCACGTGTACTGCTCGGCGTTGCCCTCGTCGAAGCCCTCCTGCCCGAACCCGCCGCCGCCCTGCGACCGCACGAAGGTGCCGTCGTCGTTCCGGGCGCCCGCCGTGCGGGTCACGGGGTCGTGGACGTTCTGCCACCACTGGCCGCGGGCGGCGTACTCGGTGGCGATCTCGTCCTGGCCGAGCGCGGCCGCGAGCTGCCCGATCGCGAAGTCGGCGATCGACCACTCAAGCGTGATGGACGCGCCGACGACGCGGTGGTCGCCCCGGAACTCCTCGGTCTGCGGCGCGTAGCCGCGCTCGAGGTACGTCTCGATCCCGCGCCGCTGCACGTAGCCGTTCGCGGTCGGGGCGGCGCTCGTCGCGCCCTTGACCATGTGCGCGAGCGCCGACTCCGCGTCGAAGTCGCGCGCCCCGAACGCGTACATGCTCGCGATGAGCGGCACCGAGGAGTCGCCGGTCATCTGGCCCGTGTGCTGGTTCGCGACGGGCCAGCGCGGCAGCCAGCCGGACTGGTCGGCGACCTCGACGAGCGACTGCGCCATGTCCGACGCGCGGTCGGGCGCGAGGAGGGCCTGGAGCGCGCCGAGCGACCGGTACGTGTCCCAGTCGGAGAAGTTCGCGTACCGCTCGTGCCCCTCGGGGGCCTGGTGGATCTCCCCGTCGAACCCGACGAACCGGCCGTCCACGTCGGTGAACGTGTTCGGGTGCAGCAGCGAGTGGTAGAGCGACGTGTAGAACATGGTGAGGTCGTCGGCGTCCTGCCCCGCGACGCGCACCTTGCCGAGCAGGTCGGACCAGGCGGCGCGGTTGGCGTCCCGGACGGCGTCGAAGTCGAAGCCGGGGATCTCGGCCGCGAGGTTGGCACGCGCGCCCTCGACGCTCACGTAGGACATGCCGACCTTCGCGTGCACCGTCGCGCCGGGCGCGAAGGTGAGCCACGCGCCCGCGCCGTTCCCGTCGGCCGACGGGTCGCCGGGCGAGACGGTCGAGCCCTGCCACGTGCCGAACGCCTCCGCGTCCTGGTCGAGCTCGATCGCGAAGTACGTCGTGTGCGTGTTGTTCTTGCCGCAGAACCCGCCGCTCGTCACCGAGCCGGTGACCGTGCGCGCGTCCTCGACCTCGACCGTCGCGTTGCGCACGCTCGCGAGCGAGCCCGCGGCGTTGACGATCACCTGCGACGCGGCATCGCCCTCGGGGTAGTCGAACGTCAGTCCGCCGGAGCGGGTCGCGGCCGACAGCTCCGCCTCGATCCCCGACGACTGGAGCGTGACCGCGTACCGGCCGACCTCGGCGCTCTCCGCGTCGTGGCTGAACGCCTCCTTGCGGTCCCACGGGTACTGCCCGACGTCGCCCGTCACGGGGAGGACGGGGACGTCGCCGAAGATCCAGCACCCGGCAGCCGCATGGGTCATGGAGAAGCCGCGGATCGCCTGGTGCGAGTAGCGGTAGCCCGCGTACGCCTTGTCGCCGTCGCCCACGGAGACCTGGGTGTCGGGCGAGAGCTGCATCATGCCGAACGGCATCGACGGCCCGGGGAAGTTGTTGATCTCCCCGACGACGCCCGTCGCCTGGCCGGTGCCGACGAACGGGTCGACGAAGGAGACGGGGTCCTCGACGAGGTCGGGTGCGGCGGCGACCGCCGGGACCGCGAGGCCGACGGCGGGGGCGAGCGAGAGGCCGGCGGCCAGGACCGCCGTGGCGGAGAGCGCGGCGACGGTGCGCCGCACCGTGGTGCGCGCGGGACGTGTTCGAGACATGCGGGTCCTCACGGGACGAAGGAGCGGGAAGGAGCGTGGAGGACGGTGGCGCGGGACCGTACGGCCCGCGCCACCGTCGATCAGGAGCAGGCAGCGGCGTCGTACGCGGCCGTGACCTGCTGGGGCTCGCCGTCGGGCGTCGTCACGGTCACCGTGACCTCGCCCGCCTCGACGGCGGCGGCGCGGGTGGCGAACGACTGGTACGCGTTCGCCCCGGGGGCCACGTCACCGGAGAGCTTCGAGCCGTACGGGGTCGCCAGCTCGATCGCGGCGGGCTGCTCGCCGGTGTTGAGCGCGCGCACCGCGACGAACGCCTTGCCGCCGAGGCAGCGGGCCTGCGCCGTGACCTCGACCTGCGGCGCGGGAACCACCCCGGTCGCGTCGGTGGCGATCGCGAACACGTGGAACCGCTCGTCGTTCGGCAGCGTGATCGACGTCAGGACCTTGCCCTCCGGGATCGCGACGGGCGCGGTGGCGTAGAGCCCGCAGCCAATCTTCTGCACGTTCTCGCGGTCGCCGCGCGCCCCGGCCTTCGCGACCGTGATGTTGCCGGGCTCGGGCGAGCCCGTGCACCAGTCGCTGAGCCGCACGTCGACGGTCTGCGACGTGCCGTCCGCGAACCCGAGCACGAGGCCTCCCCCGTGCGTGCCGTGCGTGCTCGTCCCGACCACCGAGAGGTGGCGGGCCGAGCGCAGGTGCTCGGGCACCTCGAGGACCTCGCCGCTCGCGGCGACGTTGTCGGGCGCGCCCGCCGGCGGGGCCCCGAGCGTGTAGGTGAGGTCCGTGCCCGGCACGGTGAGCTCCAGGCCCTGGACGGCCCCGAGGTCGGCGAGCAGGTCGCGCAGGAGGTACGCACCCGAGCCGTCGAGGTTCGCGTTGGCCGCACCGGCGTCGCCGATGCCGACGTTGTCGAACGCGTCCGCGATCCACGACTCGCCAGACACCACGACCTGCACCTCGCGCACCGCCTCGGTGCCCGCGGCGTCGCGCACGACGAGCCGCACGGTGTGGAGCCCCGGCTCGGCGTCCGCGGGCGCGCCGAGCGTGACCGTGCCCTCGACCGTAGCCGGCAGGCCGTCCGACTCCGCGGTCCAGTCGGCGAGGTCGGTCGTCGCGGTGACCGCGCCGTCGGACGTCACCGCGAGCGTCCCGCTGGACGTCCCCGCGCCCTGCGCGACGACCTGGACGGCGACGTCGGTCTGCCCGCCCGGCGCGAGGACCGGCTGCCGCGGCGTCGCCCCGACGAACAGGCGCTCGACCGTGCCGTCCGCGGGCACGACGGCGCCCGGCGAGGCGGCGGGGTCGGTCGCCCACGCGGACGGCTCGGTGCCCACGGTCACGTCGAGCGTGCCGGCCGCGGTGAGCTCGTCGCCCGTGACCCACGCGCGGTCGAGCGGCTCGCCGCCGAGCGACACCGACTGCGTGTAGTGCGCGTCCGGCGCGACGCCGTCGGCCGTGAGGTGCAGCGTGTCGCGGCCGAAGACCTCGGGGTCGAGCGTGATCGTCACGTCGTCGAACAGCGGGGTCGTCAGGCCCCACAGGTCGGTGCCCGGCACGATCGGGTACACGCCGATCGACGACAGCACGTGCCACGCGGACATGGTGCCGAGGTCGTCGTTGCCCGTCACGCCGTCGGGGCCGTCGGTGAAGAGCGTCGCCGCGGCGCGCACGACGTCCGTCGTCTTCCACGGCTGGCCCGTCCACAGGTAGACGTACGGCGCGTGGAGGTTCGGCTCGTTGTTCGGGTTGTAGGTCTCCCAGCCGTAGTAGTCGTACGTGCCGTTGACCCAGACCTCGCTCGCGACCCGCGCGGGGTCGGCGACGAGCTCGTCGTACGCGAAGAACGCGTCGAGGCGCTCGATCGCGGCGTCGGTCCCGCCCATGAGGTCGAACAGACCGGGGACGTCCTGCTGCGCGAGCCACTGGTACTGCACGGCCGTGCCCTCGTGGAACCCGTCCGAGTGCGCGGGGTCCGCGTCACCCACGAAGAACCCGTCGGCGTTGCGCGCCCGGAAGTTGCCCGTGCGCGGGTCGAACACGTTGCGGTAGCTCTGGCCGCGGGCCGCGTAGCGGTCGGCGTCCTCGTCGTGGCCGAGGCCCCGCGCCATCGTCGAGAGCATGGCGTCGGCGAGGGCGTACTCCATGGTCGCGGAGGCGCCGTGCTGAAGGTCGTAGTCGCCCGGCTTGCCCGAGCGTGCCGGCTCGTGCGGGACGAACCCGTCGCGCAGGTACTCGACGTTCGCCGCACGCCCGTTGAACGGCGAGTCCGCTGGCGGGACGCCGTCGGCGTTCTCCCTCAGGACGGCGTACGCCTCCTCCTCGTGGCCCGCGAGCAGGCCCTGGCGCCAGGCGCTGACGAGGAACGGCGTCGCCGGGTCGCCGGTCATGATGTTCGTCTCGACCGTGCCGTAGCCCCATCGCGGCAGCCAGCCGCCCTGCTGGCCCTGGCGCACGAGCGAGAGCGCCATGTCGGCCGACTCGTCGGGCGCGAGCAGGTACAGGAGCTGCTGCTGCGTGCGGTACGTGTCCCAGAGCGAGTAGTTCTGGTAGTAGGTGAAGTCCGGTTCGGCGGCGTGGACCTCCTGGTCCCAGCCGCGGTAGCGCCCGTCGACGTCGGAGCCGACGTTCGGCGCGAGGAAGCTGCGGTAGAGCGAGGAGTAGAAGGTGCGGAGGTCGTCCTGGTCACCCTGCGCGACCTGCACCAGGCCGAGGCGCGCCTCCCAGGCCGAGCGCGCGGCGTCGTGCACGGCGTCGAACGTCCCCGTCTCCGCCGCGAGGTTCGCCGCGGCGCCGTCGGCGCCCACGTAGCTCATCGCGGTGACGGCCTCGACGTCGAGGTCGCCGCCGGTCGTGTCGAACGTGACGTACGCGCCGCGCCGCCCCTCGCCGCCGGACGCGGCGTCCGAGCCCGCGGTGACGGTCGAGCCGTCCCACGTGCCGTGCGCGACGAACGGGCGGTCGAAGGTCGTGCGGGTCCAGATCGTCTGCGGCTCGGTGTCCTGGCAGAAGCCGCGGACCGTGATGCGCGTCTCGACGGTGCGGTCGTCGACGACGCGCACGTCCGACTCCGTGACCCGGTTGAGCGCCTGGCCCGCGTTGAGCAGGACGTTGGCCTGCGCCGTCGCCGGGAACGTGTAGCGCTGGACGCCCGTGCGCGCGGTCGCGGTGAGCTCGGCCTCGATCGTGCCGGCCGCCGCCTGGAGGCCCACGCGGTAGTACCCCGGCGAGGCGTCCTCGTCGTCGTGCGAGAAGCCGAGCGCGTACTGGCCGTAGTCGGTCGAGGTGATCGCGCCCGTCGTCGGCAGGGTCGGGAGCGGGCCGCCGAGCCCGCAGCCGACGCCGGACAGGTGCACGAGCGAGAACCCGCGGACCGACGTGCGGTCGTAGTCGTACCCGACGTTGTGCCCGTTGTCCGGCGAGAGCTGCACCATGCCGAACGGGACGGCGGCGCCCGGGTAGGTGTTGCCGTCGTCCTTGGTCCCGATGAACGGGTTGACGTAGTCGACCAGCGGGCCGTCGACGGCGGCAGCGGCGGCATCGGACCCCGTCGCTGCCTCCGCCCCGGCGGTGGTCGTGGGCGACGCCGCGAGCTCGGGCGCCGCGTACGCGGCCAGCGGGAGCGCGAGGCTCGCCGCGGTGGTCAGGGCGACGACGGCGCCCGCCCGACGCCGACGTCCGCCAGGACGCGACGGACGAGAGCGTGCTGGTCCGGTGCGTGCCGAGAATGGATCGCGATCAGCGTTGACAGCGCTGTCTGCCCGCATGTGGTGCTCCCCTTGGTCCCACGGCGGCGTGGGGTCGGTGGTCGTCGATGACTCGGAGGCCGGGACCGGCCTCGACGCCGGTCCCGCGGCATACCCTCGCACAGGTTGACAGCGCTATCAACCCTCAGCGCCGACCTCGCACCCCAGCCGAGCACTGGGTTGTTCCCCGTTCAGCCTCGAACCGGGGAACAACCCCGGGTTCGGCAAGCCCTCGTCCCCGGGTCCGGCACGTGTCGAGCCCCCGAGCGGCCCGGCACGCCGCTCGACGGGCCCGGCCGACGTCCCGGGCGCTCCAACCTGACAGACTCGTCCCGTGACCACCACGACCGGCCGCACCCCGGCTCTCCTCGCCCACGTGCCCGCACCGACGGGCAAGGCCCCCGACCCGGACGCGCTCTACGAGGGGTTCACCACCTGGGCGACCGAGCAGGGTCTGGAGCTGTACCCGCACCAGAGCGAGGCGCTCATCGAGCTGGTCACCGGCTCGCACGTCATCCTCTCGACGCCCACCGGCTCGGGGAAGTCGCTCGTCGCGATGGGCGCGCAGTTCGCCGCGCTCGCCGCGCACCGGTCGGGCCGCGGCGGCCGCACGTACTACACCGCTCCGCTCAAGGCGCTGGTCAGCGAGAAGTTCTTCGCGCTCGTGGCGGCGTTCGGCTCCAAGAACGTGGGCATGACGACGGGCGACTCCGCCGTGAACCCCGACGCCCCGATCATCTGCTGCACGGCCGAGATCCTCGCGAACATCGCGCTGCGGCGTGGCGGCGAGGGCGCCGGGGCCGACGACGACGACGCGATCTCGCAGGTCGTCATGGACGAGTTCCACTTCTACGCCGACCCGCAGCGCGGCTGGGCGTGGCAGGTGCCGCTGCTCGAGCTGCCGAACACCCAGTTCCTGCTCATGTCCGCGACGCTCGGCGACACGACCCGGTTCGTCGAGGAGCTCGAGGAGCGCACCGGCCGGCCGGTCGCCGAGGTGACCACGGCCCAGCGGCCGGTCCCGCTGCACTTCAGCTACGTCGTCGAACCGTTGACCGAGGTCATCGAGGAGCTCGTCAGCACACGCCGCGCGCCCGTGTACGTCGTGCACTTCACGCAGAAGGACGCGGTCGAGCGTGCGCAGTCGCTGCTGTCCATGAACGTCGCGACGAAGTCGGAGAAGGAGGCGATCGCCGCCGAGCTCGGCGACTTCCGCTTCGGCACCGGGTTCGGCAAGACGCTCAGCAAGTTCCTGCGGCACGGCGTCGGCGTGCACCACGCGGGCATGCTGCCCAAGTACCGGCGCGTGGTCGAGCGGCTGACACAGGCCGGTCTGCTCAAGGTCGTGTGCGGCACGGACACGCTCGGCGTCGGCATCAACGTGCCGATCCGCACCGTGCTGCTCACGAGCCTCGTGAAGTTCGACGGCGAGCGCATGCGCCACCTCACGGCGCGCGAGTTCCACCAGATCGCGGGTCGCGCGGGCCGCGCCGGGTACGACACCGTGGGCGAGGTGCTCGTCATGGCGCCCGACCACGTCATCGAGAACCGCAAGATGCTCGCCAAGGCCGGCGACGACCCCAAGAAGCTCAAGAAGATCGTCCGGAAGAAGGCGCCGCAGGGCTCGGTGAACTGGACCGACGCGACGTTCGAGCGCCTGCGCGACGCCGAGCCCGAGCCCCTGACCAGCCACTTCACGGTGACGCACGCGATGGTGCTCAACGTGCTCGCGCGCACGGCGCAGCACGGTCGCGGCGGGCACCTCGACGCGTCCGACCCGCGCCGCGACCCCGTCGAGGCGATGCGGCACCTGCTCCTCGCGAACCACGACACCGACACCCAGCGCCGCGAGCACGTGCGCCAGACGCTGCGCATCTACCGCTCGCTGCGCGTCGCGGGGATCGTCGAGCGCGTGCGCGTGCCCGACCCGTCGCGCCCGGAGGGCTACCGCCCGAGCGTGCGGCTCGTCGGCGACCTGCCGCGCGAGTTCGCGCTCAACCAGCCGCTCTCGCCGTTCGCGCTCGCGGCTCTGGACCTGCTCGACGTCGAGGGCGCGACCCACGCGCTCGACGTCGTCTCCGTCATCGAGGCGACGCTCGACGACCCGCGCCAGGTGCTCTACGCGCAGCAGAACGCCGCCAAGGGCGAGGCAGTCGCGGCGATGAAGGCGGAGGGGTACGAGTACGAGGAGCGCATGGCGCTGCTCGAGGAGATCACGTGGCCCAAGCCGCTCGAGGAGCTGCTCGCGCCCGCGTTCGCGATGTACAAGCGGTCCAACCCGTGGGTCGCGGACGCCGAGCTCTCCCCCAAGTCCGTGGTCCGCGACATGGTCGAGCGCGCCATGACGTTCGCGGAGTTCGTGTCCGTCTACGGGCTCGAGCGCACGGAGGGCGTCGTGCTGCGCTACCTCGCGGACGCCTACCGCGCGCTGCGCCAGGTCGTCCCCGAGGAGCACCGCACCGAGGAGGTGCAGGAGATCGTCGAGTGGCTCGGGGAGCTCGTGCGCGGCGTCGACTCCTCGCTCCTCGACGAGTGGGAACGCCTCGCGCACCCCGTCGACGACGACGCGGACACCGAGGTCGGCGACGGCCCGCTCTCGGGCGCGGGCGCCGAGGCGCCGACCCGGCCGGTCACGGGCAACCCACGCTCGTTCCGGCGCCTCGTGCGCAACGCGCTGTTCCGCCGCGTCGAGCTCGCGTCCCGCGAGGACTACCGGGCGCTCGGCGCGCTCGACGGCGGCGCGGGCTGGGACGCGGACGCGTGGGGCGACGCGCTCGACCCGCTGTTCGAGGACCAGGGCGACCACGCGGTGGGCATCGGCCCCGGAGCCCGTGCCGCGGCGCTGTTCCAGGTCGTCGAGGCCGGCGCGGAGGTCCCGGCCGGCCACGAGGGTCCGACGGCGGAGCACGCCCCGGGCGGGGTCGTCCCCGCGGGCACGTGGCTCGTGCGGCAGGTGCTCGACGACCCGGCGGGCGACCACGACTGGGCGATCACGGCGAGCGTCGACCTCGCGGCGAGCGACGAGGCGGGCGAGCCGGTCGTGACCGTGCTCGCGGTCGGGCCGCTCTAGGCCGCGGCAGACGGGCGCCGCGGACGGGGTGGCACGGCCGCTCGCCACGGACCGGGGCGCCGTCGGCCCCGACCGCGCTCAGGTGAGCGGCAGCAGCCCGCGCTCGGCGAAGACCTGCTTCGCCACGGCCGTCGCGTTGAGCGCCCGCGGGAACCCGCAGTAGACGGCCGCCTGGAGGAGCGCCTCGACGATCTCGGCCGGCGCGAGCCCGACGTCGAGCGCGGTGCGGACGTGGATCTCGAGCTGGGGCTCGCACCCGCCGAGGGCACTGAGCATCCCGAGCGTGACGAGCTGCCGGTCGCGCGGCTCCAGGTGCGGCCGCGCGTAGATCTCGCCGTACGCCCAGGCCGAGATCTGGTGCTCGAGCTCGGGCGACACGTCCGCGAGCGCCTCCGCGAGGACGGCGCCCGCCGTCGCGTTGACCGCGCCGAACACTCCTCTCCCGTGCTCGTAGCGCTCCGCGCGTGTGGTCGGTCGGTCGGTCGTGGAGTTCCCCTGCGTCACGCCGAGCAGCGTAAGGGACGGGGCGCGACCTGCGCCGACGGTCTCGCTCCCGGCGTCGCGGGCAGCGTGGTCAGGAGCCGTCGCGCCGCCGGTCGAACCGCTCCGGCAGGTGGGCGAAGCCCGCGGAGACGTACGTGGCCACGCCTCCGACGTTGGACGCCGGCGTCGCGACGAGCGCGCTCGAGGCGCCCAGCTCGCGGAGCGCCGCCAGCCCGGCGAGGGTGACCGCCCGGCCGAGACCCCGGCCGCGGTGGTCGGCGTGCACCCCCATGGGCTCGATCAGCCCGGGTCGTCCCGGACCCGCCGACCACACGCCGATCACGGCCACGGCGGGCCCCGTGCCGACGTCCGCCGCCGCGCCGTCCGGGGGACCGCCGGCGGGCGGGCCGGCGACGGGCGGGCCGTCGTGCACGACGAGGCAGCGCGCATCGGCGTACGGGAGCCCGGACGCGAGCGCGTGCCAGCGCTCCGGAGCGGCCCGCCTCCCGCCGAACGACGAGCGGAGCGTCTCGGCCCACGCGGCGGCCTCCGTCGGCCCGACCCCACGCACCCGGACCCCGGGTGCCTCGACCGGGTCGGCCAGGTCGCGGCGCAGGAGAGCCCACCGCTCGTCGACGCGCCAGCCCGCCGCGGCCAGGTGCTCGTCCACCCGAGCTCCCACCGGCGCCTCGACCGACGCCCCGCCCTCCCCCAGCACGCCGCGCTCGGGCCGGGCGGCGTCGTCGGCGAGGCGGCGCGCGAGCTCGTCGTCGCGCTGCAGGTCCGGTGCGATCCCCAGGCGGAGCAGGCCGGGGCCGTCGAGCAGCCCGACGGCGACGACCCGTCCGTCGCGGCGCCACGTCCGGACCGCGGCGGCGGTCGCCGTCGCGCCGAACCGCCAGAACCAGCCCACGTCGCCGGGGTGCAGCTGCAGCGGCGCCGCGTCGTCCTGCCACGTCCGCAGCGCGTCCAGGGCCTCGCCCAGGCCGTCGACCTCCGGGGTCTCCAGCTCGATCACCATGTGCCGATCAGACCTCACCGCGCCCTCGGCGCGCACGCTCATTGCGTCGGGCCGGCCGCTCGCCCAGGAGCCCGCGCGGCCCCCGGTCGCGCCGCGCCGGAAGGCCCCTACGGTGAAGCCATGAGCGACGCACCGCGCAACGGCCAGCACCCCGGCGAGCCCCACCACCCCGAGAGCACGGGGTCACGGCTCAACCGGCTGCGTGCCGGGGTCCTGGGCGCGAACGACGGCATCGTGTCGACCGCGGGCGTCGTCGTGGGCGTCGCGGCGACGAGCACGTCGATCCCCGTCATCGCGACGGCGGGCGGCGCGGCTCTCCTCGCGGGCGCGCTGTCCATGGCGGCGGGCGAGTACGTCTCCGTGAGCACGCAGCGCGACACGGAGAAGGCGCTGCTCGCGACCGAGCGGCGCGAGCTCGCCGAGATGCCGGACGCCGAGCTCGCGGAGCTCACGGGGATCTACGAGGCGAAGGGACTGACGCCGGACCTCGCGCGCCAGGTCGCCGTCCAGCTCACCGAGCGCGACCCGCTCGCCGCGCACGCCGACGCCGAGCTGCACATCGACCCCGACGAGCTCACCAGCCCGTGGGAGGCCGCGGTCGCCTCCATCGTGTCGTTCACGGTGGGCGGCCTGCTCCCGCTCGCGGCGATCCTCCTCGCCCCCGCGAGCGTGCGCATCCCGCTGACGTTCGTCGCCGTCGTGCTCGCGCTGGTGCTCACGGGCTGGGGCTCGGCCCGCCTCGGGAACGCACCGACCCGGCGCGCGACGGTCCGGACCGTCGTCGGCGGCGCGGTCGCGATGGGCGTGACCTACGCGATCGGCTCCCTGCTCGACGTCAACGTGTAGCGCGCCGCTGCGGCAGAATCGGCCCGTGGCCAAGAAGTCGAAGTCGTCCGCGCACGCCGGCACGCCCGCGATCGCGCTCCTCGAGCGCGAGGGCGTCGCCCACACGCTGCACCCGTACGAGCACGACCCGTCGAGCGACCTGTCCTACGGCCTGGAGGCCGCGGCGGCGATCGGGGTGCCGGCGGAGCAGGTGTTCAAGACCCTGCTCGCCGTGGTCGACGGCGCCGCGCTCGTCGTGGGGATCGTGCCGGTCGACCGCCAGCTCGACCTCAAGGCGCTCGCCAAGGCGGCGGGCGGCAAGAAGGCGACCATGGCGGAGCCCGCAGCGGCCGAGCGCGCGACGGGCTACGTCGTCGGCGGCATCTCGCCCCTGGGCCAGAAGCAGCGTCACCGCACGTTCCTCGACGACACCGCGCTCGCGTTCGACGCGGTCTACGTCTCGGGCGGACGCCGCGGCCTCGACGTCGGCCTCGCGCCGTCGGACCTCCTGCGCCTGACGGCTGGCACCACGGCCCCGATCGCGAGGTAGAGGCCTGGTCGGTCAGCGCTGGTAGGCGGTGTACGGAGCGTCGGTCGGGACGATGTCCTTGCCGAGCGGCAGGAGCGAGACCGGGATCATCTTGAGGTTCGCGATCCCGAGCGGGATGCCGATGATCGACACGAACAGCGGGATCGCGGTGACCACGTGCCCGATCGCCAGCCAGATGCCGGCCACGACCACCCAGATGACGTTCCCGATCGTCGACCACGCGCCCGCGGTCGGCTTGTCGACGACCGTGCGGCCGAACGGCCACAGCGCGTAGCCCGCGATGCGGAACGACGCGATGCCGAACGGGATCGTGACGATGAGGATGCAGCAGATGATGCCCGCCAGGACGTAGCCCAGGGCGAGCCACAGCCCGGCGAACACGAGCCAGATGATGTTGAGCAGTGTCTTCACGGCACCGTCCTTTCCCCACCATTCTCGCCGATCGAGCCGCCGGTGCCGATCCGGGACCACCCTGAGACGACCCGGATCTCGGACGGCCCGGCCGACCTAGACTGACCGCATGCCCCTCCCCGAGCCGTCGTCCGTGCTGCCCGCGCAGATCGCGCAGAACCTCGCCCGGGTGCGGTCCCGGGTGGACGACGCCGCGCGCGCGGCCGGGCGCGCGCCGTCGGACGTGCGGCTGCTCGTGGCGACCAAGACGCAGCCCGCAGACGCGGTGCGCGCGGTCGTCGAGGCCGGCGCGGACCTGATCGGCGAGAACCGCGTGCAGGAGCTCGTCGCGAAGGCCCCCGACCTCGCGGACCTGGTAGCCGACGGCCGCGTCGAGGTCCACATGATCGGGCACCTCCAGCGCAACAAGGTCAACCAGGTCCTCGCGACGGCGACGGGGGTCGAGAGCGTGGACTCGCTCGCGCTCGCCGAGGCGCTCGCGGCGCGCTCCGCGCGCGACGGCCGGGCGCTCGACGTCCTCGTCCAGGTGAACGTGTCGGGCGAGGAGTCCAAGTCGGGCGTCCGCCCCGACGACGCCGTCGCCCTCGCGACCGCCGTCGCCGCGCTCGACGGTCTGCGCCTGCGGGGCTTCATGACGATCGGCGCGAACTCGCCGGACGAGTCGGTGGTGCGCGCGGGCTTCGCGCGCCTGCGCGAGGTGCGCGAGGCCGTCGCAGTCTCGGGCGCACCGGGGACGGCGGCCGCAGGCGAGCTCTCCATGGGCATGAGCGGCGACCTCGAGCTCGCGATCGCCGAGGGCGCGACGATCGTCCGCGTCGGCACCGCCGTCTTCGGCCCGCGCCCCGCCGAGGTAGGGGTCCGGTAGACCGGACCTCTACCTCGGCAGGATCGTCATCGTGCGGGGAGGGCGCCCAGCCGGGCGAGGGCGTCGCGGACTCCCGCGGCGCCGTCGCCACCGAGCGCGGCGCGCGCCGTGTCCGCGTCAGCGTCCGCCAGCAGCATGACGAGCGCGACGTGCACCTCGCCGCCGGCCGAGTGCAGAACCTCCTCGCACTCCGGGGCGCCGAGTCCCGTCGCCTGCACGAGCATCCGGACGATGCGGGCGCGCAGCTTCTGGTTGGTCGGGCGCACGTCGATCATGAGGTTCGAGTACGTCTTGCCGAGGCGGATCATCGTCGCGGTGGAGAACGTGTTGAGCACGAGCTTCTGCGCGGTCGCGGCCTTCATGCGCGTCGAGCCCGTGACGACCTCGGGACCCGTGTCGACGAGGATCGCGACGTCGACACCCGCCGCGAGCGGAGCGGCCGGGTTCGCGGAGACGAGCACGGTGCGGGCGCGCCGCTCGCGCGCGACGTCGAGCGCTCCGCGCACGTACGGCGTCCGGCCGCTCGCCGCGAGACCGACGACGACGTCGTCCGGACCGACCGCGTCGACGTCCGCCCGTCCGAGCGACACGTCGTCCTCGGCACCCTCGACCGCGAGCATCATCGCGCCGACGCCCCCGGCGAGGTGGGCGACGAACCACTCCTCCCCCACGCCGTAGGTGGGCAGGAGCTCGACCGCGTCCAGGACGCCGAGACGTCCCGAAGTCCCCGAGCCCACGTAGTGCACGCGCCCTCCCGCGCGCAGCGCCGCCACCGCGAGATCGACGGCCTCCGCGATACGGTCGCGCTGCGCGCGCACGGCGTCCGCGACGCCCGCGTCCTCGTCCGTGATGAGGCCGACGACGTCCGCGGTAGGCAACAGGTCGACGTCGGTGGTGCGCGGGTTGCGCTCCTCGGTGGGTGAGGCCAGGCGCACGAGCTCCTGCCACTCGTCGGCGCTCGGGACGGCGCCCGGGACGGGTCGCGAGGCGGCGTCTGCGGCGACGGTCGGGTCGGTCATCGGGTGCTTCCCTTCGTCGGGTCCGACAGCGGGCCCTTGGTGCGCGGGCCCGGTTGCAGCCCGTGCGGAGTGTTGGCGAGCGCCAGACGGCGCACGGGCCCGCTCGCGGCGGGCCACGGCAACGGCGTGGGCGGGGTGAGCGAGCCGAGGACCACGGCGCGGCGGGCGCCGGTCGCCCGACGGCGGTGCTCGCCCGCCGCGGTGCCCGGCAGGCCGTGTGCCGAGAGGAAGCCGAGGAGCGCGAAGAGGTACGCCTCCTTCGCATCCACGGGCAGCCCGAGTGCGTCGGACGTCACGACGTCGCACGCGTGCGGCACGCGCGCGGCGAGCGCCACCCGCAGACGGTCGAGCAGCACAGGGTTGCGGGCCCCGCCGCCCGACGCGACGACGCGGCGTACGTCGCACCCGGCGAGCGCGTCCGCCACGCTCACGGCGGTGAGCTCGGTGAGCGTCGCGACGAGGTCGGGGCCGGTGAGGCCGGGCCGCACGGACGCGAGACGGCGTGCGGTGTACGTGGTGTCGAAGTGCTCGCGCCCGGTCGACTTGGGCGCGGGCGCGGCGAAGTACGGGTCGTCGAGCAGCGCCGCGAGCGCGCCGGGGTCGACGGTTCCCTGCGCAGCGAGCTTGCCGTCCTCGTCGTACGCGAGACGGCCGTCGGTGATCGCCGTGACCGCGACGTCGAGCAGGCAGTTCCCCGGCCCGGTGTCCCAGCCCGTGACCGGGTCGTCGATGCGCCCGACGAGCGACACGTTCGCGATCCCGCCGATGTTGAGCGCGGCGGTGAGCCCGGAGCCCTGCGCACCGCTCCCCCCGGTCGCGGCGTCGTCGCGCCCGAGCCACAGCGCGTCGAGCACGCTGACGAGGGGCGCGCCGTGGCCGCCCGCGGCGACGTCGGCGACGCGGAAGTCGCTGATGACGGGCCGCTTGGTGTGCTCCGCGACCCACGCCGCGTTCCCGAGCTGGAGCGTGCCCCGAGCGCGGGCGCCGACCACCCAGTGGTAGATCGTCTGCCCGTGCGACGCGACGAGGTCGACGTCGCCGCCGGCGACGTCGTCGATCGCGCGGCGGCCCGCGCGACCGAGCTCCTGGCCGATGAGGGTGTCGAGCTGCGCGACCTCGGCCACGTCGACCGCGGCGGGCGGCAGGGCCTTGAGGATGCGCTCGCGCAGGGCGAGCGGCCACGCGTACTCGGTGTGACCGAGCGGCCGCAGGCGCAGCACGCCGTCGCCGCCGAGCGTGAGCTCGGCCGCTGCCGCGTCGATCGCGTCGACCGACGTGCCGGAGGACAGGCCCAGGACGATCATCAGTGCGCCTCACCCTCGATGTCCGACGCGAACGCGCCCCGACCGGCCTCGGACGACCAGCGTGTGCCGGTGAGCAGCGCGACGGCGGCGCGCGCGTTCGCCCGCCCCGTCCCGCACGCGGCCACGACGACCGGTCGCGCGCCGTCGTCGGGCACGGCGTCCACGGGCACCGCCTCGTCGGCACCCCGGCCGAACCACTGTGCGACGGCGCCCGGGAACCCGGTGTGGACGACGACGGCGTCCGGGCGGTCGGCGAGCAGCGCGTCGAGCCGCTCGCGCTCGTCCGAGCCGGGTACGGGCTCGCGCGTGAGCACGACGAGCGGGCGGTCGCTCGACCGGACGGCGTCGAACGCCTGCGTCCATGCGGCGGCGTCGGTTGGTCGCAGGTGCCGGACGCCGGTGCCGAAGGCGTCGTCGAACGCGCGCTGGACGTGCTGGGCCGTCCGTCCGGCGGCGTGGTCGAAGCGCAGTCGGAGGTCGACGACGTCAGGCGCCGCGGTCAGGACCGGGCCAGGGCCCGGCGCCGGGTCCGCGAACCGCACGGCGCGAGCCGCGACGTCGGATCCCACGCGTTCGAGCGCGTCGAGCGCGGTCGCCGCCGACTCCGGCGAGGGCACGATTCCGCTCGCGGCCTGGCGCCTGCGGATCGCGGTCCGCGCGGTCGCGGTGCGCGCGACCGACGCACGCAGCCGAGCGAGCGGGACCCGCCCCGACGCGACGGCGGAGACGAGCGCGGCCTGGGCTTGGCGGAACAGCGCCTCGTCGTCGCGGCCGACGGTCGTGCCGAGGCACAGCAGGTCGGCACCCGCCTCGATCGCGCGCACGGCGACCTCGCCGATCCCGTGGGTCGGCACCCCCTCGGCCCCGGTCTCGCCCGGCCCCGTCTCGGCGTACGCGGCGACGGCGCCCATGTCGAGCGCGTCGGTGACGATCGGGCCGTCGTAGCCGAGCTCACGCACGAGTGCGCCGACCGCGGGCTCGAGCGTCGCCGGGAGCGGGCCGAGAGCGGGCACGACGACGTGGGCGGTCATGACCGCGTCGAGCCGGGCGTCGTCGTCCGCCCCCGCCCCGGAGGAGCCTCCTGGCGTCATCGTCGCGACGAACGGCGGCAGGTCGCGGGCGCGCAGCTCGGCGAGGCTCGCGTCGACGACCGGCAGGGCGAGGTGCGAGTCGACGCTCGTCGCACCGTGGCCGGGGAAGTGCTTGCCGCACGCGCCCGCACCCCCCGCGTGCAGCCCGCGCACGAACGCCACGCCGTGCCGGGCGACGAGCGCCGGGTCGGCGCCGAAGGACCGCACGCCGATGACCGGGTTGCCCGGGTCGGAGTTCACGTCGAGGTCGGGGGCGAGGTCGAGGTCCACGCCGGTCGCGGTGAGGAGGCGGCCGAACGCGGCGCCCACCTCCTCGGTGACCGCGACGTCGTCGACCACGCCCAGGGCGGCGCTGCCTGGCAGGCTCGACCCGGTCGCCGCCTGGAGGCGGGACACGTCCCCGCCCTCCTCGTCGATCGCGACGAGGACGTCCGGCGACGCCCCGCGCAGGAGGCTCGTGAGCCGGGAGGCCGTCGCGACGTCGGGCGTGTTGTGCCCGAAGAGGACGACGCCGGCGAGCCCGTCACGCGCAGCCTCGTGGAGCCAGGCGGGCAAGGAGTCGGTGCCGGTGAAGCCGGGCAGGAGCACACCGTTGACGGCGCGGACGACGTCGTCGTCGTCCACCGGTGCGAGGACCGGGGCGGAGGTCGCGTCGCTCATCCCTTCACCGACCCAGCGGTCAGGCCCGACGAGAGGTTGCGCTGCACCAGCACGAAGAACACGAGCACGGGCAGCGTGATGATGGTCGACGCCGCCATGACGGCGCCCCAGTCGGTCGTGTTCTCGCCGAAGAACTTCTGCAGACCGATCGGCACGGTGTACTTGCTCGACTGCTGCAGGAACGTCAGGGCGAAGATGAACTCGTTCCATGCCGTGATGAAGGAGAAGACGCTCGTCGCGACGACGCCGGGCGCCACGAGCGGGACGAGGATCCTCCAGAACATGCGGCCCCATGAGGCACCGTCGAGGTACGCAGCCTCCTCGAGCTCGACGGGCACCGCCGCGACGAAGCCGCGGAGCGTCCAGATCGCGAAGGGCAGGGCGAACGCGAGGTAGACGATCGTCAGGCCCAGGAGCGAGTTCAGCATGTTGAGGTTGCGCATCTGGAGGAACAGCGGGATGACCAGGGCCTCGAGCGGGACCATCTGCACCATGAGGATGAGCACGAGCATCGACTTGCGGAACCGGAAGCGGAACCGGCTCACCGCGACGGCGGCGAGCAGCGCGACGACCGACGACGCCAGGACGGTGCCCACCGCGACGAGGACCGAGTTGCGCAGGTACTGACCGAACCCGCCGTCGTCGATCACGGTGACGAAGTTCTCCCACGTGACCCCGGCGGGGAGCAGTCGCGCGCCGCGGGTCGCGGCCTCAGGGTCGATCGCCGAGGAGAACATCCAGTAGGCGGGGAAGAGCGAGAAGGCGAGCAGGGCGACGAGCCCCGCGATCTTTGCGGTCGCGACGCCGGGTCGGCGCGGGTGGGTACGCAGGACCTGGTCCGTCCGGGGGGCGGGCCGGGGCGGGGTGCGGGTGTCGACGGCGGCGCTCACAGCTCCTCCTCCTTGAACAGGGTGCGCATGTACACGAGCGTGATGCCGAGCAGGATGAGCGTGAGCAGGACCGCGATGGCCGAGCCCATGCCGTACTTGCCCTGCGCGAACGACTCGATGTACGACCACACGCCGAGGTTGAACACGTCCTTGTTGCCGCCGTTGCCGCCGGGCATGAGGTAGATCTGCGTGAAGACCTTGAAGTCCCAGATGGTCGACAGGATGGTGACCACGGCGAACACCGGACGCAGGATCGGCGCGGTGATCGCCCAGAAGCGCCGCCAGGCGGTCGCGCCGTCGACCTTCGCCGCCTCGTGGAGCTCGTGCGGGATCGTCATGAGCCCCGCGAGCACCGTGATCGCGACGAACGGGAACCCGTGGTGCACCACGTTGAGCGTCGCGATGGCGTAGAACGACAGTCGCTCGGTGAACCAGTTCACGGTCCCCGGCTCGATCGCGCCGACGCCCTCGAGGACCGACGCGACGAGTCCGTTGAGCGGGTCGAAGATCCACACCCACACGTATGTGCCCGTGATCGCGGGCACCGCCCAGGCGACCATGATCGCCGTCGCGCCGACGCCCCGCCAGAACCCGCCGAGCGTGTTGAGGAACAGCGCGACCGCGGTGCCGAGCGCCACGGTGAGCACGACGCACGCGAGCGCGAAGAGGACCGTGTTGGGCAGGACGACGGTCCACAGGTAGCTGTCGCCGAGGATGTCGGCGTAGTTCTGCAGCCCGATCCAGTTCGACTCGCCGCTCGCGATCTGCCGCAGCCCGTAGTCCTGCAGCGAGAGCAGGAACACCCGCACGAGCGGCCACAGCAGCAGTACGCCGAGCACGAGGAGTCCCGGTGCCAGCAGCAGCCAGGGACGCAGCGGGGAACGGTGGCCGAGGCCGCCGGGCCGGCGCCGGCGCGCGCCGGTCGACGGGGTGCCCGATGGCGGCCGGTCGGCCGGGGCGGCCGGGGCCGGCGAGGCGCCGGGCACGGCTCGGAGGTCTGCCATGGAGATGGTCCTGTCGCGTGGTACGGGAGGGCGGAGGAGCGCGGCGTCCGGCCGCGGGGTGTCCCCGCGGCCGGACGCGGGTCGGCTCAGGAGCCGAACGTCTCGTCCATGTCGGCGGCCGCGGTGTCGGCGGCCTCCTGGACGGTGGCGCTGCCCGAGAGGATCGACTGGAGCATCGTCTCGAGCGTCTTCTTGCCCTGGATCTGGCCGTAGAGCGGGGTCACCGGGACGGACCGGCCGGCCTCGACCATCTGCTGGGCGAACGGCGCGACCAGCGGGTCGTCCTCCTCGATGACCTTCTCGAGGAGCGACGTCTGGCCCGGGAAGTAGCCGGACTGCTGGCCCCACTCCTCCGCGAACTCGCCGGTCGTCATCATCTCGACGAACTCCCAGGCGAGGTCCTGCTTCTCGCTCGCCTCGAAGACACCGAGGTGCGAGCCGCCGAGGAACGAGTCGGCCAGTCCCTCGGTCTGGCCGGGGATCGGGAAGGCGCCGATCTTGCCCTCCATGTCCGGGACGTCGGCGACGATCTTGCCCGGCGTCCAGCTCCCGGAGATCATCATGCCGACCTGGCCCTGCTCGAACGCGGCGAGGAGGTCGGTCTCCTTCCACGTCGTCGCGGCAGCGGTCGAGAAGCCGTGCTCGGTCGCGAGACCCGTGTAGAACTCGAGGCCCTCGACAGACTCGGGCGAGCTGATCGCCGACGTCCAGGTGTCGCCGTCCTGCACCGCGAGGTCGCCGCCGGCGCCCCAGACGAAGGGCATCGCACCGTACTGGCTGTCACCGGCGACCGGGAACGGGATGATCTCGGGGTTCGCGGCCTTGAGCGCGTCCGCCGCGGCGACGAGCTCGTCCCACGACGTCGGCGCCTCGATGCCCGCGGCCTCGAACAGGTCGGCGCGGTACACGACCGAGCGCACGCCGGCGTACCACGGCATGCCGTAGGTGCCACCGTCGAGCGTCGCGGACTCGACGAGACCCGGGACGAGGTCGTCCTCGAGGCCGGCCTCGGCGATACGGTCGGAGAGGTCAGCGAGCGCACCGACGTCGGCGAACTCACCGGTCCAGGTCGTCCCGACCTCGGCGACGTCCGGCGTCGTGCCGCCCGCGATGGAGGTCGTGAACTTGTCGTGGGCGCTGGCCCACGGCTGGAACTCGATCTGGAGGTCGGCGCCGGTCTCCTCCTTGAACGCGGTCGTCACCTCGTCGAAGAACGCGTCGGCGTCGGGGTTGGTGCCCTCCATGATCCAGACGGTGAGGGTCTCGCCCGAGAAGTCGGTGGCGTCGTCGCCCCCGGTCGCCTCGGATCCGGACCCTCCGCCGGAGCTGCACGCGGCCAGGCCGAGCGTGAGGACGAGGGTGCCCGTGACGGCCACCGTGCTGCGTCGCTGCATGCCGTGACACTTCCTTTCTGTCGGCCGATGGGGGACGGCCGGTTCGGGTGTCCTGACGGTCCCGCGCGGCCGGTCGGCCTGCGCGGCGTGAAACTAACTTCCATCAGAGGACGTATGCGTGAAGATTACTGCCATCGTCGCGCGAACGAAAGCCCGGTCGACAGATGTTGCACGTTCTTAACAATCGGCGGCGGGGCAGCCACCCGGTCGCGCGAGGGAGAGCCCTGGCTGGTCGGGCGAGACCCCGCTACGTCGGGGTCACGGCACGCGCGCGGTCCACTCCGGCGTCGAGAACTTCGTGCGCGCGAGCTCCTCGGCCTGCGCCCGCTCCTCGGGCGTGACCTTGCCTTCGACCGTCCGGTACCGCGACCGGAAGTGGTCTTCGAACGCCTCGATGACGGCCTCGCGGGACATGCCCGTCTGCGAGCGCAGGGGGTCCACGCGCTTGTTCGCGCTCTTCGTCCCCTTGTCCGAGAGCTTCTCCCGGCCGATGCGGAGCACCTCGGTCATCTTGTCGGCGTCGATGTCGTACGCCATCGTCACGTGGTGGAGCACCGCTCCCCCGCGCAGCCGCTTCTGCGCCGCCCCGGCGATCTTGCCCGCGGGCGACGCGATGTCGTTGAGCGGCTTGTACGTCGCGTCGATGCCGACCGACGCGAGCGCACCCAGCACCCAGTCGTCGAGGAACGCGTACGACCGCTCGAAGCTCAGGCCCTCGACGAGCGACGCAGGCACGTAGAGGGAGTACGTGATGGTGTTGCCCGGCTCGACGAACATCGCCCCGCCGCCCGAGATCCGGCGCACGACCGTCACGCCGTGCCGTGCCGCGCCCTCGGCGTCGACCTCGTTGCGCAGCGACTGGAACGAGCCGATGATCACGGCCGCCGACGCCCACTCCCAGATCCGCAGCGTGGGGCCGCGTCGACCGGCGTCGAGCTCCTCGGTGAGCACCTGGTCCAGCGCCAGGTGCATCGCCGGGCTCTCCGGCCCCTCGTGGATCAGCTCGAACGTGTGGTCGTGCCACCCCGTCGCGTGCCCGAGCGCACGGCGCACCGCGATCGCGACGGCCTCGGGCGAGAAGCCGATCATCGTGACGTCCTCGCCGAGCGCGCCCTGCACGGCACTCGCGAGCTGCGCGACCGTCGCCGTCTCCGGCATGCCGGTGAGCGCACCGTCGATGTCTTCGAGCGCGTCGTCCGGCTCGAGGAAGAAGTCGCCGCTCACCGCGACGCGGGCGAGCCGCCCGGCCTCCACCTCGACGTCGACCGCCACGAGCTTGCCACCGGGGACCTTGTACTCACCACGCACCCGTCCACCCTAAGCCCGCGAGACGCCCGCTCGGCGGGAGACGTCGGTCACGGCCGCCGTCGCCGCGCGCATGCGGCGCGACGGTCCCGGTGCGATCGTGTGAGTACGTCCACGGGACGATCGTCGTGCAGGGGCCGGCGCGCCGTGGACGTCTGCGAAGCAGGGGGAACTCATGGACGACGCCCGTACCCTCGTCGCGCTCTTCGACGACCGAGTGCGCACCCACCCGTCGACACCCGCTGTCGTCGAGGGCGACCGGACCTACTCCTACGTGGAGCTCTTCGCGGCGTCGTGCGACGTCGCGGCACGCCTCGTCGACGGCGGCGCACGACGCGGCGACGTCGTCGCCGTGCTCGGCCCGCGGGGCTTCGACACCCTCGCGGCGCTGCTCGCGGTGCTGCGCACGGGCGCCGCCTACCTCCCGCTCGACGAGGCGACGCCGCGCGACCGCGCCGCGACGATGCTGGGCGCCGTCGGCTGCCGCCTCGTCGCGCGCACGTCGGCCGCGACGCCGACCGTCGTGGGCGACGTCCCGGTGCTCGACGTCTGCGGGCCGACGACGACACCGACATCGACACCACCGCACGGCACGACGGACGGGGCGGACCCGCTCGCCTACGTGATGTTCACCTCGGGGTCGACCGGGACACCGAAGGCGGTCGGCGTCGGGCAGCGTGCCGTCCGCCTCCTGGCCACCCGCGGCGGCTTCCTGGACATGGGACCGGGACGCAGGTTCCTGCACGCGTCAGCCCTCGCGTTCGACGCGTCGACGATCGAGATCTGGACGACCCTGCTGCGAGGTGGCTGCCTCGTCGTCGCCGAGTCCGAGCTCCTCCTGGCGCCGGAGGCCCTGGAGCGGCGGCTGCGCCGCGACGCGGTCGACACCGCCTTCTTCACCACGAGCCTGCTGCACCATCTCGCGCGAACCCGGCCGGAGGTCTTCGACGGCCTCGCCCAGGTCGTCACGGGCGGCGAGACGCTCGCCGCAGGCCCGGCCGCCGTCGTCGCGGCGCGCGCAGGACGCCTCGTCAACGTCTACGGCCCCACGGAGTGCACCGCGGTGACCACGACGCACGACGTCGCCCCCGGGTCTCAGGACCCCGTGCCGATCGGCCGCCCCGTCCCCTACGCCCGCTGCGTCGTCCTGCGGCCCGACGGCACGCCCGCCGAGGACGGCGAGGACGGCGAGCTGCTGATCGGCGGCGACGGCCTCGCCGTCGGCTACCTCTCCGACCCCGAGCTCACCGCGCGCCGGTTCGTCCGCCTCGCGGTGGGCTCCGTCGCCGAGACGCGCTGGTACCGCACGGGCGACCGGGTGCGCGGTCGCGGCGACGGGACGTTCGAGTTCCGCGGGCGCCACGACGACCAGGTCAAGGTGCGCGGCTTCCGGATCGAGCTCGGTGAGGTCGAGCACGCCGTACGGACGGTCCCGCAGGTCGACGACGCCGCGGTCGTCGCGGTCGGCAGGGACGCCGACGCGCGGCTCGTCGCGTTCGTCGTCCCCGCGCCGGGCGCGGTCGTGGACCTCGCCCTCGTCCGCGCCAGCACCCGGGACAGGCTCCCCGCATGGATGATGCCGTCGTCCGTGCTCGTCGTCGACGAGCTCCCGCGCACGACCAACGGCAAGACGGACAGGCGACGGCTCGAGCGCAGTGCGCGAGAGACGGACCTCACCGGTCCCGACGCCGCGACGCCCGCCACGGGAGGGAAGTCGTCCCCCGAGGCGGTCGTGCGCGCAGCCTGGACCGAGACGCTCAGGCTTCCGGGCGGTGCCGACGTCCACTTCTTCGAGTCGGGCGGGACGTCGCTCGACGCCGCTCGTCTGGTCGCGCGGATCCAGGCCGAGCTCGACCTGGACGGTGCGAGCGGCTATCCGCTGATCCAGTCCCTGCTGTCGGAGCCTCGGCTCGGACCGTTCACGAGCGCCGTGGCGCACGTCGCCGCGCACGGCGCGCTCGTGCAGGAGGCGAGCGACCGGTGGCGCGCCGACGTTCACCTCCCGCAGACCGCCCCGCTCGGCGACCGGCCCGAGGGACGGCGCGTCCTCCTCACGGGCGCCACCGGCTTCTTCGGCTCCTACCTCCTGCGCGAGCTGCTCGCACGCACAGGTGCCGAGGTGGAGTGCCTCGTCCGCGCGCCGGACGAGGAGGCTGCCCGGCGCCGGATCTCCGCGGCGCAGGAGCGGTACGGTCACCCGCCGCTCGGCGACGCGCACCGCGTGCACGCGTTGCCGGCCGACCTCTCGGCGCCTCGGCTCGGGCTCTCCCCGGACGAGCTGGACGCGCTCGCGCGACGCACGGGACGCATCTACCACTCGGCCGCACAGGTCAACTTCGCGTACCCGTACGAGTGGCTCCGCGCCACCAACGTGGACGGCACCCGGGGCGTCGCGAGCCTCGCGCTCCGGGGCGGCGGCATCCCGGTGCACTACGTCTCCACCATCGCCGTGCTCTCCGGCGCAGGGTCGGCACGCGTCCCCCACGTGTCCGAGCGCGACGCCGTCGAGCACGTCGAGCGGATGTCGATGGGCTACCCGGAGAGCAAGTGGGTGGCCGAGCGCATCCTCGGTCTGGCGCGCGAGCGCGGCGTCCCGGTGTCCGTGTACCGCCCCTACGAGATCACCGGCCGCACGACCGACGGCGCCTGGAACACGGACGCCGCCATCGTCGCGTTCTTCAAGGCGATGGCCGAGATGGGTTCGGCTCCCGACGTCGGCCTCCCGCTCGACCTCGTCCCCGCCGACCACCTCGCCCGGGCGCTCGTCCACCTCGCGGAGCACCCGGTCGATCCCCGCGGCGCGACGTTCCACCTCACCAACCCGCGGTACGGGCTGCTCGGGGAGATGGTCGATCGGCTCCGCGCCGCCGGGCACCGGATCGAGACCGTCGACTACGACACCTGGGTCGGCCGGCTGCGTGAGCTCTGCGCCGCGTCCCCGGACCACCCCGTGGTCCCGTTCCTGCCGATCTTCACGACGGTCGCCGCCGCTCGGGACGTCACGGTCAAGGAGCTCTACTTCGAGGGGACGTTTCCTCGGTTCGGCAGGGAGAACGTGGAGGCCGGGCTCGCGGGGACGGGGATCGAGTGCCCCCCGGTGGACGCGTCGATGCTCGACTCCTACGTCGCGTGGTTCCACCGCACCGGGTGGATCACGCCCGCCACCGCGCCGGTGGCGGGCGCCTCGACGTGACCCCGCACCGGCGGCAGCGCCGGCCTCAGCGGGGGTCGACGCCCGCGTGGACCAGCCCGTAGATCGCGGAGTCGGTCAGTGCCTCCCACGCGGCCTCGATGAGGTTCGGCCCGACGCCGACGGTCGACCACGACGTCGAGCCGTCGGTCGTCTCGATGAGGACGCGCGTGATCGCGTCCGTGCCCTGCTCGGTGTCGAGGATGCGGACCTTGAAGTCGATGAGCTCGAACACGTCGATCTCGGGGTAGACGCGGCCGAGCGCGAGCCGGAGCGCGTGGTCGAGCGCGTTGACAGGCCCGTTGCCCTCGCCGGTCGTGACGATGCGCTCTCCCCCGGCGTGGAGCTTGACGGTGGCCTCGGCCGTCGCCTCGGTACCGCGCGACCCCGCCCGCTCGACGATCGTGCGCCAGCTCTCGACCCGGAAGTACGGCGGGCGCTCACCCGTGATCTCCTCGCGGAGCAACAGCTCGAACGACGCGTCCGCGGCCTCGTACGTGTAGCCGTTCGCCTCGTCGTCCTTGACCCTGTTGGTCACGCGCGTGAGGAGCTCGCCCTGGCCCGAGAGGTCGAACCCGAGCTCGCGCCCCTTGAGCTCGATCGACGCGCGGCCGGCCATGTCGGAGACGAGCATGCGGATGTCGTTGCCGACCGCCGTCGGGTCGATGTGCTGGTAGAGGTCCGGGTCGACCTTGATCGCGCTCGCATGCAGACCGGCCTTGTGCGCGAACGCGCTCGCGCCGACGTACGGCTGGCGCGCGTACGGGGAGATGTTGGTGATCTCGCTGATCGCGTGGGAGATGCGCGTGGCCTCCTCCAGCCCCTCCCCGGTGAGCGTGCGCAGACCGTGCTTGAGCTCGAGGTTCGCGACGACCGTGAGGAGGTCGACGTTGCCCGTGCGCTCCCCGTACCCGTTGACCGTCCCCTGCACGTGGGCCGCGCCCGCCTCGACGGCCGCGAGGGTGTTCGCGACGGCGCAGCCCGAGTCGTTGTGCGCGTGCATGCCGAGCAGCGCGTCGCCCGGGAGCGCGTCGCGCCCGTGCGGGAGCCCGACGGCGTCGCGCAGCTCCTCGACGATCTCGACGACCCACGTGGGCAGCATCCCGCCGTTGGTGTCGCACAGGGCCACGACCTCGGCCCCCGCCTCGAACGCGGCCTGCACGGCGGACCGCGTGAACGCGGCGTCGTACCGGTAGCCGTCGAAGAAGTGCTCCGCGTCGACGACGACCCGGCGCCCCTCGCCCACGAGGAACGACACGGTGTCGGTGATCATCGCGAGGCCCTCGTCGGGCGTCGTGCGCAGCGCACGCTCGACGTGCCGGACGTCGGACTTGGCGACGAGCGTCACGACCGGCGCCTCGGAGTCGACGAGCGCCCGCACCTGCGGGTCGTCCCACGCGCGCAGCCCGGCCTTGCGGGTCGAGCCGAACGCGGCGAGCACGGCGTGACGCAGGTCGAGCTCCTTGGCGGCGCGGCGGAAGAACTCCGTGTCCTTGGGCACCGCGCCCGGCCAGCCACCCTCGATGAAGCCGACGCCGAGCTCGTCGAGAAGCGGGGCGATGGCGAGCTTGTCGGCGACGGAGAGGTTCATGCCCTCCTGCTGCGCGCCGTCGCGCAGGGTCGTGTCGTAGACGTGGAAGACCCGGGGCTCGCGGGGGCCGGTCACGGGGGTCGTCGCCGAGGTCATGGTGCCTCTTCCTGCCGTTCGTCGTGTCGCGGACGCCGCAGCGTCCGTCCCTCTGGTCCGTCTCCCAGGACGCCGGGCGGGGCCCTCGTGAGGCGGGAGGCCCGGCATCCGTGCCGCCGGGCGGGGGTGGTGCCCAGCAACAAAAAGACCCCCCGAGGGTGCGGGAGGTCTGCGCGTCCGGTGAGTGCTACCGGGCGCGCTACTCGATAATGAGCTGGGAGACGAGGTGTGTCACAGGGCACATGGTGCCACAGGTTCCGCGAGGATGGACACGAGCGTCCATCCACTGAGCCGCCCATCGCCCTCGGGCGCGGCGGCGACCGACCGAGGAGTGACGATGAGCGACCCGACGCCGGGCGGCTACGACCCGCAGAACCCCCCGACGCGCCGCTACGGGCAGCCGCCCGTACCGCAGCAGGCCCAGCCCCCCGCGATCCCCCCGACCGGCTTCCCCGAGCAGAGGCCCCCGGTCAACCCCGCGGACCCGCGCCTCGCGGTCGAGGCCGGCCGGTTCTGGGCGGGCGCTGCGGCGACGGCGCTCGTCGCCGCGCTCATCGGGCTGCTCGGCGTGATCATCTTCGAGCGGATCTTCTCGATCACGCTGGTGCCGCCGCCGGACCTGTTCGGCACAGGGTCGCGCCAGGCGGCCTGGGCGATCGACGGGGCGATCCTCGCGGTCCTCGCCGCAGGCGTGCTGCACCTGCTCATCCTCAGCACGCCGCGCCCGCGCGCGTTCTTCGGCTGGATCATGGCGCTGGTCGTCGTGGTGATCGCCGTGCTCCCGTTCGCCTGGTCGAGCGACGTCACGGCGGCGGCACTGTCCGGGCTCATCAACCTGCTGATCGGCATCGCGGTCTGGTCGTTGCTCGCGGGCGTCGCCGGGCGGACGATCGTCGTGCGGCCGGCGACCGCCCTCTGACCCACCGGCCGGCGCGTCCACGCTGACCGGCCCGCACGACGACGGGGCGCGCCTCCCGCGGGAGGCGCGCCCCGTCGTCGTGCAGGGTCCGGAGGACGCGCCTCAGGCGAGGCGGCGCAGCCAGCCGTGGCGGTCGGCCGCGCGCCCGGTCTGGATGTCGGTGAGCTCGGTCCGGATCGCCATCGTGAGCGTCCCGGCCTCACCCCCACCGATGGTGTGGTCGAAGTCGGACCCCGCGAGGCGTCCGATCGGGGTGATGACGGCGGCCGTGCCGCACGCGAACACCTCGGTCACGGAGCCGTCCCGGATCCCGGCGAGGACGTCGGTGAGGGGGATCCTGCGTTCGACCACGTCGTGCCCGCGGTCGGTGAGGAGGCGGATGATCGACGAGCGCGTGACGCCCTCGAGGATCGAGCCGCTGAGCTCGGGCGTCTCGACCGAGCCGTCCGCCTTGACGACGAACACGTTCATGCCGCCGAGCTCCTCGAGGAACGTGCGCGTCCCGGAGTCGAGGAAGCACACCTGCTCGCACCCGTGCTGCTGCGCCACCACCTGCGGGAGCAGGCTGGAGGCGTAGTTGCCACCGCACTTGGCGTCTCCCGTGCCACCGGCGCCCGCGCGGCTGTACTCGCGGTCGACCCAGATCGACACGGGCTTCACGCCGCCCGAGAAGTAGGGCCCGACCGGCGACGCGATCACCAGGTACTCGGCCTCGAGCGACGGGCGCACGCCGAGGAACGCCTCCGACGCGTACATGAACGGCCGCAGGTACAGGCTCGCCTCCTCGCCCGACGGGACCCAGTCCACGTCGGTGCGCACGAGCGCGGTGATCGAGCCGACGAAGTCGTCGACCGACAGCGCGGGCAGCGCGAGCCGGTGCGCGGAGCGCGCGAAGCGCGCGGCGTTGGCCTCGGGGCGGAACGTCCACACCGACCCGTCCGCGTGGCGGTACGCCTTCATGCCCTCGAAGATCTCCTGCGCGTAGTGCAGGACGGCGGTCGCCGGGTCCAGCAGGAGGGGGCCGTACTTCTCGATGCGGCGGTCGACCCAGCCGTCGGTCGAGTTCCAGCTGATCCGCGCCATGTGGTCCGTGAAGACCGTGCCGAACTTCGGGGCCGCGATCGCGGCCTCGCGCTCGGCGGGCGGCGTCGGGGCGTCCGTGGGGCGGACGTCGAACAGGGCGATGAGGTCCTCCTCCGAGGAGGACGGCTGGTGCTGCGCTGCGAGGGTGCTCATCATGAGGCCTTTCACCTGGCGACCCGGGTGGTCTCCGCCTAGTTTTCCACGACCGTACGGCTCGTGCGGCGATCCGCGCGAGGGTACGACGACGGCAGGGGCGTCACCGGGTCAGAACGGGAGGGATCCGGTCCTGGGGCGATGACGACCGAGGTGCGGGGACTGCGGGCGAACCGGTGCCCGGGTCCGTGCAGGACCCGGGCGGGGGTGTCAGCCGGCGACGCGAGCGGCGAGCTCGCGGCCCACCTCGGCCGTCGAGCGTACTCGGCTCCCCCGGTCGGCGAGGTCGGCCGCGACGGCCGCCTCGACGCGCTTCGCCTCGTCGCCGAGGCCCAGGTGGTCGAGGAGCAGCGCGACCGACAGCACCGTGGCGGTCGGGTCGGCCTTGCCCTGCCCGGCGATGTCCGGAGCGGAGCCGTGCACCGGCTCGAACATCGACGGCGCCGTGCGGTCGGGGTTGATGTTCGCGGACGCGGCGAGGCCGATCCCGCCCGTGATCGCGGCGGCCTGGTCGGTGAGGATGTCGCCGAACAGGTTGTCGGTGACGATCACGTCGAAGCGCGAGGGCTTCGTGGTGAGGAAGATCGTCGCGGCGTCGACGTGCAGGTAGTCGGTCGTGACGTCGGGGAACTCGGCGTTGACGGCCTCGACCGTGCGCCGCCACAGGTGGCCAGCGTGCACGAGGACGTTGTGCTTGTGCACGAGCGTCAGGTGCTTGCGCGGGCGCGCCTGGGCGCGGCCGAACGCGTCGCGCACCACGCGCTCGACGCCGAACGCCGTGTTGAGGGATACCTCGGTCGCGATCTCGTGCGGCGTGCCGGTGCGCAGCGATCCGCCGTTGCCGACGTACGGACCCTCGGTGCCCTCGCGCACCACGACGAAGTCGATCTCGCCCGGGTCGGCGAGGGGTGAGGTGACACCCGGGTACAGCTTGCCCGGTCGCAGGTTCACGTAGTGGTCGAGCGCGAACCGCAGCTTGAGCAGCAGACCGCGCTCGAGCACGCCCGACGGGACGCTGGGGTCGCCGATCGCGCCCAGCAGGATGGCGTCGTGGCCGCGGATCGCCTCGAGGTCCGCGTCGGTGAGCGTCTCGCCCGTCGTGTGCCAGCGGCGCGCACCCAGGTCGAACGGCGTCGTGGAGACCTTCACGTCCGAGCCGGCCACGGCGGCCTCGAGCACGGCGAGGCCCTGCTCGACGACCTCGGTCCCGATGCCGTCCCCGGCCACGACTGCCAGATCAATGGTGCGCGTCATGCGGCGAGCCTACGCTGCCGCGCCACCCCTCGGGACGGCGGTCTCACGTCTCGGACCGCGCCGAGTTGCGCGACGGGACGAGACAGGGCACTATTAGGAAACTTTCCTAAAGCCTGCTCGAAGGAACGCCATGACCGCGCCCCCCTCGTCGAGGATCCCCGGCACGCCGGGGCTGCTCCGCACGATCAACGATCGCGCGGCGCTCGAGCTCCTGCTCGACGCCGGGCCGCTCACCCGGTCCCAGATCGGCGACAGCACGGGCGTGTCACGCCCGACGGCCTCGCAGATCGTCGCGCGGCTCGAGCAGTCCGGTCTCATCGAGCCGACCGGCTCCGTGCAGGGGGCGCGCGGGCCGCAGGCGACACAGTACGCCGCTCGCACCGACGTCCTCGTCGGGCTCGCGCTCGACGTCGTGCCCGACGGCGTGCGGGCGAGCGTCGTGGACGCGCTCGGCCGGACGCTCGGCGAGACCACCGTCGCGGCCGGCCCGGACCGCGCCGCCGCGACCGACGTCCGCACGGCGCGCGACGAGGCCTGCGCAGACGCAGGCATCCCGGTCGCCCGCGTAGCGACCGCCGTCGTCGGCGTCCAGGCCGCCGTCGCCCCGCGCACGGGCGACATCGCCCTCGTCGGCGAGCTCCCCGGCTGGCCGCGCGCGGGGCTGCGGGGCCACCTCGAGGACGCCCTGGGCATCGACGTGCGCGTCGAGAACGACGTGAACCTCGCCGCGATCGCCGAGCGCGACGCCGGTCGGGACGAGCAGAGCTTCGCGCTGCTGTGGCTGGGCGAGGGCATCGGCATGGGAGCGTGGCTCGACGGGCGCGTCCACCACGGCACCACGGGCGGCGCCGGCGAGATCGGCTACCTCCCCGTCCCCGCCGCCGGGGTCGACGACTCCGTCAACGTCCAGGACCTCGTCGGGGGTCTGCGGCTCGTCGAGCTCTGCGCCCGAGCGGGCGTCCCCGGGGTCACGGAGGGCACCCCGTACGCCGCAGCCGTCGCCGCCGTCCGGGAGCACCGAGACACCGACGCCGTCCACGCGCTCGTGCAGGACCTCGCCCGCCGCGTCGCGATCGTGCTCCAGCCGGTCGTGGCGATCCTCGAGCCCGACGCCGTCGTGCTCGGCGGGCCGACGGGGGTCGCGTGCGGCGCGGAGCTCGCCGAGGCCACGGCCGCCGTGCTCCGCGGCACCGACCAGCGCACCGGCGCGGTCCTCGCGAGCGCCGTGCCCGAGCTCGCGGTCCTGCGCGGCGCACGCTCCGTGGTCGCGCAGGACGTGCGCACGCTCCTGCTCACCGCGGCGGGCCGACCGGACCACCGTGTCGGCGCGTCACCAGTCCCGGGGTAGACCTCTTCACTGCCCCGCGAGCGGTGGCCGGCCGACCGTGGCACGGCCGGCCACCGCTCATCCCCCGCTCAGCGCGGGTAACGCAGCTCGAACCGCTCGCACACGAGCGGCATGTCGGGAGCGAACTCGCGCTCCAGCACGCGCTTGAAGTACGTCTCGTGACCGTCGCGCCACGCCTCGAGCGAGCCGTCGTCCTCCCCCTCCGCCAGGGCGAAGTCCGCGTCGACGTCCTCGAACGCGACGATCTCGACCGAGGTCGTGCGGACGAGCGCCCGCGGGTGGCCCGCGCCGTCGAGCAGGATCGACAGCTCCCCGACGCGCGGGACGGGCTCCCCCGAGTCCTCGTACTCCCACAGGGCCGAGGACGTCGCCGTCTTCTCGCCGCTGAGGACCGCCGCGAGGAGGCCGTCCGCGAGCTCGGGGTTGTCGCCGAACGACCACGCGGGCGGCGGCACGGTCTCGGAGACCGTGGTGCCGGTGACCACACCCACGCGCGCCATCCCGGCGCTCGGCCGCGCCAGCTCCCAGAACGCGAGGATCTCCGCCGCCCTCTCGTCCACCACCACGTCGTCCGTCACCGGTTCCCCCTCGTCCGCCTGTCGGGTCATGCCCCTATCGTGGCGCACCCGGGGTCGATCTGCCCGGTCTCCCGCCATTCGTCCCACCCGTGTCGCGCCGGTGCAATCCCCTACCTCCGCGGACGCCGCGACCAGCTCCGGGCCTGGCGGCCTGCCGGCCCGCGCCCGGGTGAGCCGACGGCAAGGGGGCGGGTGACCCCTGTCGCGCGATCGTGGCGGGCCTGGCGGGAGCGGTGCGAGGAACGAGCACCGCGGATGGTAGATCGCGCGACAGGGGTCACCCACCCCCAGAGGTGAGCCGAGCTCCGAGGTCGAGGATCAGCGCGCGGCGCTGCCCTCGGTGTAGTCGGCGTCCTGCTGCTTCCACGCGAACAGCGAGCGCAGCTCCTTGCCGACCTTCTCGATCGGGTGCTGCGCGGCCTTCTCGCGGAGCTCCGTGAACTCCGGCGCGCCGGCGTCCTGGTCGTCGATGAAGCGCTTGGCGAACGCGCCCGACTGGATGTCCGCGAGGACGCCCTGCATGTTCTCCTTGACGTGCGGGTCGATGACGCGCGGGCCGGAGACGTAGTCGCCGTACTCGGCGGTGTCGGAGACGGACCAGCGCTGCTTGGCGATGCCGCCCTCCCACATGAGGTCGACGATGAGCTTCAGCTCGTGCAGCACCTCGAAGTAGGCGATCTCCGGCTGGTAGCCGGCCTCGGTGAGGGTCTCGAAGCCGTACTGGACGAGCTGCGACACGCCACCGCACAGGACGGCCTGCTCGCCGAACAGGTCGGTCTCGGTCTCCTCCGTGAAGGTCGTCTTGATGACGCCGGCGCGCGTGCCGCCGATCGCCTTCGCGTACGACAGCGCGACGTCCCACGCCTGGCCCGACGCGTCCTTCTCGACGGCGATGATGTCGGGGATGCCGCGACCCGCGACGAACTCGCGGCGCACGGTGTGGCCCGGGGCCTTGGGCGCGATGAGGATGACGTCGACGCCGTCGGGAGCCTCGATGTAGCCGAAGCGGATGTTGAAGCCGTGCGCGAAGGCGAGCGTCTTGCCGGCGGCGAGGTTCGGCTTGATCTCGTCGTTGTAGATGGAGCGCTGGTGCTGGTCCGGCGCGAGGATCATGATCAGGTCCGCCCACGCCGCGGCGTCGGCGACGGACTTCACCTCGAAGCCCTCGTCCTGGGCCTTGGCGGTCGACTTCGAGCCCTCGCGGAGGGCGACGACGACCTCGACGCCGGAGTCGCGCAGGTTCTGGGCGTGCGCGTGGCCCTGGCTCCCGTAGCCGACGATCGCGACCTTCTTGGCCTGGATGATGGACAGGTCGGCGTCGTCGTCGTAGAACAGCTCAGCCACGATGGATCTCCTCGGTTCTTCGTTTGCGGTGCAGGGGTCTGTTGCGACGTCTCGCGGTGGAACGACGATCGGGTGCGCACCGACGCCCGTGCGGGTCTTGGTGCGAGGGTAGGCGATCGTCAGGCGGAGCGGACCACGCGTTCCAGCGCGCGGTCGGTGATCGAGCGGGAGCCGCGCCCGACGGCGACGGTCCCCGACTTCACGATCTCGCGCACGCCATAGGGCTCGAGCGCCCCGAGCAGGGCGTTCAGCTTCTCGCCCGTGCCCGTCGCCTCGATGGTCACGGCGTCGGGCACGACGTCGACGACCTTCGCGCGGAACAGGTTCACGACCTCGAGCACGCCGGTGCGGTTCGCGCCGTCGGCGCGCACCTTGACGAGCAGGAGCTCGCGCTGCACGGACGCGGCCGCGTCGAGCTCGACGATCTTGATGACGTTGACCAGCTTGTTGAGCTGCTTCGTCACCTGCTCGAGCGGGCGCTCCTCGACGTCGACGACCACGGTGATGCGCGAGATCTCCTCGTGCTCGGTCGGGCCGACCGCGAGCGAGTGGATGTTGAAGGCGCGACGGGCGAACAGGCCCGCGACGCGCGTCAGCACGCCGGGCTTGTTCTCGACGAGCACGGAGAGGGTGTGGCGGGACATCGGTCAGTCCTCCAGTGACATGGGTCGGATCGAGACTGCATTCCGCTGCAGCCGAGTGCCTTGCTTCGCTGCGGCCCTCAACCTCCGCTGCATTCCGCTCAATCCTCCCGATCCCAGGCGGGCGAGATGCCGCGCGCGTACTGGATGTCGTCGTTGCTCACGCCGGCGGCGACCATGGGCCACACCATCGCGTCGCGCGAGACGTTGAAGTCGATGACCACGGGGCGGTCGTCGATCTCCATCGCGCGCTTGATCGCGGCGTCGACCTCGCCCATCGACTCGACGCGGATTCCCTCGCACCCGTAGGCGTCGGCGAGCTTGACGAAGTCGGGGACGCGCGCCGTGCCGTGCCCGGTGTGCAGGTCGGTATTGGAGTAGCGCTTGTCGTAGAACAGGGTCTGCCACTGGCGCACCATGCCGAGCGAGGAGTTGTTGATCAGCGCGACCTTGATCGGGATCTCGTTGATCGTGCAGGTGGCGAGCTCCTGGTTGGTCATCTGGAAGCAGCCGTCGCCGTCGATCGCCCACACCGTGGCGTCCGGGCGGCCGACCTTCGCGCCCATCGCCGCGGGGATCGAGAAGCCCATGGTGCCGAGGCCGCCGGAGTTGATCCAGGTGCGCGGGTGCTCGTACCGGATGAACTGCGCGGCCCACATCTGGTGCTGGCCGACGCCCGCGACGTAGATCGACTCGGGGCCGGAGATCTCGCCCAGGCGCGAGATGACGTGCTGCGGGGCGAGGTGGCCGTCGTCGGGCTCGGTGTACCCGAGGGGGTAGGTCTCACGCCAGTCGTCGATCTGGCGCCACCAGGCCTCGACGTCCGGCTTCCCCTTGGCCTCGTGCTCGCGCTCGAGCTCGGGGAGCAGGTCGGCGATGACCTCCTTGAGGTCGCCGACGATCGGGACGTCCACGTCGCGGTTCTTGCCGATCTCCGCCGGGTCGATGTCCGCGTGCACGACCTGCGCGTGCGGCGCGAAGCTCGAGAGCTTGCCCGTCACGCGGTCGTCGAAGCGCGCGCCGAGGGACACGACGAGGTCGGCCTTCTGGAGCGCCGCCACAGCCGGGACGGTGCCGTGCATACCGGGCATCCCGAGGTTCTGGGGGTGCGTGTCGGGCACGGCGCCGCGCGCCATGAGCGTCGTGACGACCGGCGCGCCCGACAGGTCGACGAGGCGCCGCAGCTCGGCCGACGCGTTCGCGCGGACCACGCCGCCGCCCACGTAGAGCACGGGCCGACGGGCCGACGCGAGCAGGCGCGCGGCCTCCTTGATCTGCTTGCTGTGCGGCTTCGTCACCGGGTGATAGCCCGGGAGCTGCACGTCCTGGGGCCACGAGAACGTCGTGCGCGACTGCATGGCCGACTTCGCGATGTCCACGAGCACCGGACCGGGGCGGCCCGTCGAGGCGATGTGGAACGCCTCCGCGATGGTGCGCGGGATCTCGTCGGGGTCGGTGACGAGGAAGTTGTGCTTGGTGATCGGCAGCGTGATGCCGACGATGTCCGCCTCCTGGAAGGCGTCCGTGCCGATCGCGCCCGCGGCGACCTGGCCGGTGATCGCGACGAGCGGGATCGAGTCCATGTTCGCGTCGGCGATGGGGGTGACGAGGTTCGTCGCGCCGGGGCCCGACGTCGCCATGGTCACGCCGACCCTGCCGGTCGCGTGCGCGTAGCCCTGCGCGGCATGGCCGCCACCCTGCTCGTGGCGCACGAGGATATGGCGCAGTCGCTGCGAGTCCATGAGCGGGTCGTACGTCGGGAGGATCGCACCACCCGGGATGCCGAAGACGACGTCGGCGCCGACCTCCTCGAGCGAGCGGACGATCGACTGCGCGCCGGTCATCTCCTCACCCGTCGAGGTGCCCTGCGTGCTGCCGGCCGGGCGAGCCGTGGCAGCGCGCCGGACGTCGCCGCGCGGGGCGACCGACGCGGGTGTCGGGGCGGGCTTCGGCGCCTGCGCCGCGGGCGTCGGGGCCCCCGGTCGCGGAGGTGCCGGGGTGGGACCCTGGGCCATGGTGTCTCCTGCGTGTCGTGGCCTCGGCCCGGCGGGCGCCCCGTGGGGGGCGCTCCGCCGGATACCGGAGCCGACCGTGGTGGTGCGGTCGTGCTGGTCGCGGTGTGCGGTGCCGGTGCTCGCGGGTCTCGCGGGTGCGGCGCTCGCGGTGGCCGGGGTGGGCCGTCCGCGGTCCTGTGTGGTGTTGTCGTGCCGGTGTGGTGGCAACAAAAAACCCCTCGGACCCGGGATGCCGGGCTGAACGAGGGGTGAGCGCGCTGACGAAGCCTGGTGGCGTGGCCTCAGCCGGCGCGCTCAGGAAGTACTACAAGGAGGATCGTCTGCACGTCATGGGACTGTACGCCCATGTTTCGGGGATGTCACGTGTCGAGGCGCCCGTCTCACGAGATGGGACGTGAGGTGCTCTTCCGCCCCCGCCGGAGCACCCGTCCCTCCCACGGGAAGAGGTGCCCGACGGCGCTCGGCCGGCCCTCGTCGTCGGCCGCCCCCGGATGCGTGGCCACCAGGGTCGACGAGTCCTCCCAACCGGAGAGCACGCCGTCGGGGACGTCCTGCGGCTGTCCGCTCACGTTCACGAGGACGAGGAGCTCGTCCCGCCGGGTACCGCGCTCGGTGTCCGGGGTGTCGAGGGCCCGCGTGAACGCGTACAGCGCCTCGTGGTCCGGCAGGAGCATGCGGAAGTCGCCGAGCGCGACGACGGGCTCCTCGCGACGCAGGGCGACGAGCCGCCGGTAGAAGTGCAGGACCGAGTCCTCGTCGGCCCACGCAGCCTCCGCGTTGATCGTGGTGTGGTTGGGGTTGACCTCGAGCCACGGAGTCCCCGTCGTGAACCCGGCGCTCGCGGTCGCGTCCCACTGCACGGGGGTGCGGGCGTGGTCGCGGCTCGCGTGCGCGAGCACGGCGAGCATCTCACCGTCGGTGCGCAGCCGTGGGCCACCCGTGCGCCCGGTGAGCTCGCGGAAGTACCCGAGCGACTCGACGTCCTGGTACTGCTCGACCCGCGTGAACGGTGCGTTCGTCATACCGAGCTCCTCGCCCTGGTAGACGTACGGCGTGCCGCGGTGCAGGTGCAGCAGGAGCGCGAGCGCCTTGGCCGACGCGACGCGGTGCGCGGGCGAGTCGTCGCCGAAGCGCGAGACGACGCGCGGCTGGTCGTGGTTGTCCCAGTACAGGGCGTTCCAGCCCCTGTCGGCGAGACCCGCCTGCCACCGGCCGAGCGTCGCCTTGAGGTCGGCGAGGTTCCACCGGACCGGGTCGTAGCGCGTCGCCCCGTGGTCGATGCCCATGTGCTCGAACTGGAACACCATGTCGACCTCGCGGCGGTCGGGGTCGGTGTACCGGACGCCGTGCTCGACCGTCACCCCCGGCGTCTCCCCCACCGTGAGGATCTCGCGGCCCTGCCCGAGGTAGGGCGCGAAGACCTCGCGGTGCATCTCGGCGAGGAACTCGTGCACGCGCGGCCCGTCCGTGTAGTGCGGGCTCCCGTCCCCGTACGTGCCCCAGTGCACCTCGCCGTCGGGCAGCGAGCCGTCGGGCGCGACGTCCTTGGAGATGAGGTTGATGACGTCCATGCGGAAGCCGTCGACGCCGCGGTCGAGCCACCGCCGCATCATCGCGTAGACCGCCTCGCGGACGTCGGGGTTCTCCCAGTTGAGGTCCGGCTGCTTGGTGTCGAACAGGTGCAGGTAGTACTCGCCCGAGGCCTCGTCGAACCGCCACGCGCTGCCCCCGAAGAACGAGCGCCAGTTCGTCGGCTCGGCGCCCGGGGCGCCGGGCTCCATGCCCTCGCGCGCGGGGCGCCACCAGTACCAGTCGCGCCGCGGGCTCTGCGCGGACGAGCGCGACTCGACGAACCACGGGTGCTCGTCGCTCGTGTGGTTGACGACGAGGTCCATGACGAGCTTCATCCCGCGCGCGTGCAGGCCCTCGATCAGGGCGTCGAGGTCCGCGAGCGACCCGAACAGCGGGTCGACGTCCTCGTAGTCGCTGATGTCGTAGCCGTTGTCCGCCTGCGGCGACCGGTACACCGGGGACAGCCACACGACGTCGACGCCCAGCCGCTCCAGGTGGTCGAGGCGTCGCGTGATCCCCGGGAGGTCCCCGATGCCGTCGCCGTCGGTGTCCTGGAACGAGCGCGGGTACACCTGGTAGACGACCGAGCGCGTCCACCAGGGGGCGTCACCGGGCGTCTCGGCGCCGGGCCACCCGCCGCGGGGCAGGGGGTCCGGGGTGGGTGCGGACGAGGTCATCGCACGGCTTCCTCTCAGGTCAGGGGGTCCTGGTCCCAGCCTGCCCGACGCCGCGCGCCGCGGCGACGCGACGGGCGGGGTCCGTGAGGACGTCGACGTCGTCGACCCACTGCTCGACGGTCCCGACGCCCGGTGGCAGCGCCCGCACCACCGGGTCCTGGATCGCGGACGTCACCACGTCGGCCACCGGCCCGAGCCCCCGGAAGGGCCGGTCGAAGAACGGGACGACGACGTCGGTCACGGTCGGGAGGCCCACCTCGCCCTGGAGGTCGTGCAGGGTCTCCAGCCCTCGGCACAGCGCCGCCTCGCGCGCCCGCCAGTCGTCGGCCGCGAGCGCCTCCGCGAGGTCGGGCCCGGCGGCGCCGGCACGCGGGAGCGCGGCGAACGTCGTCCCGAACCACTTCGCGTACGGCGTCCAGCGCCGCTCGAGCAGGAAGCCGAGGTGCATCGCTGCGCGCACGAGCCGGGCGGCGACGACGCGCGACCCGAGGTCGTCGCCGCGCTCCGCCGTCCGGCCGACGAACGGCAGCTCCTGCCCGATCCGCGCCCAGTCGACGGCGACCGCGTACCGCCACAGGTCGTCGGGATACCAGGCGAGGCGCTCGCGCGCCGCGGTGACCTGACCGCCGGTGTCCACGAACACCGGCCCGGCCGTCACCTCGAGGACCGCCTGACCGGTGAGCGTGAGCCAGTCGTCGACGGCGAGCGGTCGCGTCGCGTCGACGCCGAGGCGGGACGTGACGAAGCCCGACGGCGACGCGACCTCGACCTGGTGCGGACCGTGCGGGCTCCACGTGGTCGGGAACCGGGTCGGGTGCCCGGCGAACGTGTCGGGCAGCGCCGCGCCGAGCAGCGCGTCGACCTCGTCGACCATCGGCTCGTCGACCAGCAACGTCAGGCGCAGACCCCAGTCGTGGTCGCGCGACGTCGCGTCGTCGAGCCCGAGGACGTCGGACCCGCTCCCGAGGCGTCCCGCCGCGTGCGGCAGCCCGGGCCAGCGGCCGAGCAGGATCGGCCCGACGACCTCGTCGTAGTAGCGCCGCGCGAGGTCGGTCCCGGACGCCGCCTCGGGGTGAGGTCGCAGATGATCGTCGCCGGGGTCGTGACCGAAGGTCCGCACCACCTCGATCCGTCCGACGATGTTGGCGTTGAGCTCGTCGAGGCGCTCGGCCGGGATCCAGTACTCGAGGATCGTCTCGCCGCCTGCCTGCTGCACGTCGAACTCGTCGAGGAACCTCCGGCGCACCTCGAAGCGCGTCACGTATCCCGCACCGGACGCCGGGACGTTCCAGTCCCGGGCGATCCGGACCGCGTAGTCCTCGTTGAGGACCGGGTAGAAGATCGGCTGCTCCGGGAGCCGCGGAGGCCAGGCGCGCCACCCGGACTGCCGCACCATGTCGAGCTCGGTGGGACCGGTCGGGCGCCAGAGGGTGACGGTCTCTCCCGACGCGGCGGGTCTCGGACGGGGCGGCGCGTTCACGGGTCCATCCTGGTCGCTGCGCCCTCGCGCGCGCAGCACCATTTCACCAGGCCGTGGCGCCCATGAACGACGTCGGGGCCGGGTCGACGCCCAGCACCTCGCGCAGGACCGTGAGGTCGTAGGTGCGCTCCATCGCGAGGTGGCTCAGCGCGTACCTGGTGAGGCGCGGCGGCTCGGGGCGTCGCAGCCGCCGGGCGGCCGTCTCGACCGCACCCGCGAGCGCCCACGCGGGGCGCACCGGGACGGCGAGGACTCGGACGTCGGTGCCGCGGCGGCGCAGCGCGTCGACGAGCGCGTCACGCAGCACGACCGGCTCGGCGTCGGCGACGTTCGCGACGAGCAGCCCCGGGATGGGCCCTTCCCCGCCGCCGGGTGCCCGGACCGTCTTGTCGGGCAGCACGACGGCGGCGCGCACCGCGGTGAGCAGCGTGTCGACGTGCGTCAGCGACTGGAGCACGCGGCCGCCTCCGGGCAGGACGAGGCGTCCGAGCCGCACGGCGGCCTCGACCCGCGGAAGCAGCGTGGTGTCGCCCGGGCCGTAGACGGCGTGCGGGCGCAGGATCACGACCGCACCCCGTCCGGGACGGCGTGCGACGTCGCGAGCCAGCGCGCGCTCGGCCTCCGCCTTGGTCGTCCCGTACGCGTCGAGGTATCGGTCGACCGGCGCCTCGTGCTCACGAGCACGCACGCTCGGGCGGAACGGGTCGTACACGCTGCCGGACGACACGTGCACGAACCGCGCGCCCGGGTACGTGTCGCGCACCGCGAGCGTCCCGCCGACGTTGGTCGCGCGCGCGACGTCGAGCGCGCACCAGTCGGACACGGCGGCACCCGCGTGCACGACGGCGTCCACCGCGGGCGGGTCGACGAGCGGGCCGGCGGTGAGGTCCCATGCGAGGTGCCGGGCGCCCGGGACCCCCGGGTCGCGGCGGGACGACGTCCAGACCTCGTGGCCGTCGGCGACGAGACCGCGCGCGACCGCTCCCCCGACGAACCCCGACGCCCCGGTGACGACGATCCTCACGCGCGGACGCCGTGAGCGTCCCGACCGGCGGCTCTCGACGCGGCGGGCACGAACGGCGCGGCGGCGCGGGAGAGCGCCGCACGGTCGGGCTTGCGCGAGCGACCCGCGAGCGGGACGCGGTCGGCGTGCAGCACGACGTCGGGCAGCGCGTCGTGGTCGAGCACGCGCGGCAGCGCGCCACGCACCCGGTCGACGAGCGGGTGGTGCGGGTCGAGGCGGACCGCCGACCCGCCGCCGGACCGTGGACCTCGCCCGGCGGCCCCGTCCGGCCGCGGGTCGCCCGTCGCCGGGTCGCCTGCCACCGCGGTGACGACCAGCGCGACCCGCTCGTCGCCGTCCACCTGCGGCACCCCGACGAGCAGCGCCTCACCGACGCCGTCGAGCGCCGCGACGCGCGGCTCGTACAGGCCGGGGTAGATGTTCGTCGTGCCGCGGATGATCATGTCTCGCGTGCGGCCGACCAGCACGAGCCGTCCGGCGTCGTCGACGCGCGCGAGGTCGCCGGTGCGGTGCTCCGCGGCCCGTGTGCCCAGGCCACGTGCGGGAGCGTCGAGGTCGTGCAGGTAGCCCGCCATGAGCGACGGCCCGGACAGCACGAGCTCACCGACGACGTCCGGGCCGCCGTCGGCCGGGCGATCCGCCGGGTCGTCCGGCCCGTCGCTCTCCACCGGGTCGAGCCGCGCGACCGTGCCCGGCAGGGGTACGCCGACGAGGTCGCCGTCACCCGCGTGCGCGAGCTTCTCCCGGGCCTCGACCACCGCGACCGGCAGGATCTCCGTCATCCCGTACACCGCGACCCAGCGCGTCCCGGGCAGCACGCGCGTCGCGCGTTCCAGCAACGCCCGGGTCACGGGGGCCCCGCCCACGAGCGCGACCCGCGGCCCGCGCGCGGGCACCGTCCCGTCCTCGACCGCGTCGAGCAGCGCCGTGACGTCCGCCGGCACGAGGTAGGTGCCGGCGGCACCGTCGAGCTGGCGCGCGAACGTCGTGATGTCGCGGCCCGGCGGGTCGGCGGGCACGGACCACGTCGCGCCCGCGAGCAGCGCGGGGACGCCGAGCAGCATCTGGTCGGTGTGCACGACGTCGCCCGGTGCGAGCGCGAACACGTCACGCAGCAGGTCGCACCCGGCGAGCAGCGACCCCGCCGTGTGCACGACGGCCTTGGGCTGCGCCGTCGTGCCGGACGTGAAGACGGTCAGGGCCTCACGGTCCGGGTCGAGCACCGGCAGCGCGGCGCGGTCGACCGGGCCCTCCGCGAGACGGCGCGCCGCACGCGAGCCGCGCGGCACCCCGGGGAGCCACGGCCCCGCGTGCACGTGCCGCAGGGGCAGGCTCGCGTAGTCCGGCAGGAGCAGGCCGCGCGAGCGGGCCAGACGGCGCAACGGCCCCTGCGACACCGCGTACAGCAGCGACTCGGTGGTCGCGAGCGACGGCCGGGCCGCGCCCACGCGTGCGGTGAACAGCTCGGGGGTCGAGCCGGGGTCGACGAACACGATCGTGCCGCCCGCGCGGACGACCCCGAACGCGAGCACGACGCCCGCCGGCCGAGGGCGCACCGAGAACAGCGCCCGGTCGCCGGGCGCGAGACCGTCGGCCGCGAGCGCCGTCGCGGTCGCCTCGACGCGGCGCGCGAGGTCGGTATACGTGACCTCCTCGCGCACGCGCGCGCCCCGACGTCCGGGCCGCGTCCAGCGCCGGAGCGCGACAGCATCGGCGGACGCGTGCCCGGGGGTGCCCCGCTCGAGGATCGGGCCCAGCAGGTGGCGGGCCGCGTCGTCGGGCGCAGTCACGCCGCCTCCCCTGCCGACGACGCGGCCGATCCGGCGACCGGGCCCGACGCGCGCACTTCGCCGCCGACCGCCCGCACGACGAGCGACCGGTACGCGGGGATGAGCACCCCGCGCGCGACGGCGCGGTCGGCGACCTCGACGCTCCGCCCGGCGGCGGCGACGGGACGCAGCGCGTCCAGCACCGCGTCGACCTGGGCCATGGCGAGCGGCATGCCGAGGCAGAAGTGCGGTCCGGCGCCGAACCAGAGGTGCCGCACGGCCGGGTCGACGGGGGTGTCCGGGTCGAAGGGGCCCGCGTCCTTGCAGCACGAGATCGTCGCGATCACCACCCGGTCTCCCGCGCGGACGCGGACGTCGCCGACGGTCGCGTCGGCGCGCACCGAGCGCAGCATCGCGGGGGTGGGGGCCGTGACGCGCAGCGCCTCCTCGACGACGCGGCCGCGCAGCGCGGCGGACCCCGGTCCGGCGCCGGGGTCGGCCGCGAGGAGCCGGTCGAGCCAGCCGGTGTCCGCGGTGAGCGCGACGAGGCGTGGCACGAACGACTGGATGGTCTCGGTGCCGGTGAGGACGAACGCGCCGACCGCCCCCATCGCCTCGTCCTCCGAGAGGCCGAGCTCGCGCATGCGCCCCGGCACCGTCGCGGGGTCGCCCCCGCGGTAGGCGTCGCGGGCCGGGGCCGAGAGCCGGGCGAGGAGGGCGCGCGCGTGCCGCACCTGCGCGGGTGTGAGGCTGCGCCGGTGCAGCCGCACCAGGCCGACCACGGACTGCGCGGCCGTCATCGCGTCGCGCACGGCGGCGTCGGTGGGCGGCAGCCCGGTCATGGCGCAGATGACGGTGCCCGCCATGGCCGCGGTCTCCGCGACGAGATCCACGTGCTCGCCCGCGAGGAGGCGCGGGGCGAGGCCCGCGAGGACGTCGGGGACGCTCACCGCGACGAGCTCGCGCACCGCGCGCGGCGTGAACAACCCGGACAGGGCCCGGCGCAGACGCGCATGGTCCGCGCCCTCCATGTTGAGCAGCACCGACGGCCCGAGCACGGGCGTCCACAGGTCCGACGGCGACCCCGGACCCACCTTGGTGAAGCGCCCGACGTCGAGCAGCACGGCCCGCGCGGTCGCGGCGTCGGACACGACCACCCCGATGCCGGGGACGCGCACGACCGGACCTCGGTGGCGCAGCGCCCGGATCGCGGGGTAGACGAGCGGGTGGGCCCCGCGCTGGACGCGCTCCTCCCAGCGCATCGCCGCGGCGAGCCCCGTGGGCGCGGGGGCGAGCGTCGTCCCGGTCACCGGATGTCCACCACCTCGGGCCGGTAGCGGTGGTCGGCGTACCAGCCGAGCGTGCGCACGAGGCCCCACTCGTGTGCACGGCGTGCCGACGCGAGCACGACGATCTCGCGGTGCGCACCGTACCGCCGCGTGAGGCGGCGCACCGCGTTGACGAGCGCTCGGTCCTCGTGGACGTCCTCGATCGCGGTGCGCGGGAACCCGCCCGCGGCCTCGTAGAGCTCGGCCGTGATCGCCATGTTGCAGCCCGGCGCCATGACGTAGGGGCCGAGGTAGGACGGGTCCTGGTTGCCGGGGCGGAAGCGCCCGAACGTGCTCGCGACGTTCACCGCCGCCGACAGCACCCCCTGCTGGACGCGCGAGACGGGCCGGTCGTCCGTCCGCGCCACGAGCCGGCCGGCGACGAGGTCGTGGCCGCTCGCGAACGCGGCCCGCACCCGCCGGGTCCAGTCCGGCAGCGGCAGGCAGTCGGCGTCCGTGCGCGCGAGGTGCGTCGCCCCCTGCTCGATCGCCGCCCGCATCCCCGTGTCGGCCGCCGCCCCCGTGCCCTTCTGCGGCTCGTCGACGACGCGCCACCGCGTCATGCCCCACGCCGCGGCCGTCTCCCGGACGAGGTCTCCCGTCCCGTCCGACGAGCCGTTGTCGACGACGACGAGGTCGAAGTCGGTGTCCTGCTGGTCGCGCAGCGCCTCGAGCGTCGCGACGATCCCGTGCGCCTCGTCGCGCGCGGGCACGACGACCGCGAGCCGCTGCGGGCTCGCGACGTGCCGCGTGAACCGGCGCGCGGTCACAGCCGCACCACCGTCGCGCCGATGCTGATGCCGCCCGCGAGCCCGACCAGCACGACGACGTCTCCCGGCCCGACCCGGCCGGTCTCCAGCGCCGTGGCGAGCTGCAACGGGAGCGTCGCGGAGGCGACGTTGCCGTGATCGGCGACGGTGACGAGCGTGCGGCCCGTCGGCAGGCCGAGCGCGGCGTGCACGTCGTCGAGGTACGCGACGGCGACCTGGTGGACCGCGACGAGCGCGACGTCGTCCCACCCGAGGCCCGCACGGCCCAGCGCGTCGAGGACGACACCCGGCCCGAGGGCGAGGAACGCGTCGCGCAGGCGCGACCCGTCGATCTCGAAGTAGGTGCGCTCGAGGTCGCGCGGGTGCGCGGTGCCGCCGCCCGGGAGCATGCCGACGTCCCAGTGCGTCGACTCCGCGCCGAACGCGCTCGCGAGGATGCCGCGCGGCGCGGGGGCCCCGGTCACGTCGCTGGAGCCGGCCTCCGCCGGGGTGGCGCGGCGCACGAGGACGGCCGCGCCGGCGTCGGACATCGTGTAGCCCGGCGCGGAGAGCAGGTACGTCGCGCGGTCCGGGACGTCCCACCGCACCGCGCGCGACGGCGCCTCGCCCGACGCGATCAGGACGGTCGTGTACCGGCCGGTCCCGATGAGCGCCTCCGCGACCTCGATCGCGTTCAGCACCGAGTTGCACGCGTTCTTGACGTCCATCACCGGCGCTCGGACCCCGAGCTTCGCGGCGACGATGTGGCTCGTCGCCGGCTCGACCATGTCCTGGCTCGCCGAGGCGAAGAGGAGCAGGTCGACGTCGTCGGTCGCCAGCCCCTCGGTCGCGAGCAGCTTCTCCGCCGCCGCGACGGCGAGGTCGGACGCGTCCCAGTCGTCCGGGAGCACGTGCACCTGCCGCACGCCCGTGAGGCGCGAGACCATCGGCACGCGCGGCGCCGCGCCCGGGTTGCGCGCCGCGAGGGCGCGTTCCGCCTCGCGCACGTCGACCGTGCGCTCGGGCAGGTGCACCCCGACCGCGGCGAGCACGGCCGTCGGGGCTGCGAGGGGCGGGCGGGACGCCGTCCCGGCAGGGTTCTCTGGCACGCGCGACACAGTAGCCAAGCAGACCCCCTCCGAGGGCGGTCGTCCACAGGATCCGATGGGGTGAACTGCCCATCCCCAGATCGCGGCGCGTGCCCCCGGGCGGGCTCGGCGTGCGCCACACTGACCCGGTGACCGCGACCACGACCACGCCGTCGGAGACCGACCACCGACGCCGTGCCCTGCCCACGACCCGGCGCGAGCTCCAGGTGCTCGCCGCCGCACGGCCCGCGATGGCCGGCGTCCTCCTCGCGGGCGGCGCGCTCGCCGGAGCGCGCGAGGGTGGTGGCCTGCGCAAGGTCCCAGGGCTCGGCTGGGTCACTGCCGACCCGACGGTCGGGCGCCGCGTCCTCACCGACCACCGGCACTTCACGATCGTCGGCGAGGGCGGGGTCGGACACCTGTGGGCGCAGATCCTCGGCGACTGGGTGCTCGACCTGTTCGACGGCCCGGGTCACCACGACCTGCGCACACGCTCGCGCGAGCTCTTCACCGAGGCGAGCGCGGCGGCGCTCGTCGACGGCGCGTGGTCGGTCGCCCTCGACGAGGCGCGCCGCACCCTCGCGGCGGGCGGTACGGTCGACGTCGGCAGGCTCGCCCGCGTGCTCGTGGGGCGAATGATGATCTCTCTGCTCGGCATCCCGACGCTCGGCGGGAGCGCCGGTCGCGACGGCGCGAGCGTCGTCGTCCCCGGCGATGACGACGCGCTCACGGCCTTCGCGACCGGCGAACGCCTCGCGTCGATCGCGCTCGGCAGCGCGGGCTCGACGTACCTGTCGGCGGAGCAGGTCAGCGCGGCGCGGGCGATCGTCGCGGAGCTGACCCGGGGCGTGCCCGACGGGTGGCGGAACGCCCCCACCGACCGCCTGCTCGGCCGGTGCCGCGAGCTCGGCCTCGGGCTGGAAGAGACCACAGGGCTCGCGAGCCTGCTCATGGTGGCGGGCACCGAGACGTCGGCGTCCGCGATGGCCCGCACCACGGCGCTCCTCATCGACACGGGCGAGCAGCACCGTCTGCTGCGGCTCATGGCCGACGAGCGCGCGCACCCCGTCGAGCGCGCCGCGGGCGAGCCTGACGTCGTCGAGAACACGGTCCGCGAGGGACTGCGCGTGACCAGCCCGGCGTCGGTCATCGGGCGCGGCGTCTCCGCGGACGTCGAGGTCGCGGGGCGCACGCTGCGCGCCGGGGAGCGCGTCATGATCCTCACGTGGGCGGCGAACGTCGCCGCCGGGCCGTTCCGCGCGGACCGCCCCTACGTGCGCGAGACCCGGCAGCTCTGGTTCGGCGCGGGCCGCCACCTCTGCCTCGGGGCCGCGCTCGCACGCGCCGAGATCGCCGCGCTGCTGCACGCGCTGTGGGACGACGGCGTGCCCCTGCGGATCGTGTCCCGCCGGGCCAAGCGGCGCGTGCTCGTGCCGGGGTACGACGAGCTCGTGGTCGCGCGCGCCTGACGCGGCGCGCCAGGGCCGCGACACGCGGTGCGCCGTGCGTCAACCCTGCGGGGTCACGCTCCACGTGCCCGCGGTCTTCACGGCCAGGACGCCGGGCAGCACGAGGTCGAACGTCTCGGTGAACGCCTCGGTGTCGCCGAACACGCGCGACGCCTCGCGCGTGACGCCGAAGTACCGGCCCTGGAACGAGTCCGCAGGGCCGGCAGGCGTCCACGACACCTCAGAGCTCGACGCCGTGCCGTCCAGCCGCAGGACGGTCGACCCCGTGCCCGACTGCGCTCCGGTGACGGGCGGGAGGTCGTTCCAGCTCTCGAACCGCACCGACCAGTCCCCGGGCGTCTCGAGCCAGATCGACTGCTGCGGCGCGGAGTCCTCGAAGACGTCCATGAGGTACGAGCCGGTCGCCTCGCCGAGGGTGCCGGGGTACGGGGTGACACCCGTCGGCGCCGTGAAGGCCCGGGTGTCGGCGCACTCCCCGCAGTCGAGGTGCACGACGACGGCGAAGTCGCCGTCGCGCACGAACGACACCGCCACGCTCCCCCTGCCGCTCGCCGCGGCAGGCGAGCCCGGCGCGACCGTGCCCGCGACGACCGACTGCGCCGGAGGCTCGGTCGGTCGGTCGGCGAGCGGGTCCGCGACCTCGTCGGTCGCGTCCTCGGACGGCTCGTCCGTCACGTCCGTCGCGTCGTCGGTGGCAGACGGGCTCGGCGCGCCGGCCGACGTCGTCGACCCGGGTCCCGGCTCCGTCGCGGTCGAGCAGGCACCGAGCACGACGACGCAGGCGGCGGCGACGAGCAACGGTACGACCGGCGGCGCGATCGGGCGACGACGACGCGGGGACCTCGCGGGACGGGCTGTCATGGGATCAGCGTCGCAGGCCTGGAGCGCACCACCCTCACCCGTCTCGAACCAGTCGAAACCCGGTCGCGCCTCAGCAAGTCGTCAGTCACGCGCCTGCCACGTGCACACGCACGCCTCGTTGCCCTCGGCGTCGGCCAGGACCCAGAAGGCCGGCGCGCGCCGGTCGGAGACGAGGTGGCCGCCCGCCGCGATGGCGGCCGTCACGCGCGCCTCGGCGACGTCGTGCGGCACCGTCACGTCCACGTGGATGCGGTTGCGCTGCTCGCGCGGCGCGTCCATCTGCTGGAACCAGAAGGCGGGAGCGTGGGTCGTCGGGTCACGGAGCTCGGGCGCGGGCAGCTCCGGGGAGCCCTCGTCGAACCCGAGGACCGCACGCCAGAACGGCTGCACCGCCGTGCCGACGAGCGTGTCGATCGCGATCTCGAGGTCCTGCACCGCCGTCGGGTCCGCGACGAGGTCGAGCTCGCGCGCCGCGGCGGAGATCTGCCGCGCGAGGTCGACGTCGCGCGCGCTCACGCCGCCGACGTCGTGCGAGGTCAGCCGGACCGTCACGGTCCCGTAGCGCAGGTCCACGTCGGGGTGGTGGTTCGCCGCCTCGGCGAGCTCGCCGATCGCGTCGACCAGCTCCACCCCCGCGGTGAACGAGCCCGTGCGGAACAGCGTCTGCACCGTCCTGAGGATGACCCGCCAGTCCTCGACGCCGTCGCTGTCGTGGAACTGCCGCGCGGTGATGCGGTCGTCGGCGGTCTCGGTCATGGCGGTCCTCCGGGTGGCGTCGCTGCGGCGAGGTGCGACACCACGCTAGTGCGCGCCTCCCCCGCCCGCGCGCCCCCGGGTCACTCGAGGATCGCGCCGCGCGACGCGGACTGGACGAGCTTGGCGTACTTGGCGAGCACGCCGCGCGTGAACGTCGGCGGCAGCGGGGCCCACCCGTCGCGGCGCGCGGCGAGCGTGTCGGCGTCGACGAGCAGGTCGAGCGTCTTGTTCGCCACGTCGAGCCGGATCGGGTCGCCGTCGCGCACGAACGCGATGGGTCCGCCGTCGACCGCCTCGGGCGCGACGTGCCCGACGCACAGGCCGGTCGTCCCGCCGGAGAAGCGGCCGTCGGTGAGCAGCAGGACGGTCTTGCCGAGCCCGGCGCCCTTGATCGCGCCCGTGATCGCGAGCATCTCGCGCATCCCCGGACCGCCCTTGGGCCCCTCGTACCGGATGACGACGACGTCCCCGTCCGTGATCGTCCCGTCCTCCAGGGCGTCGAGCGCCGCGCGCTCGCGCTCGAAGACGCGCGCCGTCCCCTCGAACACGTCCTCGTCGAACCCGGCGGACTTCACGACGGCTCCCTCGGGCGCGAGCGACCCGTGCAGGATCGTGATGCCGCCCGTGTGGTGGATCGGGTTGTCGAGGGCCCGCAGGATCTTGCCGTCCGGGTCGGGCGGGTCGATGTCGGCGAGGTTCTCCGCGACCGTACGGCCGGTGACGGTGAGCGCGTCGCCGTGCAGCAGCCCGGCGTCGAGCAGGGCCTTCATGACGACGGGAACGCCCCCGATGCGGTCGACGTCGTTCATCACGTAACGCCCGAACGGCTTGAGGTCGCCCAGGTGCGGCACGCGGCTCGCGACCCGGTCGAAGTCGGCGAGCGTGAGGTCAACCTCGGCCTCGTGCGCGATGGCGAGCAGGTGCAGCACCGCGTTGGTGGACCCGCCGAACGCCATGACGACGGCGATCGCGTTCTCGAACGCCTCCTTGGTCATGATGTCGCGCGCCGTGATGCCGAGCCTCAGCAGGTTGACGACGGCCTCGCCGGAGCGGTGCGCGAACGCGTCCCGGCGTCGGTCCGCCGACGGCGGCGCCGCCGAGCCGGGCAGCGACATGCCCATCGCCTCCGCGACCGACGCCATCGTGTTCGCCGTGTACATGCCGCCGCACGCGCCCTCGCCGGGGCAGATCGCACGCTCGATGCGGTCCACGTCCTCGCGGCTCATGAGCCCGCGCGCGCACGCGCCGACGGCCTCGAACGCGTCGATGAGCGTGACGTCCTTCTCCGTGCCGTCGGAGAGCTTGACCCAGCCGGGCATGATCGAGCCCGCGTAGAGGAACACGCTCGCCAGGTTCAGCCGCGCCGCTGCCATGAGCATCCCCGGGAGCGACTTGTCGCACCCGGCGAGCAGCACCGTCCCGTCGAGGCGCTCCGCCTGGACCACCGTCTCGACCGAGTCCGCGATGATGTCGCGGCTCACGAGCGAGAAGTGCATCCCCTCGTGGCCCATCGAGATGCCGTCGGAGACGGAGATCGTCCCGAACTGCAGCGGGTACCCGCCGCCCGCGTGCACGCCCTCCTTGGCGCCCTGCGCGAGCCGGTCGAGCGACAGGTTGCACGGCGTGATCTCGTTCCACGAGCTCGCGATGCCGATCTGCGGTTTGGTGAAGTCCTCGTCGCCCATCCCGACGGCGCGCAGCATCCCGCGCGAGGCCGTCGCCTCCAGGCCGTCCGTGACCTGGCGAGAACGAGGCTTGAGGTCGGGTGCGGCTTCGGTGTCCGTCATGCGTCCAGACTAGGGAGCGACGAGCCGCGCGGCCCGCCGAAGACGGGCTGTGTCGAGCGGAGACGCGGTCGAGCACGACCTTCACGGCGTCCGCGTCCCCGCGACTAGGGTCGCGTCTATGGTAGAGCGCATCGTCGAGGGCCGGGTAGGAGCCGACTACTCGCAGTTCGAGCTGTGGGCAGGTGACGGAGGGCACGTGGCCACGGACATCGCGACCGGGCTGGCGAGCTCGGAGATCTCCGGTCCGGACCGGGCCACCCTGACCACGGCACGGCAGTGGGGCACGATCACGGTGCGCGCGGAGTTCCACGACGAGGAGCCTCCGCTCGATCGCGCGTGGGACGCCGTCGTCGACTTCTCCGCACACCTTCGCGAGGGGGCCGCCGCCGTCGGCTGGGGTGGTGACGGGCTCCTCCCCCTCCCCGCACCGGACGCGACCGACGTCCGCGTCCGGTACGTCGTCGTCGACGGGCAGGACGGCAGCGACCGATGGCACGCGGGTGACGAGCACGTCATCGAGCAGTACCTACTCCAGCTGTGGCCGGCACCGCCATGTCAGTCGCAGGTCGTCGTCTCGTCATGCCCGTGGAGCCAGTACTGGACGTTCGGTCGCGAGGCGGAGGCGGTCGCGCTCGAGGTCGCCTCTCTGCCCGCCCCGGACGGACTGGTCGCTGCGGTCGACCGCGCGCTCGCCGCGCATCCCGACGTCGCCGAGCGGCTCCGCGCCGGGGACACGAGATACCGCTCCGGCGTCATCCGCTTCGCGCACGAAGTCCTTCAGGTGACGCACGGATCGCCCGCGTACGCCGAGGCCCGCCACGACCACACGCTCGTGGAGCGGCTCGTGGACGAGCGGGCTCGGCTCGCAGGACCGTGACGCCGAGCGCGCCGCCGGCGGTCAGCGGCGCTTGATGAGCGACACGTCACGGACGGCGCCGCGGTCGGCGGACGTCGCCATGGCGGCGTAGGCCTGGAGGGCCGGCGAGACGTACCGGTCGCGGTCGACCGGCTGCCACGGGTTCTCGCGCGCCTCCATCTTGGCGCGGCGCTCCGCGATCACCTCGTCCGGGACGTTGAGGCGGATGAGGCGGGTGTCGACGTCGATCTCGATCTCGTCGCCGTCCTCGACGAGGCCGATGACGCCGCCCGCGGCGGCCTCGGGCGAGACGTGGCCGACGGAGATGCCCGACGACCCGCCCGAGAAGCGGCCGTCGGTGATGAGCGCGGTGACCTTGCCGAGGCCGCGGCCCTTGATGAACGACGTCGGGTACAGCATCTCCTGCATGCCCGGGCCGCCCGCGGGGCCCTCGTAGCGCACGACGACGACGTGCCCGGGCTCGACCTGCTTGGTGAGGATCTTCTCGACCGCCTCGTCCTGAGACTCGCAGACGAGGGCCTTGCCGACGAAGTGGAACACGTCGGGGTCGACGCCGGCGGTCTTGAAGACGGCACCGTCCTCGGCGAGGTTGCCGCGCAGCACGGCGAGGCCGCCCTCGACGGTGTACGCGTGCTCGAGGTCGCGGATGCAGCCGTTCGCGGCGTCGGTGTCGAGCGACTCCCAGCGGTTCGACGTCGAGAACGCCTGCGTGGTGCGCACTCCCCCGGGCGCCGCGTGGAACAGCTCGATCGCCCGCTCGGTCGCCTTGCCGCCCCGGACGTCCCAGTCGTCGAGCCAGGCGCGCAGCGTCGGCGTGTGGACGCTCGTGACGTCGTGGTCGAGCAGGCCCGCGCGGTCGAGCTCGCCGAGGAGGGCGGGGATGCCGCCGGCGCGGTGCACGTCCTCCATGTGGAAGTTCGGGTGGTTCGGCGCGACCTTGGACAGGCACGGCACCTGGCGGCTGATGCGCTCGATGTCGGTGAGGTCGAAGTCGACCTCACCCTCCTGCGCCGCGGCGAGGATGTGCAGCACGGTGTTGGTCGAGCCGCCCATGGCGACGTCGAGCGCCATGGCGTTGGAGAACGCGGCCTTGGTCGCGATCGAGCGCGGCGCGACGGAGTCGTCCTCGTCCTCGTAGTAGCGCTTGGCGAGGTCGACGATCGTGCGGCCGGCCTCGAGGAAGAGCTCCTTGCGCGCGGCGTGCGTCGCGAGGGTCGAGCCGTTGCCCGGCAGCGACAGGCCGAGCGCCTCGGTGAGGCAGTTCATCGAGTTCGCGGTGAACATGCCCGAGCACGACCCGCACGTGGGGCACGCGTTCTCCTCGACCTGCGCGAGCGCGGCGTCGGACACGTCGTCGTCCGCCGAGTAGTTGATCGCGTTGACGAGGTTGAGGGGGGTCTTCGCGACGCCGTCGGCGATGACCGCCTTGCCCGCCTCCATGGGGCCGCCGGACACGAAGATCACGGGGATGTTGAGCCGCAGCGCGGCGTTGAGCATGCCGGGCGTGATCTTGTCGCAGTTCGAGATGCACACGAGCGCGTCGGCGCAGTGGGCGTTGACCATGTACTCGACCGAGTCGGCGATGAGGTCGCGGCTCGGCAGCGAGTAGAGCATGCCGCCGTGGCCCATCGCGATGCCGTCGTCGACGGCGATGGTGTTGAACTCCTTGGAGACACCACCGGCCTCGCGGATCGCCGACGCGACGAGGTCGCCCATGTCCTTGAGGTGGACGTGGCCGGGGACGAACTGCGTGTACGAGTTCGCGATCGCGATGATCGGCTTGCCGAAGTCCTCCGAGCCCATGCCGGTCGCGCGCCAGAGGGCGCGGGCGCCGGCCATGTTGCGGCCGTGGGTGGACGTCCGGGAGCGCAGGGGGCGGCTCATGTCGGTTCAGCTCCTTCGACGGGTGGCCGCGGCCGATCCTCCGGCCGCCGGGTCACATTACGCCTGCCGGCGACCGGACGAACCGGGCGTCCGTCTCGTGGTCGTCGGGCTACGTACGTGGACCCCGTACCCACCGAGGGATCTCCACCTAAACGTTACGTAAGGGTTGAACCGCCACGGGTACCCCTGCCACCGTGGACGAGCACGTCACGGCCAGGGACCTGCGCGACGCCTCGACGGAGAGCGACACCGCGCAGGGGCAGCAGGCCAGGTCCTGGCACCGACCCGATCCGCAGATCCCGTTCCCGAGGGGGCACCTCATGTCCACGTCCACCACCCGCACGACCTCACCGCCCGACGCGTCGTCCGGGGCCGCTCCCGGCGCCACCGCCCCGGCGGCGCCCGGCCTCGTCACCCAGGACGACGTCGTCACGCGCTCCTCAGCCCGGCACGCCCTCGCGCTCGCCCGGCTCGGCGGCGCCGTCGTCTTCCTCTGGCCGTTCGCCGACAAGCTCGTCGGCCTCGGCTACGCGACGCCGCGCGACCGCGCGTGGCTCGCGGGCGCCGCCCCGGCGCAGGGCTACCTCGAGCACGGGGTCCAGGGCCCGCTCGCGGGGACGTTCACCGCGATGGCCGGCCCGGTCTCCGACTGGCTCTTCATGCTCGGGCTGCTCGGCGTGGGGCTCGCGCTCCTGCTCGGGATCGGCCTGCGCGTGGCCGCGGTGAGCGGCGCCCTGCTCTTCGGGATGCTCTGGCTCTCGCAGTGGCCGTTCACGGCCGGTTCGAACAACCCGGTCGTCGACCAGCACGTCCTCGTGGTGCTGCTCCTCGTCGTCCTCGCGACGACGCTCGCGGGCGACACCTGGGGGCTCGGACGTCGCTGGGCCGCGCTGCCCCTGGTCCGCCGGGCGCCCTGGCTGCGCTGACAGCAGGACGCCGGGCCCGGAACCGCGCGAGGTCGCAACGGCGCGGCCTCGCGCGCCCCGGTCGCGGTGCGCACGCCCGCACCGCCCCGTCAGGCCCCGGCGGTGTGCGCGCCCTCGAGCTCGTCGGCGTGACGGATGTGCCGCGTGACCCACGGCGCGAGCGCGAACAGCGCGAGCGCGAACACGAGCGTCACGGCGCCGATGCTGCCGAAGTACGCGGTGTCCGACGCCCCCTCGGTGACCTGCACGACCTGCGCCGTGATGGCCTGCCCCGCCGCGGGCGCGAGGAACCACAGCGCCATCGCCTGGGAGCGGAACGCCTTGGGCGCGAGGAGTGTCGTGGCCGCGAGACCGACGGGAGACAGGCACAGCTCACCGAGCGTCTGGATGACGTAGACGAGCACGAGCACCCACGACGGCGCCTTGCCGTCGCCGACGACCGCGGACGCGACGGCGAGGAAGAGGAACGAGACCGACGCGAGCGTGAGGCCGATCGCGAACTTGTTGGCCGTCGTCGGGCGGTCACCGGTCTTGATCCAGATCCACGCGAACACCGGCGCGAGGACGATGATCGACAGCGGGTTCACCGACTGGAAGAACTCGGGGCTGATGCCGACCCCGAAGAACGTGAGGTCGGTCCGGTCCTTGGCGAACGCAGAGAGCGTCGTCGCGGCCTGCTCGAAGATCATCCAGAAGAGCATCGCCGCGACGAACAGCGGGATGTACGCGATGACGCGGGGACGCTCGGCGTCGGTCACGCGCGGCGAGCGGTACATGACGACGAAGTACGCGATCGGCGCGAGGAACGCGAGATAGGACATCGTGTCGATGAACGTCGAGATGTCGAAGCCGCCGGCCACCAGGACCGCGATCAGTCCGACGAGCACGACGCCCGCGGCGATGAGCAGGAAGATGCGCGCGATCTTCGCCCGCTCCTCGGGGCGCACGGGGTTGGGCACGTGCGCGCCCGCCTCGCCGAGGTAGCGGCGGCCGGCGACGAAGAACACGAGCGCGACGGCCATGCCGACCGCCGCGACGGCGAACCCGGCGTGGTAGCCGCCCCAGGCACGCGCCGCCCCGACGAGGAACGGCGCGATGAACGACCCGAGGTTGATGCCCATGTAGAAGATGGAGAAGCCCGAGTCGCGGCGCGGGTCGTCGCGCGCGTAGAGCTCGCCGACCATCGAGGACACGTTGGGCTTGAGCAGGCCGGTCCCGAGCGCGACCATCGCGATGCCGGCCATCGAGAAGCCCGCGCCGGGGACCGTCAGGCTCACGTGCCCGGCCGCGATGATGATCCCGCCGTACAGGACCGAGCGCCGCGAACCGATCACGCGGTCCGCGAGCCAGCCGCCGACGACCGAGAGCAGGTACACGCTCGTGCCGTAGATCGACACGAGCGCGAGCCCGGTCGTCTCCCCGATGCCCAGCCCGCCGTTCGCCACGGTGTCCGTGAGGTAGAACAGCAGGATCGCGCGCATCCCGTAGTAGCTGAACCGCTCCCACAGCTCCGTGGTGAAGAGCGTCAGCAGGCCGCGCGGATGCCCGAAGAACGCGTGGTCCCCGACGATGGCGCCCGCCGCAGGCCCCTCGGTGACCTCTACACCGGCCGCGGTCCCCGGCCCGAGGGGCGGTGTCCCGGCCTCCGGCTCGGTGCGCGCCTCGCGCCCGAGCGCGCGGCGTCGCGCGTCGTCCTGCTCTCGTCGGTCGTCACCACCCATCCTGCGATGCTCCCACCGGCGTGCACCGCCTGCGACCGTTAGCGTGGCCGGATGCCGACGCTCTGGTGGTGCCGCCGCGACCTCCGCCTCGCCGACAACCCGGCCCTCGTGGCGGCGGTGCAGGCCGCCCGGGACGCGGACGACGAGGTCGTCGCGCTCTACGTGCTCGACCCCCGCCTGTGGGGCTCCGCGGGCGACCCGCGCCGCGCCTACCTCGCGCGGAGCCTCGCCGCGCTCGACGAGGCGACGGGCGGCCGGCTCGTCGTCCGGCACGGCGACCCGCGCGCCGTCGTGCCCGCCGTCGCGCGCGAGGTCGAGGCGCGCGAGGTGCACGTCGCGGCGTCGTCCGAGCCCTACGGCGTGGCCCGCGACGTCGCGGTCGAGGAGGCGCTGCCCGACGCCGGCGCGCACCTCGTGCGCACCGGCTCGCCCTACGCCGTCGCGCCGGGACGCCTGCGCACGCGCACAGGGACCCCGTTCCAGGTCTTCACGCCGTTCCGCGAGGCGTGGGTCGCGCACGGGTGGCGCGACCCGGTGCCGCGCCCGCGCGACGTGCCGTGGGCGTCGCTGCGGTCCGACGGCGTCCCGGAGGACCCGGGGACCGACGCCCGGCTCCCTGCCGCGGGCGAGACGGCCGCGCGCCGGCGGTGGCGGGACTTCCTGGCGGACCACCTCGCGGGCTACGCGACCGAGCGCGACCGCCCTGACCGGCCCGCGACGTCGGGCATGTCGATCCCGCTCAAGTGGGGCGAGCTCCACCCCCGGACCCTCCTCGCGGACGTGCGGAGCGCCCTGCACGAGGGTCTCGCACCGTCCGACGACGTGCTCGCCTACCGCTCGGAGCTCGCGTGGCGCGAGTTCCACGCGGACGTCCTGTTCCACCACCCGGGGGCCGCGCGGCGGTCGCTGCGCACGGTCGTGCCCGACGACGCGTGGGCGACCGGCGCGGACGAGGACCGGTACCTCGAGGCCTGGGCGGCCGGGCGTACCGGCTACCCGCTCGTCGACGCGGGGATGCGCCAGCTCCTCGGCGAGGGGTGGATGCACAACCGCGTGCGGATGGTCGTGGCGTCGTTCCTCGTCAAGGACCTGCACGTGCGGTGGCAGCGCGGCGCGGAGCACTTCATGGCGCACCTCGCGGACGGCGACGTCTCGCAGAACCAGCTCAACTGGCAGTGGGTGGCGGGGACTGGCCGGGACGCCGCGCCGTACTTCCGCATCTTCAACCCCGTCACCCAGGGCAAGAAGTTCGACCCGGTCGGCGCCTACGTGCGCCGCTGGGTGCCGGAGCTGCGGGGCGTCGAGGGCCGGGCGGTCCACGAGCCGTGGACGCTGCGCGAGCAACCGGCCGGGTACCCCGAGCGGATCGTGGATCACGCCGTCGAGCGCAAGGTCTCGCTCGACGACTTCGAGCGCGCACGACGGACCTGACACTTTTATCAACCGTAGGGTTGACGACGGCACGACGCCGGCGTAGCGTCATAGTCAACCAAACAGTTGACGACGGGCGGCCGCTCGCGGCGCCCGACGAGGAGGTCCCGTGACGGCCGACCCGCTCTCCCGCGTGTTCTCGGCGCTGGCCGACCCCACGCGCCGCGACATGGTGGCCCGGCTCGCGTCGGGCGACGCCAGCGTGGGCGAGCTCGCCCGGCCGTACGACATGTCCGTCCAGGCCGTGTCCAAGCACCTGCGCGTGCTCGAGGACTCCGGCCTGGTGACCCGCACGACGGACGCCCGACGCGCCCCCGTGCATCTCGAGGCGGAGGTCTTCGACCTCATGACGAAGTGGATCGAGCGTTACCGGCGCGAGGCGGAGGACCGCTACCGCCGCCTCGACGACGTCCTGCGCGACCTGCCCGACCCGGCGGCCGCACCCGAGAACGACCCGACGACAGGAGCAGCACCATGACCACCACCGGCACCCGCGAGACCGAGATCGTCGTCCCGAAGGACCTCCCGATCGTCCGCATCGTGCGCGAGTTCGACGCGCCCGCGGCGAAGGTCTTCCGCGCCCATCTCGACCCGGAGCTGTTCGCGCGCTGGAACGGCCCGCGCTACCTCACCCAGCGCAACGAGCACTGGGACGTGCGCACGGGCGGCGCCTACCGCTACGTCCAGGTGGACCCCGACGGCAACGAGTACGCGTTCTTCGGCAGCGTCCACGAGGTGCGCCCGGACGAGCTCATCGTCCAGACGTTCACCTACGAGGGCTTCCCCGACGGCGTCTCGCTGGACCGCCTCGTGTTCGAGGACCTGCCCGACGGTCGCAGCCGTCTCACCGCGACGTCGCTCGTCGACTCGATCGAGGGTCGCGACAGCTTCGTCGCGAGCGGCATGGAGGTCGGCGTCCGCGAGGGCTACGAGCAGCTCGACGAGCTCCTCGCGGAGTCCTGACCCGCACACCCGCACCCAGCCGAGGTAGAGCCCTGGTAGGCCGAGGTAGAGCCGTGGTCATGACCAGGGCTCTACCTCGGCGAACCAGGGCTCTACCTCGTGAGATCGAGGCGGCACCCACCAGCGGTGCCGCCCCAGGCCCTCACGCCTCGCCGCGCGCGAGGAGGCGGCCCGTGGGGCGGTCGAACGTGATCTCCTCGCCCCGCAGGTACGTCGCGACGACGGCGCCCGAGAGCGCGCGGTCGGCGTACGGCGTGACGGGGTTCTTGTGGTGCAGGGCCTTGGGGTCGACGACGAAAGCCGTGTCCGGCTCGACGACCGCGAGGTCGGCGTCGAACCCGAGCGCGATCGAGCCCTTGCGCTGGAGCCCCGCGATGCCGGCCGGCCGGGACGACATCCACTCGACGACGCGCGCGAACGGCACGCCCCGCGTCCGCGCCTCGGTCCACACGATCGCGAGCCCGAGCTGGAGCGACGAGACCCCGCCCCAGGCCGTGCCGAAGTCCCCGGTGTCGAGGTCCTTGAGGTCGGGCGTGCTCGGGGAGTGGTCGGAGACGATGCAGTCGATCGTCCCGTCGAGCAGCCCCTCCCAGAGCAGCTCGCGGTTGTCGATCTCCCGGATGGGCGGGCAGCACTTGAACTGCGTCGCGCCGTCCGGGATCTCCTCCGCCGCGAGCGCCAGGTAGTGCGGGCACGTCTCGACCGTGAGGCGCACGCCCTCGCGCTTCGCGCTCCGGATCATCGGCAGCGCGTCCGAGCTCGACAGGTGCAGCACGTGCGCGCGCGCCCCGGTCCAGCGCGCCGCCTCGATCACCGCCGCGATCGCGACGTTCTCCGCGCCGCGCGGGCGCGACGCGAGGAACGCGTCGTAGTGGTCGCCGTGCGGGGTGGGCGCCCGCTCGATCGCGCGCGAGTCCTCCGCGTGGACGAGCATGAGGCCGTCGAAGTCGGCGAGGACGCGCAGGTCGGCCTCGAGCTCGTCGGGCTCGAGGTACCCGTACTCCTCGACGCCCGAGTGCAGCAGGAAGCACTTGAAGCCGAACACGCCCGCGTCCCACAGGGGTCGCAGCTCGTCGGCGTTGCCGGGCACGGCGCCGCCCCAGAACCCGACGTCGACGAACGCCTGGTCGCGCGCGACCTTCTGCTTGGTCTCGAGCGCCTCGACGTCGACCGTCGGCGGGATGGAGTTGAGCGGCATGTCGACGATCGTCGTCACGCCGCCCGCCGCGGCGGCCCGCGTCGCGGACGCGAAGCCCTCCCACTCGGTGCGCCCGGGCTCGTTGACGTGCACGTGGGTGTCCACGAGGCCGGGGACCAGCACCTGGTGCGGCTCCAGCTCGACGACGCGTGCGCCGTCGAGCCCCGCGCCCAGGGGCTCGATCGCCCGGACCACTCCCCCGCTGACCCCGACCTCGCGCGGCTGCTCGCCCGACGCGACGAGCACGCGCTCGCCCCGCACGACGAGGTCGTACTCGTGCTCGCGACCGCTCACCTCACCCGCACTCATCGCATCCTCCTCCATGTCGTCTGCTCCTCCGGTGCGGCACGCTCAGTCGAGCAGCGCGACGGCGGTCGGCGCGTCGTCGGCCGAGATCGCGAGGTCCTCGAACTCGTTGACGCCCGTGAGCTCGACGCCCATCGCGATGTTCGTCACGCGCTCCAGGATCACCTCGACAACGACCGGGACGCGGAACTCGGCGGCCATGCCCTGCGCCTTGGCGAACGCGTCGCCGAGCTCGTCGGGGTCGGTCACGCGGATCGCCTTGCAGCCCAGGCCCTCGGCCACCTTGACATGGTCGACGCCGTAGCCGCCCACCTCGGGCGAGTTGATGTTCTCGAACGACAGCTGGACGTGGTAGTCCATGTCGAACGCGCGCTGCGACTGCCGGATGAGGCCGAGGTAGGAGTTGTTCACGACGACGTGCACGTACGGCAGGTTGAACTGCGCGCCGACGGCGAGCTCCTCGATCATGAACTGGAAGTCGTAGTCGCCCGAGAGCGCGACGACCGGCTCGTCCGGCACGGCCTTCGCGACGCCGAGCGCCGCCGGTCCGGTCCAGCCGAGCGGACCCGCCTGGCCGGCATTGATCCAGTGCCGCGGCTTGTACACGTGGAGGAACTGCGCGCCGGCGATCTGCGAGAGACCGATCGTCGTGACGTAGCGGGTCTCGGGCCCGAACGCCTTGTTCATCTCCTCGTACACGCGCTGCGGCTTGATGGGGATCTCGGTGAAGTGCGTCTTGCGCTGGAGCGTGCGCTTGCGCTCGGCGCACTCGGCGGCCCAGCCGGAGTAGTCGCGCGCCTGCCCGGCGTCGCGGCGCTCGCGCGCGACCTCGACGAAGAGCTCGAGGGCGGCCTTCGCGTCGGAGACGATGCCGTAGTCGGGCGCGAACACGCGCCCGATCTGCGTCGGCTCGATGTCGACGTGGACGAACGTGCGGCCCGCGCGGTAGGTGTCGAGGCCGCCCGTGTGGCGGTTGGCCCAGCGGTTGCCGATCCCGAGCACGAAGTCCGAGGCGAGCAGGTTCGCGTTGCCGTAGCGGTGCGACGTCTGGAGCCCGGCCATGCCGGCCATGAGCGCGTGGTCGTCGGGGATGACGCCCCAGCCCATGAGGGTCGGGATCACGGGGACGCCCAGGGTCTCGGCGAGCTCGACGAGCAGGTCCTCGCCGCCCGCGTTGACGATGCCGCCGCCCGCGATCAGCAGGGGGCGCTCGGCCGCGAGCAGCAGGTCGATCGCCTTCTCCGCCTGGGCGCGCGTCGCCGTCGGTCGGTGCACGGGCAGGGGCTGGTACGTCGCCGGGTCGAACTCGATCTCCGTGAGCTGCACGTCGATCGGCAGGTCGACGAGCACCGGGCCGGGACGACCCGAGCGCATGAGGTGGAACGCCTGCTGGAAGACCTGCGGCACCTGGCCGGCCTCGAGGACGGTCTTGGCCAGCTTGGTCACCGGAGCGGCGATGCTCGCGATGTCGACGGCCTGGAAGTCCTCCTTGTCGAGCTTGGCGACCGGCGCCTGGCCCGTGATGCAGAGCATCGGGATCGAGTCGGCCCACGCGGCATAGAGGCCGGTGATCATGTCGGTGCCCGCGGGCCCCGACGTGCCGATGCAGATGCCGATGTTCCCCGGCTTCGCGCGGGAGTAGCCGTCGGCCATGTGCGACGCGCCCTCGACGTGGCGGGCGAGCACGTGGTCGATGCCGCCGTGCGCGCGCATCGCGGAGTAGAAGGGGTTGATGGCGGCGCCGGGCAGGCCGAACGCCTGGGTCGCGCCCTCGATCTCGAGGATCGCCACTGCGGCGTCCACCGCACGCATACGAGGCATGGTTTCTCTCCTTGCTGGAGGTGACGTCGTCGTCAGGGAAGGTCAGGAGCCGTCGCGGCCGGACAGGCGCTCGACGCCGCGGAACAGGCCGGAGTGGTCGAGGCCGCCGTCGCCGTTCGCGCGGGCGGAGGCCATGAGCTGGGCGACGAGGCCGCCGAGCGGCGCCACGACGCCCGCCTCGCGGGCCGCGGCGGTGACGATGCCGAGGTCCTTGTGATGGAGCTCGATGCGGAACCCGGGGCCGAAGTCGCGGTCGAGCATCTTGCGCGCCTTCTGGTTCAGCACGGCCGAGCCCGCGAGCCCGCCGCCGAGGACCTCGATCGCGGCCTCGGTGTCGACGCCGTACGCCTCGAGGAACACGATCGCCTCGGCGAGCGCCTGGATGTTCGCGGCGACGATGAGCTGGTTGGCGGCCTTGACGGTCTGTCCGGAGCCGTTCGGGCCCACGTGCACGACCGTCTTGCCGACGACGTCGAGGAACGGCTTGGCCGCCTCGAAGTCCTCGGGCGTGCCGCCGACCATGATCGACAGCGCCGCGTTGATCGCGCCGGGCTCGCCGCCCGAGACGGGGGCGTCGATGATGCGCAGCCCCGCGTCGGTCGCCTGCCGCGCGAGCGCGACCGTGACGTCGGGACGGATCGAGGAGAAGTCGATGACGAGCGCGCCGGGCTTGGCGTTCGCGAGGACGCCGTCGTCGCCGGTGAGGACGGCCTCGACGTCGGGCGAGTCCGGGACCATGATCGCGACGACGTCGGCGCCGGAGACGGCGTCGGCGACCGACTCCGCCGCGCGACCGCCGGCCTCGACGAGCGGCGCGGTCTTCTCGGGGCTGCGGTTGTAGCCCGCGACGTCGTGGCCGGCGGTCTGGAGGTGGACGGCCATGGGGCTGCCCATGATGCCGAGTCCGATGAAGGCGATGGAGGCCATGGTGTGCTCCTCTGGGGGGTTCAGGTCGGGGGGTCTGTGTCGGCCGGTGGACGAGCGTGGAGGTCAGCGCTCGGCTGCCGGGAGCCACGCGAACGGGTCGGCGGCCTCCGTCTTGTACTCGAGGCCGATCCAGCCGTCGTAGCCGCCGGCGCGCAGGTCCTTGGTCCAGCGGTCGATCGGCAGGTCGCCCGTGCCGGGCTCGCCGCGCCCGGGGGCGTCGGCGATCTGCACGTGGGCGATGCGCCCGCGGTAGGTCGAGAGCGCCGCGTCGACGTCGTCGCCGTTGACGGACAGGTGGTAGACGTCGAACAGGAGACCCAGGTTCGTCTCGCCGTGGTCGGCCGCGACCCGGTCGATGACGCGCACGGCGTCGGCGGCGGTCTTGAGCGGGTAGGCCGGGGCGCCGCTCACGGGCTCGACGAGCACCGTGCCCTCGATGCGCCCGACGGCCCGGGCGGCGAGCGCGAGGTTCTCGGCACCCAGCTCGTCCTGCGCCTCGGGCGTCGCGTCCTCCTGGCGGTTGCCGTAGAGGGCGTTGAACGCGCGGCAGCCGGTGCGCTCGCCGATCGCGGTGACGACGTCGAGGTTGGCGCGCAGATCGGCCGAGCGCGCGGGCCACGACACGAGGCCGCGGTCACCGCCGGGCATGTTGCCGGCGTCGAAGTTCAGCCCGGTGAGCTGGACGCCCGCCCCCTCGATCGCATCGACGAACGCGTCGACCTCGTCCTTCGCCGGAACGGGCGACGCGAACGGCCACCAGAACTCGACGCCGCGGAAGCCCGCGGCCGCCGCGGCGGCCGGCCGCTCGAGCAGCGGCAGTTCCGTGAGCAGGATCGAGCAGTTGACGGTGTACGTCGGTGCGGGGCTCATCGTCGTCTCCCTGGGTCCATCCGCGTCTCGCGACCTTGCGATTCCATACTGCGGAACTTTTCTTCTGCTGTATGGAAGTGTAGGCACGCCCACGGCGGAGCGTCAACAGCCGGTGCGGCACCCCGTCCGGTTGTGGGCATGGAAAGGGCCCGGTTCCGCGTGCGGAACCGGGCCCTTTCCATGCCCACATCCGGGTGCTGCGTCAGCGGCGGCGGTCGAGCTTGACCTGCCGGTTCACGTCCTTGTAGAGCAGGTAGCGGAACGGCTTGGGGCCGCCGGCGTAGCAGGCCTGCGGGCAGAACGCCCGGAGCCACATGAAGTCGCCCTCCTGGACCTCGACCCAGTCGCCGTTGAGGCGGTAGACGGCCTTGCCCTCGAGGACGTACAGACCGTGCTCCATGATGTGCGTCTCCGCGAACGGGATGGACCCGCCGGGCTGGAACGTCACGATGTTGACGTGCATGTCGTGCGCGAGGTCGTCGGGGTCGACGAACCGGGTCGTCACCCACACGCCGTCGGTGTCCGGCATCGCGCGCGGCTCGACGTCCTGCTCGCGCGTGACGAACGACGTCGCGGTGTGGCCCGGGATCGGCTCGTACACCTTGCGGATCCACTGGAACGCGGCCTTCGCGTCGGAGCGGTTGCGCAGCGCCCACCGCTCCCCCGCCGCGAGGTACGCGTACCCGCCGGGCTCCAGCACGTGCTCGACCCCCGCGAGCGTGAGCACGAGCGTGCCCTCGGTGACGAAGACGACGGACTGCACGGTCTCCTCGTCCTCGCCCTGGTCCGACCCGCCGCCGGGCGAGACCTCCATGGCGTACTGCGCGAACGTCGTCGCGAACCCCTCGATCGGCCGGGCGAGCACCCACAGCCGGGTCTTGTCCCAGCCCGGCAGGTTGCTCGTGACGATGTCGCGCAGCACGCCGCGCGGGATCACCGTGTAGGCCTCGGTGACGATCGCGCGGTCGGTGAGCAGCTCGGTCTGGCCGGGCAGGCCACCCTGCGGGGTGTAGTAGGGGGTGGTCTGGGTCATGGGTTCACTCCTCGAGATGATGGCCCGGGCCGACGGCGGTCGGTCGCGGCGGGCTGGACGGGGGCGGCGGGCGGACGGGAAGGTGCGCGGGCGTGGGTCAGCCCGCGACGGGCTGCGGGGCGTGCCCCGAGACGCGGACAGCGTCGAGCCCGACGCGGTCGAGACCGGTCGCGGCACGGACCTCGGCCTCGGTGAGCGCGCCGCAGTCGACGCCGCGCCCGAGGAACCAGGCCATCGCCTTGGCCGTGGCGGGCTCGTCGAGCACGCCGCCGGCGTCGGGCACGAACCCGACGTACGCGGCGAGGCGCGCGAGCGCCGAGGCCGCGCCCTCGCGGTAGAACGCGTACGTCGCGGCGAACCGGCTCGGGAGCTGCGCGGGGTGCAGGTCCCAGCCCTGGTAGTAGCCGCGCTCGAGCGATCGGCGCACGAGTCGACCGTGCAGGCGCCACGCCGCGTCGACGGCCTGCGGGTCGCCGACGGGGAGCACGTTGGTCGAGCCGTCCGACAGGCGCACGCCTGTGCCCGCGACCGCGAGCTGCATGACCGACTTCGCGTGGTCGGCCGCGGGGTGCTCCATCGACTGGTACGCCGCCGCGATGCCGAGCGACGCCGAGTAGTCGTACGTGCCGTAGTGCAGCGCCGTGACGCGCCCGGGTGCCGCGTGCACGAGCCGCGCGACGGTCGCCGTGCCGTCCGCCGCGAGCAGCGCCTGCGGCGTCTCGACCTGCACCTCGAACCGCAGGCTGCCCGGCTCCAGGCCGTTCGCCTGCTCGACGCGCTCGCACGCGACCGCCATCGCCTCGACCTGCTGCGGCGCGGTGACCTTGGCGAGCGTGACGACGAAGCCGTCGGGCAGGCCCGTCCGGCCCAGGGCCGCGCGGGCCGCCACGAGCTCCGCGACGAACAGCGCGAGGGTGCGTACCCCGCGCCGACGCGTCGCGGCCTCGAGGCACTTGATGCGGATCCCGCTGAACGGCGTCGCGGTGCCCTGCGCCTCGGCACGAGCGAGCTCGCGTGCGGCCGCCGCGACCGCAGCGTCCTCGGCCGCGTCGCCGCGGTCGCCGAACCCGTCCTCGAAGTCGATCCGCAGGTCCTCGATCGCCTCGACGGCGAGCTTGGCACGCACGCGCTCGGCCACGGCGTCGGCGAGGCCGCCCCCGGATCCCGCACCGATCCCGAGCAGGTCGACGAGCCGACGTACCCCCTCGGCACCGCCGCCCGCTGCGTCGACCGCCTCGCGCGCCCGGGCCGCCCACTCGGGCGCGAGGCCCGCGGTGTACCGGTCCCCCGGCACGTAGACGGTGTGCACGGGCTGGCGCGTGCCGTCGTCGCCCGGGTACCGCGCCTCGAGCTCCGCGTCCCACGGCGCGAGCAGACCGTCGAGCGTCGCGTGCAGCGCGGCGACGCCCTGCTCGCTGAAGGCCTGCCCCGATGTCGAGCCCGACCCCTCCGGGAACCCCGCCGGCATCAGGAGGCGTCCTGCTCGTGCGCGACGACGTCCTCGTACGCCGGGAGCGTGAGGAAGTCGACGTAGTGCTCGTTGAGCGCGATGTCCTCGACGAGCGCGGCGGCCCGGTCGTAGGGACCGGCGTCGTACGCCTCGTGCCCGACGTCGTCGCGCAGCCGCGCGGTCTCCTCGCGCAGGAGCGTGCGGACCAGGTCCGCGGTGACCGTCGTGCCCGCGCTCTCGCCCGCCGTGAACGACGCGCCCGAGCGCACCCACTGCCAGACCTGCGAGCGCGAGATCTCCGCGGTCGCGGCGTCCTCCATGAGGTTGTGGATGGCGACCGCGCCGTTGCCCGCGAGCCACGCCGCGACGTACGCGACGGACACGTAGAGGTTGTTGCGCAGCCCGGCCTCGGTGATGTCGCCCCCGGCGGTCGAGACGTCGAGGAGCTGGTCGGCCGTGACGTGGACCTCGGGGCGCTGTCGGTCGAGCTGGTTGGGCCGGTCGCCGAGCACGCCGTCGAACACCTCGCGGCACACGGGCACGAGGTCCGGGTGCGCGACCCACGAACCGTCGAACCCGTCGCCGGCCTCGCGCTGCTTGTCGGCGCGCACCTTGTCGAACGCCTGGGCCGTGACCTCGGGCTCGCGACGGTTCGGGATGACCGCGGCCATGCCGCCCATCGCGAACGCCCCACGCTTGTGGCACGTCTGCACGAGCAGCTCGGTGTACGCGCGCATGAAGGGCGCGGTCATGGTGATGGCGCCGCGGTCGGGCAGCGTGAACGACGGGCCCGAGTCGCGGAAGTACTTGATGACGGAGAACAGATAGTCCCAGCGGCCTGCGTTGAGCCCCGACGCATGGTCGCGGAGCTCGTAGAGGATCTCGTCCATCTCGAACGCTGCCGGGATGGTCTCGATGAGCACCGTCGCGCGGATCGTCCCGTGCGGGATCCCGAGCGCCTCCTGCGCGTACGTGAAGACCTCGTCCCACAGGCGCGCCTCGAGGTGCGACTCCATCTTCGGCAGGTAGTAGTACGGCCCGGAGCCGCGCGCGAGGAGCTCCGCGGCGTTGTGGAAGAAGTGCAGGCCGAAGTCGACGAGCGCACCGACGGCGGGCGTCCCGTCCACGGTCAGGTGCACCTCGTCGAAGTGCCACCCACGCGGTCGGACGACCATGACGGCGAGCGCGTCGCCGTCGGCCTCGGGACGCAGCGCGTACTGCTTGCCCTCCGGCGAGGTGAACGCGAGCGTGCGCCGCGTGGCGTCGTGCAGGGCCACCTGGCCCCCGACGACGTTGGCCCAGTGCGGCGTCGACGCGTCCTCGAGGTCCGCGAGCCACACCTTCGCGCCGGAGTTGAGGGCGTTGATCGCCATCTTGGGCGTCGGCGGACCGGTGATCTCGACACGGCGGTCCCGGAGGTCGGCGGGCGCGCCGGCGACCGTCCAGTCCCCCGCGCGCACGTCGGCGGTCTCGGGCAGGAAGTCGAGGCGACCGCTGCGGGAGACCTCCTCGCGCCGCGCCGCGCGAGCGGCGAGCAGCTCGTCGCGGCGCGCGCCGAACCGGCGCTGGAGCGCGGCGACGAAGTCGAGCGCCTCCGGGGTGAGGATCTCGTCGGACCGCTCGACGGCGGGTCCGTGGACGGCGACGGCCGTGGTGGTGGTCATGGTGTGTCCTTTCTGCGGGGCGGCCGGGCTGACGACGCTGCGTCAGGACCGGGGCGCCGACCCGACGTGGTGGCCCGACGTGGTGCTCCCCTGAGCCTGCTCCGCGCGACCGCGCTCCGCGACCTCGGCGACGGCGCGCGCGACGGCCTTGGAGACCGCGGGCTCGAACACGCTCGGCACGATGTAGCTCGCGCTGAGCTCCTCGGGCGCGACCGCGTCCGCGATCGCGACGGCCGCGGCTCGCAGCATCTCGTCGGTGATCTCGCTCGCGCCGACGTCGAGCAGGCCGCGGAACAGGCCGGGGAACGCGAGCACGTTGTTGATCTGGTTCGGGTAGTCGCTGCGGCCCGTCGCGACGACGGTCGCGTGCTGCGCCGCGGCGATGGGGTCGACCTCGGGCGTCGGGTTCGCCAGCGCGAAGACGATCGCGTCGTCGGCCATCGTGGCGACGTCGTCGCCCGTGAGGATGTTGGGGCCGGAGACGCCGATGAACACGTCGGCGCCGGCCAGGCCCTCGCGGAGCGTGCCGGTGAAGCCCTCGGCGTTGGTGGTCTCGGCGAGGCGACGACGGTGGTCGTCCGTGAGGTTCGCGCCCGGGTGGATCGCGCCGTGTCGGTCGAACGCGACGATGCGGCGAGCACCCTGGCCCTGGAGCAGCGAGATGATCGCGTTGCCCGCGGCGCCCACGCCGGAGACGACGATGCGCACGTCCTCGATCGTCTTGCCGACGACGCGCAGCGCGTTGGTCAGCGCCGCGAGGACGACGATCGCCGTGCCGTGCTGGTCGTCGTGGAACACGGGGATGTCGAGCTCCTCGCGCAGCCGGCGCTCGATCTCGAAGCAGCGCGGCGCCGAGATGTCCTCGAGGTTGATCCCGCCGTACACGGGCGCGATGGCCTTCACCGTGCGGATGATCTCCTCGGTGTCGGTCGTGTCGAGGCACACCGGCCAGGCGTCGACGCCCGCGAACTGCTTGAACAGCGCGGCCTTGCCCTCCATGACGGGCAGCGCGGCGGCGGGGCCGATGTCGCCCAGGCCGAGGACGGCGGTGCCGTCGGTCACGACCGCGACGGTGTTGCGCTTGACCGTCAGGCGGCGCGCGTCCTCAGGACGCTCGGCGATGGCCAGGCACACGCGCGCCACGCCGGGCGTGTAGGCGCGGGCCAGGTCGGCGCGGTGGCGCAGCGGGACCTTGGGGTTGACCTCGAGCTTGCCGCCGAGGTGCATGAGGAACGTCGCGTCGCTCACGTGCCGCACGGTGAGGCCGTCGAGCGCGCTCAGCGCGTCCCGGATCTGCTCCACGTGCGCAGCGTCGACGGTGTCGGCCGTGATGTCGACGACGAGGCGGTCGGCGCCCGACTCCGAGACGTCGACGCCCGTGATCGCGGCACCCGTCGCGCTCACGGCCGCGACGAGGTCGCTCGCCGTGCGGTGACCGCTGGGGGCCTCGACGCGCAGCGTGATGGAGTAGCTCGGGCTGGTCGCGGCGCTCTTCGCCGTCGTGGCCTGCGTCTCCGGGGCCTTCGTCTCGGACGTCATGTTCGTTCCTTCTTCTCGTATGCTGATGCGTGTCTTCCGTGATGCGGAAGGGAGCGCGGGAGGTTCCCGCACTGCTCAGGCGGGGTGCGCCCGCCGTCGGGCGGCACCTGGTGGACAGGAGATGGTGAGATGGCCGAGACACCGGCGGCGACGGAGCCGACGGAGACCGTGCCGGGTGCTCGGGCGGCGAAGCCGGCCGGGGGCGTGCAGTCCGTGGACCGCGCGATCGAGCTGCTCGAGCTGCTCGCCGACTTCGGCGGCGAGTCCGGGCTGAGCGAGCTCGCGCAGCACGCCGGGCTGCCCCTGCCGACGATCCACCGCCTGCTGCGCACGCTGCTCGCTCAGGGCTACGTGCGCCAGACGCCGTCGCGGCGGTACACCCTCGGCCCGCGCCTCATCCGGCTCGGCGAGTCGGCGGGCCGCCAGCTCGGCGCCGGCGCCCGCCCCTACCTCGAGCAGCTCGCCCGCGACCTCGGCGAGTCGGCGAACCTCGCGATGATCGACCGCGACATGGCGGTCTACGTGGCCCAGGCGTCGTCGAGCCACTCCATGCGGATGTTCACCGAGGTGGGCCGGCGCGTCTTCACCCACTGCACGGGCGTCGGCAAGGCCGTGCTCGCCCAGCTCCCCGACCAGACGGTGCGCGAGATCATGGGCCGGGTCGGCATGCCGCCCGCGACCGACCAGTCGATCACCGACGTCGACGCGCTCCTCACGGAGCTCGCGGCGACGCGCGAGCGCGGGTACGCGATCGACGACGGCGAGCAGGAGCTCGGCGTGCGCTGCTTCGCCGTCGCGGTGCCGGACGCCCCGACCCCCACCGCCCTGTCCGTCTCGGGCCCCGCGGCCCGGGTGACGTACGAGTTCGGGGAGCGAGCCGTGCCGGTGCTGCACCGCGTCGCGAGCGAGCTCACGCGCGAGCTCATCACCGCCGCGCCCTGAGGCGGCGCCGGCGTGCGACGGTGCGGGCGCGCCCTGCCGGGCCGCGGGTGCTCCGCGGTCCGGCAGGGCGCGTCCGTCCGTCACGGTCGGCTCAGCAGAACCCGGTGACCGTCGCCCAGGCGCGCGGCTCGGCCGGCTCGCCCTCGCGCAGGACCGTGGCCTCGATGAGGCCGTACGGGCGGTCCGCCGCGTAGAAGACCTCGTTCGGGTTGTCGAGGCCGAACGGCGCGAGATCCACGAGGAAGTGGTGCTTGTTCGGCATCGAGAACTTGATCTCGGCGATCTCGGGGATCGCCTCGAGGACCGCCTTGCCCATCGCGAACAGCGTCTGCTGGAGCGCGAGAGAGTGGGTCGTCGCGAACGCCTCGAGCTGGATCGCGCGGACCTTCGCGTACACGGCGTCGAAGTCGACGTCCGTCGTCGTGTAGCGCCACCGCGAGGTGACCGACGTCGCGAGGATGCGGTCGTTCGTCTCCACGAGCGTCGTGTAGCGGTCGCGCGGGAACCCGTGGAACTCCGAGCCCGTCGACTTGAGCACGACGAGGTCCGTGAGGCCCGAGACGACGAAGACCTCGGCACCGTCGCGCTGGACGACCGTCGTGCGCGTCTCCTGGTTGTTCCGGACGAACGCATGGTCGTGCTCGCCGTCCGCGGTCTCGATGCGGTTCCAGGAGTACTGCTCGATCTCCCAGCGGCCGCCCTCGATCCAGTCGAAGTCCTCGACGAAGTGCCGGCCGAGGCGGATCGCGAAGTCCTCGATCGCGCCGACGCCGTCGCGGGCGAACGCGTAGATCGTGTTCTTCTGGGTGTCGGTGGCGACGCACTTGGAGTTGTCGCCCTCCAGGTGCGTGGCCTCCTGCCCGCCTCGCAGCTGCGAGGAGACGTTGAGGTCCGTGATCTCGTGGCGAGGCGTGGCGCGGTCGACGCGCACGAGGCGCACCTCCGCCTTGCCCCACTGGTTGTCGCCCAGGACGATGGCCCCGCTGCTCTGCGTGGCCGCCGGCTGCGCGGCGGTCGTGGTGGTGGTGCTCATGTCAGCTCCCTCGATAGGTCGAGTAGGCGAACGGGCTGAGCAGGACGGGGACGTGGTAGTGCTGCTCAGCGCTCGCCACCCGGAAGACGATGACGACCTCCGGGTAGAAGGACACGGTGTCTTGCCGGTCGAAGTACTCGCCCGTGTCGAACACGAGCCGGTACGTACCGGGGACGAGGGTCTCGGGCCCGAGCTCGGGCACACGACCGTCGTCGTTCGTGCGGGAGGACGCCACCAGGGACCAGCCCTGCCCCGTCGTCCTGTCCGCGATCTCCGGAGCCGCCTCCAGGCGGACGGCGATCCCCTCGGCGGGCCTACCGCTGGCCGCGTCGAGTACGTGCGTGGTGATGTGGCTGGCGTGGGTGCTCATGCCCTCAGCATTCCCTTCAGCCGCAGCGCGGCGATCTCGCGCAGGTTCCGGGCGGCGTTCGCCCGCTCGGTGTCGGCGTCGTTGCCGAGCCGCTCGGTGAGCTGCTCGAGGATCTCCTCGGCGCTGCGGCCCGCGGCCCGGATGAGGAACACGTGCCCGAACCGCTCCTCGTACGCGCGGTTGCCCTCGGTCAGCCGGCGCTGGACGTCGTCGTCGGACGTGTCGACGCCGGACTGCTCGGACCGCGACATGCTCGCGTCCGCAGCGTCGCCCCGCGCGCGCTCCCCGATCCGGGGGTGGCGGGACAGCGCCGAGTCGACCTCGTCGTCGGTCCAGGGGTCGGCCGCGGAGAGGGCGGCGTCGGCCGCGTCCTCGACGCTCGCGTACGGGCGCCCGGCGGCGACCGCGTCGGCCCACCGCCCGACGTGCGCGCACGCGAGCAGCGCCTCGCGCGCCTCCTCCGGTGACAACCGGTTGAACTCGTCCAGCGTCATCGCTGCGCGTCCCTCTCGACGTCCGGCCCGGTCGGCGGTGTGCGACACCGCCGGGCTCTGTTGATTCCACATCTCGGAAATTTGTTTCCGTCTTATGAATGTACGTCGTGGGCGTCCTTCATGTCAACCACGGTCCCCCGCGGCGGGCACCAGCGCACGTCGCGCGCCCGCGCACCACGAGGCCGGACCACGCGCCGCCGCAGGACGTGCCCCAGTCCGCACGTCCCGCGCACCGCACGCCCCCGACAACCGCACGTCCCTGGGGACGGCGAAGGGCCCGGCAGCCGATGCTGCCGGGCCCTCCCGTGTCGTCCTTGCGTCGACCGTCGTCGTCCGACGGTTCAGGGTGCGCCGAGCCCCGCCCGGAACTCGTCCTCGAGGATGCTCATCACCGTCGCGTCCGCCCACCCGTCGCCGTCGCGGTAGACGTCGCGCAGCCGGCCCTCCTCACGGAAGCCCAGCGACTCGTAGAGCATCCGCGCCCGCGGGTTGATGCTCAGCACGTCGAGGCTCACACGGTGCAGGCGCGGCCCCTCGTGGCGGATCCCTTCGACGTCGGTCACGCCCTCGAACGCGAACCGCAGCACCTCGAAGATCGCCTCACGACCGTAGCCGCGGCCCCGGTAGTTCGGGAGCAGCGCGAGGCGCAGGTTCGCCGAGCGGGCGTCCTCGTCGAGGTCGTTGAGCACGATCTCGCCGATCATCTCGTCGCTCACCAGCTGACCGTCGCGCACCGCGCCCGCGGTGATGGCCCAGTCGTAGCGCCCCTCGCGGTCGCTGATCGTCGCCGACCACTCGTCGATCTGGTCGCGCGTGAACGTCGCCGTCGTCCCCGTGAGCCGGTTGGACTCCGGGTCCTGGAGCGACTCCCACATGCGGTCGGCGTCCCGCGCCTCGATCGGGCGCAGGCGCACCATCTCCCCGAGCAGGACCGGTCCGCGCGTCACGGCGTCAGCCGATCCGCTCGAGGATGAGCTCGCGCACCCGACCGGCGTCCGCCTGACCGCGTGTCGCCTTCATGACGGCGCCGATGATCGCGCCGACCGGACCGAGGTTGCCGCCCCGGACCTTCTCGACGACGTCCGGCTGCGCGGCCAGCGCCTCGTCGATCGCGGCGAGCAGCGCGCCGTCGTCGGACACGACCTCGAGCCCCCGGGCGGTCACGACGGCCTCCGGGTCCCCCTCGCCGGCGAGCACACCGTCGAGGACTTGGCGCGCGAGCTTGTCGTTGATCCGGCCCGCGTCGACGAGCCCCTGGAGCGCCGCGACCTGGGCGGGGGTCACGGGCAGCTCCTCGAGGGTGACCTCGTCCTGCTTCGCGCGGCGGGCGAGCTCTCCCATCCACCACTTGCGCGCGCCGGCCGGGCTCGTCCCGGCGGCGACGGTCGCCTCGATGAGGTCGATCGCGCCCGCGTTGACGACGTCGCGCATCTCCGCGTCGGCGTAGCCCCACTCGCCCTGGAGGCGACGGCGGCGCGCGACCGGGAGCTCCGGGAGACCGGCACGGATCTCCTCGATCCACTCGCGCGGAGGCGCGATCGGGACCAGGTCCGGCTCCGGGAAGTACCGGTAGTCCTCGGCGTCGGACTTCACGCGCCCGGACGTCGTGATGCCCGTGTCCTCGTGCCAGTGCCGCGTCTCCTGGATGACGGTGCCGCCCGCGTCGAGCACGGCGGCCTGGCGCGAGACCTCGTACCGGACGGCCCGCTCGACGGAGCGGAAGGAGTTGACGTTCTTCGTCTCCGTCCGGGTGCCGAGCGGCGACTCGGGCGTCGGACGCAGGGAGAGGTTCACGTCGGCGCGGACGTTGCCGCGCTCCATGCGGGCCTCGGACACGTCGAGCGCGCGGAAGATGTCGCGCAGCGTCTGCACGTACGCGCGCGCGACCTCGGGGGCGCGGTCGCCCGCGCCCGTGATGGGACGCGTGACGATCTCCACCAGCGGGATGCCGGCGCGGTTGTAGTCGACGAGCGAGTACTCTGCGCCGTGGATGCGGCCGGTCGCGCCACCCACGTGGGTGTTCTTGCCCGCGTCCTCCTCCATGTGCGCGCGCTCGATCTCGACGCGGAACACGGTCCCGTCCTCGAGCTCGACGTCGATCCACCCGTCGTACGCGATCGGCTCGTCGTACTGCGACGTCTGGAAGTTCTTCGGGACGTCCGGGTAGAAGTAGTTCTTGCGCGCGAACCGGCACGTCTCGGCGATCTGGCAGTTGAGCGCGAGGCCGATGCGGATCGCGTACTCGACGGCCTTGCCGTTGACGACCGGCAGCGCGCCCGGGAGACCGAGGGAGACCGGGGTCACCTGGGTGTTGGGCTCCGCACCGAAGCTCACCTCTGCGGGGCAGAACATCTTGGTCAGCGTGCCGAGCTCGACGTGCACCTCGATCCCGATGACGGGGTCGTAGCGGCGCGTGGCGTCGGCGTAGTCGACGAGGTCGACGGTCGTGGCGGTCATCCGACCTGGCCTTCCTTCTCGATGGTGGCCGTGGGCAGCGCCGGCGCGCGGTCGAGCAGCGGGCCGCCCCACGCGCTCAGGAGCGCGGACTCCAGCGCGGCACCCACCCGGTACATGCGGTCGTCGGCCTTGGCCGGCGCGAGGATCTGGAACCCGACGGGCAGCCCGTCGTCCGACAGGCCCGCCGGGACCGACATGCCGGGGACGCCCGCGAGGTTCGCGGGGATCGTCGCGACGTCGTTGAGGTACATCGCCAGCGGGTCGTCGAGCTTCTCGCCGAACCGGAACGCCGTGGTCGGCGCCGTCGGGGAGACCAGGACGTCCGCGTGCTCGAAGGCCGCGGCGAAGTCGCGCTGGATGAGCGTGCGGACCTTCTGCGCGCTCCCGTAGTACGCGTCGTAGTAACCCGCCGACAGCGCGTACGTGCCGAGGATGATGCGGCGCTTCACCTCGTCGCCGAAGCCCGCACCGCGGGTCGCGGCCATGACGCGCTCGGCGGTCACCGGGCCCTCCTCCGGCTCGACGCGCAGGCCGAAGCGCATGCCGTCGAACTTCGCGAGGTTGCTCGACGCCTCCGACGGCATGATGAGGTAGTACGCGCCGAGCGCGTACTCGAAGTGCGGGCAGGAGACCTCGACGATCTCCGCGCCCAGACCGCGCAGGAGGTCGAGCGACTGCGCGAACCGCGCGCTGACACCCTCCTGGTAGCCCTCGCCGTTGAGCTCCTTGACGACGCCGACGCGCACGCCCGACAGGTCGCCCGTGGCGCCCTGGACCGCCGCCTCGACGAGCGCCGGCGCGCGGCCAGGGATGGACGTCGAGTCGCGCGGGTCGTAGCCCCCGATGAGCTCGTGCAGCAGGGCCGAGTCGAGCACGGTACGCGTGACGGGACCCGCCTGGTCGAGCGACGACGCCATCGCGATGAGCCCGTAGCGCGAGACCCCGCCGTAGGTGGGCTTCACGCCGACGGTGCCGGTGACGGCACCGGGCTGGCGGATCGAGCCGCCCGTGTCCGTCCCGATCGCGAGCGGCGCCTCGAACGCGGCCACCGCGGCGGCCGAACCGCCACCCGACCCGCCCGGGATGCGGTCGAGGTCCCACGGGTTACGCGTGTTGCCGAAGGCCGAGTGCTCGGTCGACGAGCCCATGGCGAACTCGTCCATGTTCGTCTTGCCGAGGATCGGCAGCCCCGCGGCGCGGATCTTCTCGACGAGCGTGGCGTCGTAGGGCGGGATCCAGCCCTCGAGGATCTTGGAGCCGGCAGTCGTCGGCATGCCCTGGGTCACGACGACGTCCTTGACGGCGATCGGCACACCGGCCAGCGGGTGCAGCTCCTCGCCCGCGACGCGCCGCTCGTCGACCGAGCGCGCCGTCGCCAACGCCTCCTTCGCGTTCACGTGCAGGAATGCGTTCACGGCACCGTCGACGGCGGCGATCCGGTCCAGGTGCGCCTGGGTCGCGTCGACGCTCGAGAAGTCACGAGCGGTCAGTCCCTCCGCCAGCTCGGCGGCGGACAGTCGGGTCAGGTCCTCACTCATCTCACTCCTCCCCGAGGATCTGCGGGACGGCGAAGCGTCCGTCCTCGGCCGACGGCGCCGCGGCGAGGACGTCCTCGACCGGCAGCGGCGGCTCCGGGATGTCGTCCCGGAAGACGTTGGTCATCGGGAGCGGGTGGCTCGTCGCGGGGACGTCGGGTGTCGCGACCTCGCTGACCTTGGCGATGGCGTCGACGATCACGTCGAGCTCGCCGGAGAGCCGGTCCAGCTCCTCGGGTCGCAGATCGATGCGGGCCAGCGCGGCGACGCGCGCGACCTCGTCACGGGAGATGGTGGACATGGTCGCCATTCTAGTGGGGACCGACGCCGTGCCCACCGCGCCGTCGGCCCTCCCGGCACGCGGGTGTGACCGAGAGCGTGCCGCCGAGGAGAGAGCCCCAGCCGCACGGGTAGGACCGTGGTCGCGGGAGGTAGAACCGTGGTCGCACAGAATAGAACCGTGGTTCGACAGGGTGGACGCGGTCGGGCTTCAAGCCCGCGGGGTCGGGTCCGCGGCGCGGGTGGCCTCGGTGCTCGGGGCTGCGGTGCCGTCAACCGGGTCCCTCGGCCGTGGGTTCTAGGAGCGCCGCTCTGACGCCCCTCCGCATCCGAGGCCACCCCCACCGCTCAGCAGTCGGTCGGCCATGGCCTGGGGACGGGCCGCCACGCGGTCCCTTGCCAGGACGAACAGGCGACCATAGCTCAGGCATCCCGGGCCGGCCGAAACCACCAGACCGGCAAGACGTGGCCACCACGAGAGCGGGTCGCGACGGCGACGCACTCGGCGACTCACGGCCTGCGGCGCAGCGGTGCGGAAGGCGGTGGGCAGCAACTCGCGTCGACTGGATGCGGCAGTGGGGAGTTGCGCTCGCGAAACCGACAACGCGGCCGGTCGTCCGCGTAGAGCGACAGTAACGCGACCCACGACCCAGCTGCAGCAGCGCGATACGGCCGCGGAAACGTACCAGCGAGACCGACACCGCGGGCAGGCGCCCGAGTGGGCGCCGACCATGGTGGGACGACGCCGGGCGGGGTGGGTGGTGGTGCCGCGTCTACCATCCGCCGCTCGTTCCTCGCGGCTCCCGCCAGGCCCGCCACGACGCGGCACCACCACCCACCCCGACCACCCGACGCAACCACGCGCCGTCGGGCATGACCACGGCTCTACCTCGCGCGACCACGGCTCTACCTCGCGCGACCACGGCTCTACCTCGCGCGACCACGGCTCTACCTCGCGCGACCACGGCTCTACCTCGCGCGACCACGGCTCTACCTCGCGCGACCACGGTTCTACCTCGCGCGACCACGGCTCTACCTCGCGTGGGCGCGGGTCTACCTCGCGTCAGCGCGTGTCTGTCTCGGCCGGCCGGGAGATCAGCGAAAAGAGTTCG
>NZ_JCAXEP010000010.1:0-186892 GCF_059758455.1 Cellulosimicrobium sp. GQ32 | reverse complement strand
GCAGGTCGCCACACGCCTCCACCCCCCGTCGAGAACGACCTGAGGGTCGTTATCGGGCGCATAACGACCCTCAGGTCGTGTTCGGCGCTGGGACGGGGGCGGGGGCGGGGGCGGGGGCGGGGGCGGGGGCGAGGGCGGGGGCGGGGACGACGAAGGCCCGGAGCCCCTCGCGGGGTTCCGGGCCTTCGTGCGTGCTGACCGGACCGGCAGCGGCCGGTCAGCGAGACGTCACTTGGCGACGGCCTTCTTGAGCAGGCTGCCGGCGCTGATCTTCACGCCGAAGCCGGCCGGGATCGAGATCTCCTCGCCCGTACGGGGGTTGCGGCCCGTGCGGGCGGCACGCTCGACGCGCTCGACGGACAGGAGGCCCGTGACCTTGACGGCCTCGCCCTTGCCCAGCGACTCGATGAGCACCTCCTGGAAGGCGTTGAGAGCCTTCTCGGCGTCCGCCTTCGACAGGTCGGCCTTGCTGGCGATGGCCGAGACGAGCTCGGACTTGTTGAGCGACATGCGAATCCCTTCTTCGGTTCACGACGCGCGGTGGTCACCACCCGTCGTCACGGTCTCAGTGTGCCAGCCGCGAGGCCGCGCACCGGGGACAACACTAGGGAACACGCGGAGTTTCGCGCGACTTCTCGCGGCCTCCGGGCGTCGCGTGTCTGCGCTCAGCCCTCCTCGTGCTCGCGGTCGTGGCCCTCGTGGCCCTCCTCTGCGTGCTCGTCGTGGGCGCGCTCGCCCTCCTCGTGGGCGTGCTCGTGGTCGTCGTGCGCGCCGACCGTGGCCGGCTTCCCGGTGACCCCGTTGAGCTCGTTCGGCACGACGTCGAGGTCCGCGCTCTTCCACACCTCGCCGCCGACGTAGTCGACCGCGTGGATCGCGCGGCCGGCCGGGTCGGTGACGTACGCGATGCCGTCCTGGACGAGCAGCGCGGGCCGCGGCTCCTGCCACTCCTCGGGCTCCTCCCACGCGTCGACGACCGGGATGGACCGCACGACCGTGCCCGCCTCCGGGTCGATGACGTGCAGCGACCCGTCCGTGCCGAGCACGAGCGCCTCGCCCGCGTCGCCGCGGCCGAGCGAGCGGAACGTGTAGCTCGCGGGCAGGTCGACGAGGCGCAGGCTCGCGTCGCGCGTGTCGATGAGCGAGACGCGGGTCGGCCGCTCCAGCTCGGCGTCGGGGTCGGACTTGTAGTCGCCCAGGACGAACGGCGACTCCTCGCTCCCCGCCTGGTTGCCGATGCGCCCGTAGGCGTCCGGGGAGGCGACCTTGCTGATCGCGCCGGCGGCGACGACGACCGCACCGTCCTCGCAGCCGATGACGACCGCCTCGCCCGCGGCGACGGCCTCGCCGTGCACGCCGGGGCACTGGTCGCTCGCCGCGACCTCGTCGCCCGCGGCGTCGAGCAGGCGGACGCCCGTGCGCGCGTCCTCGGTGCCCTCCGAGACGACGAGCGAGCCGTCGGACAGCTCGACCGCGACGCCGTGGTGCGCCTCGGGGGTCGTCAGGGTGCGCGCGTCGTCGATGCCGTGCGGGTCGGCCACCGTGGCCGAGTCGAGCACGGTGATCTCGCCCGTGCCGTCGTCGAACAGCGCGGTGCGCCCCTCGTGCACGACGACGTGGCCCGGCTTCTCCGCCGCATAGGTCACGTCCGTGAGGACGGGGTCCGCGGTGTAGTAGTGGGCGTGGTCGCCGTGCGGCTCGGCCCAGGTGCCGGCGTCGAGCACCTGGAAGCCACCCGACGTCGAGACGAGCAGGTGGCGCCCGTCTCCCGCGGGGTTGAGGCGGTTGAAGCCGGCGAGCTCGAGGTCGTCGACGACCTCGAGCGTCGTCGCGTCGAGGACTTGGACGCCACCGTCGTACGTGATCGCGAGGCGCGGCGTGAGCGCGGCCGCCTCGCTGACGTCGGAGGTGGCCGACGGCGCGGGCTCGGCCGCGCCGCCCTGCTCGCCCTCGGAGCCCGCCCCCTGCGCGCACGCCGCGACGAGCGTGAGCGGGAGGGCGAGGCCGAGCGCGAGGGCGAGCGGGCGCCGTCGGGCCCGCGCCCCGGGAGGGGCGTCACCGGAGGGGGGACTCGCCCCGGCGGGATCGGCGTGGGCGTCGGTCGGGTCGGGTGCGGTGTGGTGCATGCGTGGTCGGCCGCCCGGGGGTCCGGGCGGCCGCTCCTCTCCGGTGGTGGTGGGTGCGCAGGTCAGCCCTGACGGGCCTTCCAGCGCGGGTTGGCCTTGTTGAGGACGAAGGTCTTGCCGTGGCGGCGCACGACCTTCGCCCCGGGCTTGTCCTTGAGCGAGCGGAGCGAGGCGCGGACCTTCATCGCGCGCCCCCGCCCTGCGCGCCGCCGCGGGCGCCGTAGCGCTGGCGGAACTTCTCGACCCGGCCGGCGGTGTCCACGACGCGCTGCGTGCCCGTGTAGAACGGGTGGCTCGCGCTCGAGATCTCGACGTCGACGACGGGATAGACGTTCCCGTCCGTCCAGGTCACGGTCTCGCGCGGGACGCCCGGACCCTGCGGGTGGTCGCCCGCGAGGGTCGAGCGGGTCAGGAACGAGAAGTCGGCGGACTTGTCGCGGTAGACGACGGGCCCGTAGACGGGGTGGATGTCCTTCTTCATGGTGGTCTCCTTGCTGGGCCGGTGACGGGCCGAGCTGCCGCGCCAGGCGGCGGCGGTCACCAGCTCGACTTCGTGACTCCGGGCAGCTCGCCGCGGTGCGCCTGCTGGCGCAGGCGGATGCGGGAGAGCCCGAACTTCCTCAGGTAGCCGCGCGGGCGGCCGTCGACGACGTCGCGGTTCCGCACGCGCGTGGCGCTGGCGTCGCGGGGCTGGCGCTGGAGCTCGCGCACCGCGGCCGCCGTCTCCTCGGGCGAGGACGACGGCGACGCGACGACGCGCTTGAGCTCGGCGCGGCGCTCGGCGTAGCGGGCGACGACGGCCGCCCGCTGCTCGTTGCGCGCGACCTTGGACCGCTTCGCCATCAGCGCTCCTCGCGGAAGTCGACGTGGCGGCGGACGACGGGGTCGAACTTGCGCAGGACCATGCGGTCAGGGTCGTTGCGGCGGTTCTTGCGGGTCACGTAGGTGAACCCGGTGCCGGCGGTGGACCGGAGCTTGATCACGGGACGGAGGTCGGTGCGGGTAGCCATCAGAGCTTCTCCCCTCGGGCGAGGATCCGCGCCACGACGGCGTCGATCCCCTGGCGGTCGATGGTCTTGATGCCCCGGGCGCTGACGCGCAGGGTCACGTGGCGACCCAGCGACGGCACCCAGTAGCGCTTCTTCTGGACGTTCGGGTCGAAGCGACGCTTGGTCCGCACGTGGGAGTGCGAGATCGCGTGGCCGAACCCGGGAGCGGTGCCGAGCACCTGGCAGACGGCGGACATGGCAGTTCCTCTCGGGGTCGGGTGAGGCGACGGGAGACGACACTAGATAGTGAGAATCATTCCCGTCAAGACGCTATGCTGACCCGCTGTCGAGAACAGTTCTCAGGAGCGGGTTGTTCCCGGTGCCGGCCGCGAGGTCGCGCGGGACGCCCCAGACCACGGATCGGAGCGCTTCATGCCCTTCTCGTCACCCTCCCCGTCGGGGGCCTCGCCCGACGACGCACCCTCCGGCGTCGGGGACGACCCGCGCGTCGCGCTGAGCGTCCTCGCGACGATCGACCCCGTGCTGCGCGACAGCGCGGTCTTCGGGCTCGTCGTCGGGGCGCCGCGCGTCGTCGCGCTCCGGCACGACATCCGGGCGGCCGAGGGTGCGCTGCGCCGGGTCGTCGTCGACGCGACCGGCGTGATCGAGGACGAGGTGGTGCCGCTGGAGCACGCGTGCCTGTCGTGCGCCGTGCGCGAGGACGCCGTGCCCACGCTGCGACGGCTCGCCGCCGACGGCCGGTGGGACCACGTGGTCCTCGCGCTGCCCGTCGCCGCCGAGTCGCTGCCCGTCGTCCGGGCGCTCGCCGCGCAGGCCACGCCCGGCAACGAGCTCGAGCGCCTCCGCCTCGCGACCGTGGTCGCCGTCGCGGACGTCGACACGCTCGAGCACGACCTGCTCGACGACGACCTCGTCGCCGAGCGCGGCGTCGGGCTCACCGACGACGACCAGCGGGCAGTCGGTGAGGTGCTGGCCGCCCAGCTCGAGCACGCCGACCTCGTCGTGACGACCGGGGACCTCGCGGCCGCGGCGACCGGCTCCGGGCTCGTCGACCGGCTCCGGGGCGTCGGCACCCGGCGCGTCGACGGACTCCACGCGCTCGCGGCCGACGACCTCGCCCGGCACACCCACGACCCCGCCGCCGCTGAGCGCCGCGCCCACCCGCTCGGCGTGCGGGGCCCGCTCCCCCGGCGCGTGACGCCCGACGGCGACCGGAGCTGGACGATCGAGCTGTGGTCGGCCCGGCCGTTCGACCCCGAGCGCCTGCTGCGCCGCATCGAGGACCTCGGCACGGGCCGGGTCCGGTCCCGCGGGGTGTTCCACGTCGCCAATCGCCCCGACTCGCTGTGCGCGTGGGACGGCGCGGGCGGTCAGCTCTGCATCGGCACGCTCGGCACGTGGGACGACGCGACCACCGCCGAAGGGCGGCCGGTCGAGCCGCACACGCGCGTCGTCATCGTCGGGGCCACGCCCGACGGCGAGGGTGACGGCGACGACGACGAGCGCGGCCGCCTGCTCGACGCGTTCCGCGACGTGCTCGCGACGCCGGACGAGCTCGCCGACGGCGGCCTGCGCTGGCTCGGCCGCACCGACGTCCTCGCGCCCTGGCTCGGCGCGCGCAGCGACGCGGTGTGACGACGGGCCCCCTCGTGCCCGCGGGAAGCGGCCGAGAGGTCGGCGGCAGAGCCCGCTCCCCCGCCCCGGTTCAGCGCCCTCCTGCCACGCGCAGCGTCTCTCCGGTGACGTACGACGCGTCGTCCGAGAGCAGGAAGGCCACGGCGGCGGCGACCTCCTCCGGCGAGCCCACGCGCCCCCACGGGTGCGTCGCCGCGGCGCGCCGTGCCCGGTCGGCGTCGCCGGCGTCCGCGTGGATACCGGTCTCGATCAGCCCGGGCGCCACCCCCACGACCCGGATCCCCTCCCCGAGGACCTCGTGCGCGAGTCCCTTCGTCAAGGCGTCGACGCCGGCCTTCGCCGCGGCGTAGTGCACGTACTCGCCGGGCGATCCGAGCGTCGCCGCCGCGGACGAGACGTTGAGGAGCACGCCGCCGCGCCCGCCCCGCGTGGTGCTCATCGCCCGCACGGCCGCGCGCGCCACGAGGACGGCGGCCGTGAGGTTGAGGTCGAGGACCCGGCGCACGACGTCGGTCGGCGTGTCCGCGAGCGCGCCGATATGGAGCGTCGCGCCGGCGTTGTTGACGACTCCCGTGAGCGCGCCGAGCTCCGCCGCCGCGGCGAAGGTCTCCTCGACGCCGCTGTCGGTGGTGAGGTCGGCGCGGACCACGGCGCACCGCACCCCGCGCGCGGCCACCATGGCGCGCGTCCCCGCGGCTGCGGCGTCGTCCCGGGCGTAGCCGAGCAGGAGGTCGTGCCCGGCGGCGGCGAGCCGGAGGGCCACGGCCGCCCCGATGCCACGGGTCCCGCCCGTGACGAGCGTCAGTCGAGAGGTCATGGCGTCACGCTACGACGCAGGACGACCGCCGTTCGACGAGCGAGGCGCCCGGACCCTCACCCGACGACGCGGCGGACCAGCTCGTCGACGCGACGGTCGTAGTTCTCGGCGGAGAACCTGCCCGCACGTTGCAGCGTCGCGACCCCGTGCATCGCTCCCCAGACGACCTCGGCAGCCGTCCCCACGTCCGACGGCGGCCGGTCGAGCGCGAGGAGCGCGTCGGCGATGGCATCGAACCCCTCGCGCATCGCACGCGGCGTCTCGTCCGAGGCGAACGCGGCACCGATCGGCAGGTGGAACATCGCCTCGTACGTCGCCGGGTGGCGCGCGGCGAAGTCGAGGTACGCCACGACCAGCGCGCGGACCCCGTCCTCGCCGCTCGCACCCTCGCCGGGCTGCGGCCGGGCCGCGGTGAGCGCTGCGGCGAGCTCTTCGAAGCCGAGCAGCGCCACGGCCGTGACGATCTGCGACCTGCCCTCCGGGAAGTGCCCGTAGAGGACCGGCTGGCTGTACCCGATCGCGTCCGCGAGCCGGCGCGTGGTGACGGCCTCCCACCCCTGCTCCTCGGCGAGCACCCGCGCCGCCGCGACGATCTGCGCCTCCCGCTCCTCGAGGAGCCGTGCCTTGCGCGCTGCTGCCGGTGTGCTCATGACTTGAGTCTAGCGTCGCTAGATTGTCTGTGCTAGTTTTCCTAGCGTTGATAGATTCCCTGGATCGAAGGAGCCGGACATGCAGTGGTTGCCGATCGTCGCCGTGGTCGTCCTGGGCGTGATGGTGGGGGTCGAGGTGTCGGTCGCGTTCGTCGTGAACCCGATCGTCGACCGGCTGCCGGGGAACGCCGGCCTGCTCGCCCGGGCCGACGGCGGGCGGATGCTCGGGCGGGCGATGCCGTTCTGGTACCTCGGGTCGCTCGCGCTCACCGCGGCGACGGCCCTCGTGCTGCCGGCCGGGGCGTGGGCGGCCTGGACGGCAGCCGTCCTCCTGGCACTGAGCGTCGTCCTGTCGGTCGCCGTGCTCGTGCCCATCAACAACCGCGGGAAGACGTGGACCCCCGAGACCGCACCCGCCGACTGGCGCGAGCAGGCCCACCGCTGGGACCGGTACCACCTCGTCCGCATCGCCCTGCTCGTCGCGGCGTTCACGCTGCTGGCTGTCGGGATCGCCGCCTGACGCCAGGGCCGGCAGGTCCCGCAGACAGAGGAACCGGTGGCGATCCGCCGCGAGAGCTCCCCCCAGCGAAGCTCTCGTCGCGGACCGCCACCGGTCCAGGTGTCGCCGCGTGACCCGTCGCGGCGACGTCCCCCACCAGTGCAAGAGGCGGTGGGCGCATGTTCGGGACGTTCACGAACAGTGATCTGGATCACAGTACGACGGGGACGGTCCCGACGCCCGCGCAGCGACCTCTCAGGTGGCCCGCAGCCGACGTCGGGCCGACCAGCCGCCCGCGACCCCGATCCCGACGGCTCCCACCACGACGGCCGCGACGAGGGGCGCCGTCGGCGTCGGGGACGCTCCCGCCGCGACGGGCGCGGGGGCGAGGGACGCCGCCGTCGCGACGAACGTCGGCGCAGGCCGAGCCCCCGACGGGTCGGTGTCCGTCCACGCGTACGACGCCCCCGACGGGCACTCCTGCACGGCGGGGAAGACGAACGCCTGCCCCACGTCGCCCGTGACCCGGACGTCGAGCGTGAAGGCCGCGCGCTCGCCGTCGGGCACGGGCTCGCCGGACCACGCCACCGCGTCGTCCGCCACGTCGGAGGTCCACCCGTCGGGCTGGCCCGCCGCGAGCGCCTCGACGCCCTCGGGAAGGGTGACGCGCAGCGCGTCGGTGGGCTCGCCGTCGCACCCGTGGTCGAACGTGAACGTGAGCGTCGACGTGCCGTCGCCGTGGGGCTCCACGGTCTCGATGAGCACGTGCGCGGCCGCCGGCCCGGCCGCCAGCACCGCCAGGGCACCGGCGGTGACCGCGACGGCGACGAGGCGGGACGCGCGCCGGGCGGCCCGGTGGTGACGGGTCATGAGGACACCTCCACGGGGATCTCGACGATCGGGTTCTCGTACTTGGACGTCCGGACGCTCACGTGCAGGGTCCAGTCGCCGGCCATCGGTAGGTCGAGCGTCGCCTCGTACGCGCCCGTCCCGGTCTGCGTGAGCGGCCGGGTAAAGGGCCCGAGCGCGGGGTCGGCGAGCGTCGTGGACAGCTCGGGCACGGCGACGGGCTCCAGGGGCTGCCCGTCGGCGTCGAGCAGCTCGATCTCGAGCGCGTTGACGCCGACCCGTCCGGGCGTGACCCGCGCGCGGAGCGTCCCGTCGCCGAGCGCCTCGACCGTCTCGACCGCCGGTGCCGTGGCCTCCTGGACGGACGGGTCCGTCGCCACGACCGGGCTGCGCGACACGAGCACGCCGGTCAGGGCGAGCACGAGCGCGAGCAGCACCGCCTCCGCGGTGACCGTCCGGCCGAGCCGACGGCGCGCGGTCGCCCCGGTCGTCCCACCCACCGGCCCGGCTCCTCGCCCACCGGGACCGCCGTCGGCCGCGACCGCCGGGACGAGCCGGTAGCGGTTCCAGGCCGCGACGCCGACGAGGCACAGCGCGACGCCGACCTTGACGAGCAGGGTCTGGCCGTAGGCCGTCGACACGAGCGCGTCGAGCGTCCCGAGGATGCGCCACCCCAGGACGGTCCCGGTGACGGCGAGCGCGAGGACGACCCACGCGCCCAGCGTGGAGAACCGCGCGACGGTGACCGCCGCCCGCCGCGCGTCGACGCGCGCGGAGGGCGCGAGCACGAGCGCCAGGCCGACGACGCCGCCGAGCCACACCGCCCCCGCCACGACGTGGAGCGCGTCCGCCGTGACGACGAGCCACGGCGGACCGAACGTGCGCGTGTGCCCCACGAGCACGAGCGAGGCCAGCGCCAGGGCCGCCGCGCCGAGCACGAGGCCGGCGGGCCACGCCGCCCGGGTCTCGCGCGCCGCGCGCGGCGCGAGCAGGGTCGCGACGACGAGCCCGGCGAGGCCGAGCGCCCCCGCGAGCGTGGAGTCGGTGGCGAGGCCCGCCGCCCAGGTCTCCGGGTCGACGAGCGCCCCCAGCCCGCCGCCTGCCTGCCAGGCCGGGGTGAGCGGGACCCCGAGGACGATCCCGGCCGCCGCGGCGACGAGCGCCCCGCGGCGCACGCGCTGCAGGCGCCGCCGCAGGACCGGCGCGGCCCCGGGCGACACGTGCAGCACGAGGAGCTCGAACCCGACGAGGCCCGCGACGAGGAACGTCCCCACGTAGACCGCGGCCTGGTCGAGCGCGCGCACGGCGACGAGCGCCGCCGTCGGCTCGGCCACCCGGGCCTCGACGGACGTCGCGCTCGGCGCGCCCACCGAGAACGTGAAGGCGCCCGCCACGGGGTGGGTGTCGAGGGACACCACCCGCCAGCTCACGACGTACGTGCCGTCGTCGAGGGTCGCGGCCGGGGTGACGACGAGCGCGTCGTCGACGGCGACGACGTCCACGTCGACGGGCGAGCCGTCGGCGGCGAGGACCGTCGTCCCGCCGGTCACGACCTGGACGGGCTCGTTGAAGGTGATGGTCAGCGCGTCGGGCGGCGCGTCGAGGACGGTGCCGTCCCGGGGGTCCGTGCCCACGAGGACGGCGTGGGCCGCGGCCGGGCCACTCGCGAGGATCGCGAGCAGGACCGCGGCCGCGGCACCGACGACGACGGCCACCACCCGGCGCAGCACCGAGGGGCGGCCCACGGTCAGGCCTTCGGCCGCGAGCGCACGAACCCGAGCGCCCCGAGCACGAGGCCCGCCGCCGCGAGGACGAGCGCCGTCCAGGTGAGCGCGGCGGGCGCGCCGTCGGACCCGTCGGCCGGCTCCGCGGACGCCGCACCGTCGGCTGCCGAGCCGTCCGACGCGGCGGCGTCGGCGTCGTCCGCGACGGTCTCGGCCGGGGCGTCGTGCCCGTCGCCCTCGGCGGCCGTCAGCTCGAACAGCGGCGCGGGCAGCTCGAGGTCGTGCCCGTCCTCGCCGTCGGCCGGGACCTGCACCCAGGCGCTCTCGCCCTCGGCGCACTCCTGGACGGTCGGGAAGACGAGCGTGTCCCCCGCCGCGTCGGGGAGCTTGAGCGAGAGCACGAGGGCGTCTCGGTAGCCGTCGGGCAGCGGGGTCTTCGCGGTGTACACGACCTCGGCGACGCGCTCGGTGTACTGGCCGCCGTGCCCGTCGTCGACCGGCTCGTCGAGGGCCGCCATGACCTTCTCGACGTCCCATCCGGGGTTGACGGTGGGCGTCACGGTGACGATCTGCTCGGGGACCTGGATGGAGACCTTCGTGGTCGGCGAGTCGCCGCAGCCGTGCGGGACGCCGAACGTGAGCAGCGCGTACGCGCCCGCGTCGGTCGTGTCAGGAGTGACAGTGACGTGGGCGGACGCGGCGCCCGCGCCGACGACGACGATCCCGGTGGTCAGGGCGGCGGCGCCGACGGCGCGCAGGGTCTTTCGCATGGTGGTGCCTTTCGGGGAGATGAGGACGGAGGGCCCCCGGCGCACGGGCGCACGACGGCACGCCCCGGGACGACCGGGCTTTCGGCCGGGCGAGAGTGCACGGGTCGCGCGGGCGCGCGGGAGCGGGACGCCGCGGAGGTGTCCGGTGAGGCGTCCGGGTGGGGTCAGGCGACGGCGGGTGGACCGCGCCCGGGCGCGGCACCGCGCACGAGCAGGTCGCGGACCGTCGGCAGCGCGCCGAGGGCGGGCGGCGCCGCGAGGACGACGACGGCGCGCGGGCGGCCGGGGACCCGGCGCCCGGCGAGCCATGTCCACAGGCGCCACAGGACGGCGTCGCCGTACCGCAGGACGAGCGCGACGGCGAGCGTCGCGACGGCGTGCGCGCCGAGCATCGTCAGGGGTGACCCGGCGTGCGCGTGCGCGGACGCGTCGGCCGGGGACAGCGCGGCGCAGCGGTCGAAGACGACGTGCAGCACGAGCTGGCCCGCGCCGAGCAGCCCGAGCAGCCGCGGCAGCCCGACCTGCCGCCGGGTGAGGGGCCGCACCGCGACGGCGGTGAGGACGGCGAGGACGCCCAGCGGGACGGCACCGGGGTCGGTGCCGCCGGCGAGCCCGTGCGCGACGACGGACAGCCCGACGACCGCGGCGGCGAGCAGCAGCACCCGCACGCCGCGGAGCACCCCTGCTCCGGGCGACGTCACGGACGCACCCTAGCGGCAGGAGGGGTGCGCGCGGCAGGGGCGGCCGCCGTCCTCGCCGGACCGGGGCGGACGGCGTGCACCGGCACGGTCAGCCCTCGGGGTCGTGCGGGGCGCCCTCGTCGGTCGCCTCGTCGGTCACGGTGCGGCGGCGGCGCACGACGAGCACGACGACGACCGCGGCGGCGACCACGAGCGCGCCGAGCCCCACGAGGATCGGCAGGGCCGAGGACCCGCCGTCCTCCGCGTCCGTGGCAGCGTCCGTCGTCCGGGGAGACGCGGACTCGGACGTCGACTCCTCCGCCGCGTCGGTCGTGGCGTCCTCGGTCGCGGTCTCCTCCGTCGTGGGCTCCTCGGACACCGGCGCCTCGGGCTGGGCCGCGACGGTGAACGCGAACGTGCCCTCGATGGGGTGGCCGTCGGACGAGACGACGCGCCACGCGACGGTGTACGTGTCGCCGCCGAGCGCGACCGCCGGGTCGAGCGCGAGCGTCGCGGTGCTGCCCTCGATCGTCGGCGCGCCCTGCGTGACGACCGTCCCGGCGGAGTCCGAGACCACGACCTGCGGCTCGACGGGGAGCGGCTCGGTGTTGAAGGTCAGCGTGATCGCCGTCGGGGGCGTCGCGAGCTGGGAGCCGTCGGCCGGGTCCGAGGTGAGCATGCGGTCGTGCGCGGACGCCGGCGCGGCGGTGAGCGTCGTGACGGCGGCGGTGAGGCCCAGGGCCAGCGCCGCGGCGGCGACGAGGGCGAGGAGGGCGGGCAGGGCCGACAGGGGTCGGCGCAGGGAGAGGGTCATGAGGGTTCTTCCGTCCGAGGCGCGGCGGTCGCCGCACGGTGGTGCCCCGTGGCCCGGTCGTCACCGGGTCGGCCTCGTCGGGGGCCGCGTCAGGACGCGGCGAGGGGGCGCAGCAGTGCTCCCGACGTGCCGGCCGCCGTCGGTGGTCCACGCGTCGGCGCACGGCGCGCCCGCCACAGGGACGCGATGCGCACCGTGCGGGCCCGCGGCGCACGCGGGCGGACGGCGGGCGGGACGGGGACGAGCGCCGGGAGGCCGGCGCGCGGCGTCACCCACGCGAGGAACCGCTCGAGCGCGCGCTCGCCGCGCGCGAGGACGAGCGCGAGCACGACGGTCGCCGCCGCGTGCGCGACGACCATCCAGAGGCCCGCGGTGCCCGACGTCGCGAGGTGCTCCGGGTGCACGAGGCTCGCCCCGCCGTCGACCGGCGCGCCGAAGGGCGCGGCGCAGACGACGTCGCCCACCGAGGCGACGTGCCCACCGTGCCCGGACGTGACCCCGACGGGGACGCACGACCCGACGGGCGCGAGCACGACGAGCGCCTGGTGCAGCGCGACCTGGGCGCCGCCGAGGAGCACGACGAGGCGGGCGGGCGTGAACCGCAGCCGAGCGGCCGCCGTCGTGCCGGCGAGCGTGAACGCGGCGAGCGCCGCGAGGACCAGCGGGTCCGGGAGGGCGCCCCCGGCGACGCGGTGCGCGAGCGCCGTCAGCGCGAGCACGAGGGTCGCCACGAGCGCGGCGCGGGCGACGCGCAGCGGACCGACGACCGGGGAGGGCACGACGGCCACCCTAGCGCGACGCGGCCGCGTCGTCGGGGCTGCCCGCCGCCCCCGCCGGCTCCGACGGCGCGGCGGGTGAGCGGTCCGCGTACCGGCCGATCAGAGGGCCGGTGGGCAGGAGCCGGTCGATCCCGACGATGACGAGGCCGAGGACGAGGAAGCCGGCCCCGTAGAGCACGACGTTGACGAGCAGGCCGGTCCACCCCAGCGCGTCGAGGTCGACGAACCCGTACGGGTACTCGCTGCCGGGGCTCACGAACCCGCGGATCGTCGTGAACGCGAAGTACGCGAGCGGGTACAGCAGCCAGCGCGCGGCGTCGAGACCGCGCAGACGCCGGTGGGCGTCGAGCAGGAGGAAGTCGACGAACACCAGGAGCGGCAGCAGCTCGTGCTCGATCTGCCCGTCGGTCAGCCCGAGGAACACGGCCGGGGCGTCGGGGTCCTCGGGCGCGAGCACGAGGTTGGCGACGAGACCGGTGATCGCGGCGAAGAGCGTCACGCCCCCCGTGAGCCACCCCGGCGGCTGCCGGCGGCGCAGGAGCGACGCGACGCCCGCCCATGCGAACACGACGGCGATGAGGAAGCCCGTCTGGTTCGTGAAGTAGATGAGCCCCTCGATGTCGCCGTCACGCCAGATGGCGCGCGTCCCGACGAGGGCGAGGACGACGAGGAACAGCCGGAACAGTCCGACGACGACGTGCATGCGAGCTCCTTCGCGCGCGGTGCGGTGGTGCGCTCAGGAGCCTAGTGCTCCCCGCCCACTCCGACGTACCGGGCGCCTCGTCCGCGCCGGGGACGCCGAAGGGCCGTGCGGTCGCACGGCCCTTCGGGACGTCGTCACCCGCCCGGCGCGCACGCCGGGCGGGCGGGAGGTCAGAGCGACTGGATGTTCGTCGCCTGCGGGCCCTTGGGGCCCTGGGTGACGTCGAACGAGACGCTCTGGTTCTCCTCGAGCGAGCGGTAGCCGCTCGAGCTGATCTCGCTGTAGTGGGCGAACACGTCGGCGGTGCCGTCGGAGGGGGCGATGAAGCCGAACCCCTTCTCCGCGTTGAACCACTTCACGGTGCCTGTAGCCATGATGACTTCCTTCGTTGGTGCGACCGGCCCACGAGCGCGGGTCCGGTTGTCGCGCCCCGCGGGGCGCCGACGATCGTGGAGGCGGGGCCCGCGAGGGCCCGCCGAGGGTTCACGCCGGGCGACGAGATGCCGCTTCGCGTGGTGGAGGTCGGCGACGACGCCCATCGGCCGCGTGAAGCGGTCGTGGACGTGGAAGCCGTCGGGGAGTCGGGTGACCAGCCCGGCGTACTCGCCGTCCGCCGTGGCGACCCACAGGTCGTCCTCGGCGCGGCGCAGCACGAGGTCTGGTCCGGTCGTGCCCGCGACCGACGATGCGGTCTCAGGGCGGTCAGAAAGGGAAGAAAGAATGTTCTCTGCTCTCGCTCCGCGCTCGGTGGGCGGAGATCTCGACGGCAGCGTCTGCTGCCTGGCGCGCACGGTCTTGCTTCGATGCCGAGGACCGAAGAGCGTCGCGGTCGTTCGACCGGCGACATGAGCGCGACCTCCAGGGTACACGAGTCCCCGCCGCCGCCCGGAAGACGGCCGCACGTGCTTGCCCGGGGCGATGATGGGGACCATGACGACCTCACCCGCTCCCGCCCACAGCTCCTCCCGCCCCGTCCCGCGGACCGCGCGCCGCAGCGTCGCCGTCGTGAACGGCTACGTCGTGCCCGTCGCCTCGGAGCCGATCGAGCACGGGACCGTCCTGATCGAGGACGGGATCATCACCGCGGTCGGGGCGGAGGTCGTCGTGCCCGACGGCGTTCCGACCCTCGACGCGCGGGGCCGCTGGGTGCTGCCCGGCTTCGTCGAGGCGCACGCGCACATGGGCGTCATGGAGGAGGCCGAGGGCTGGGCCGGCAACGACACCAACGAGATGACCGACCCGAACGGCGCGGCGCTGCGCGCGATCGACGCGATCAACGTCGAGGACGAGGGCTTCCGCGACGCGCTCGTGGGCGGCGTGACGAGCGCCGTCGTGAAGCCGGGCTCGGGCAACCCCATCGGCGGGCAGACCGTCGCGATCAAGACGTGGGGCGGCCGCACGGTCGACGAGCAGGTGATCCGCGAGGCGGTCTCCGTGAAGTCGGCGCTCGGCGAGAACCCCAAGCGCGTGTACGGGGACCAGAAGAAGACGCCGTCCACGCGCCTCGGCGTCGCGAAGGTGATCCGCGCGGCGTTCGTCGACGCGCAGAACTACGCGGCGAAGCGCGACGCCGCGGAGGCGAAGGGCGAGCCGTTCGACCGCGACCTCGCCAAGGAGGCCCTCGCGCGCGTCCTCGCGGGCGAGCTCTACTGGGACCAGCACACGCACCGCGCGGACGACATCGCGACCGCGCTGCGCCTCGCGGACGAGTTCGGCTACAAGCTGGTGGTGAACCACGGGACCGACGGCGCCGCGGTCGCGGACGTTCTCGCCGAGCGCGACGTGCCGGTCATCTTCGGCCCCCTGTTCACCTCGCGCTCCAAGATCGAGCTGCGCAACCGCGACATCGCGAACCTCGGGGCCCTGGCGCGCGCGGGCGTGCGAGTGGCGATCACGACCGACCACCCCGTCGTGCCCATCAACTTCCTCGTGCACCAGGCGTCGCTCGCGGTGAAGGAGGGCCTCGACCGCGAGACCGCGCTGCGGGCGCTCACCGTCAACCCGGCGGCGTTCCTCGGCCTCGACGACCGGGTCGGCGCGCTCGCCCCGGGTCTGGACGGCGACGTCGTCGTGTGGTCGGGCGACCCGCTGGACGTGACGTCGCGCGCCGAGCACGTGCTGATCACGGGCGCCGAGGTCTACGCGTGGGACGCGGAGGCGAACGACGGCCGCGGCGAGGGCCGCGTCGTCGAGCGCGGCGAGCGCTTCCGCCTCTGACCCGAGATCGACCGCTGCGGCACGAGATCGACCCGCTGAAGGTCGATCTCGGCCGTGCGGGTCGATCTCGCGGCGGACGGACCGGCGCGCGCTTCCCGTGGCGCGACCCGGCACGACGGCGGACCATCGAGTCATGCGCACCCTCGACTCCCTGCGTCCGCGCCGCGCCACCGGGCTGCTCGTCGGCCTCGTCGCCGTCGGCGGTGTCCTCGCGGCGTGCTCGGGGCCCGGTCCCGGGGAGAAGGACGTCACCTACGACTCCCTCGACGCGCTCCACGAGTCCGCGACGACCGCGGGCCTCACGTGCCTGTCGTTCGTCCCCGAGGACACCGGGACCCCCGACGCCGAGATGGGGGCGTGCGACGACACGACCCTGCTGGCCGTGTTCGCCGACTACGTGGACGAGGCCGAGTACTTCGCGCTCCTGCCCGAGACGCCCGCTGCGGAGGGCGAGGCCGCGCTCGTCGGGCCGAACTGGGTGATCGTCGGCGACACCGGCGACCTGCTCGAGACCCAGGCGGGGATCGGCGGGGACTTCGCGTCCGACCGCTGAGCGTCAGCGAGCGACCGCCGCGCACGCGACGCACGTCCGCGCCGTCGGACGCGCCTCCAGGCGGCCGTCCGGGATCGGCTGCCCGCACGCCTCGCAGACGCCGTAGGCGCCCGCGTCGAGGCGAGTGAGGGCGGCATCCACCTCCTCCACCCGCGCCGCCGCGTCGCGAGCGAGCGCGTCCACCTGGGCCCGTTCGAACGCGATGGTCGCGCCGTCGGGGTCGTGCTCGTCGTCCGCGTTCGAGTCGCGCGACGCCGCGACGATCCCCGCGACCTCGGCGCGCAGCGCCTGCAGCCGCGCGACGGCGTCGGCGCGCACGGCGAGCAGTCGCTCGCGCGCGGCGTCGTCGGGTCCGGGTGCTCGGCCTGTGCGTGGTGTCGTCATCTCGCTCTCTCAACACCAGGGAGGGGGTGAAACCGTCCCGGACGGGGAGTCCTCACCGGGCTGGGCGCATGACAGCGGCGGCCGACGGATGGAAGAGTGGAACCGCCCGGCTCCCCCCGGGCCCGCCGCGCGGTCTCGCCCCCGCGGCGCGCGACCGACGTCCGACGGCGAGACCACAGGGGGTCTGCATGAGCACCGTCGTCGTCTTCGAGGCCTTCGGCGGGCCGGAGACGCTGCGGGTCGACGACGAGCACGTCGGCGAGCCCGGACCCGGCCAGGTGCGCGTCGCGAACCGCGTCGTCGGCGTCAACCCCGCGGACCTCAAGCGGCTCGCCGGGGCGTTCGGCGGCCGCGTGCCCGGCGTGCTGGGGTTCGAGGCCGCGGGCGTGGTCGACGCCGTGGGTCCCGACGTCCCCGACCTCGCCCCCGGCGACGAGGTCGTCTGGCACGGGACCGGCGCGCAGCGCGAGCTCTCGCTCGTCCGCGCCGATCACGTGCGCCGCAAGCCCGCGTCCGTGCCGTACGAGCAGGCGGCCGTGCTGCCCGTCGCCGCGGCGACCGCGTTCTCCGCCCTCGTGCAGGCCGACGTCGGCGAGGGCGACGTGGTCCTGGTGCACGGCGCGAGCGGTGGCGTCGGGTCGGCGGCGGTGCAGATCGCGACCGCGCTCGGGGCACGCGTGGTCGGTACGGCGTCGCCCGCGAACCACGACTACCTGCGCGGGTTGGGCGCGACGCCGGTCGCGTACGGGCCGGGGCTCGTGGACGCCGTGCGCGCGCTGCCGGACGGCCTCGACGACGTGAGCGTCGTCGTCGACCTCGTGGGCTCCGCGGACACGGTCGCCGCGACCGTCGCCCTGCTGGGCGAGGACCTGGCCCCCGCCACGCCCGACGACCCACCGAGCGCGGTGACGATCGTCGGGTCCGACGTGTCGCGCGCCGCAGGCGTTGTCGACAAGGTCGACGCGAAGGGGGCCCTCGACGAGGTGCTCGCGCTCGCGGAGGACGGACGTCTCCGGGCCGAGGTCTCGGCCCGGTTCCCCCTGGCGGAGGCGGCCGAGGCCCTGCGGCTCGTCACCGACGGGCACGTCCGGGGCAAGGTCGTCCTCGACGTCCCCTGACCGGGACCTCCGTCCTGGAAGGTTGTGACGCTGGGCACAAGGTTGCCCCGAGAGCCGCGGAATCCCGCCGTTCCGGAGGCCACCGTCCGCGAATCTCCTTGCGTCCCGCGTGCGCGAGAGTGTGAAATCGTTAGCATGCGTAAGTTCCTTGCCGCTACCGCGGCGCTCTCCTGTGCCCTCCTGCTGGCGTCCTGCGCCTCGCCGACCGACCCGGCGAGCGACGATGCGGCAACCCCCGAGACCACGACCGCGACCGAGGCGACCCCCGAGGTGACACCCGCCGTCGTCGCCGTGACCACCACGTGCGGCATGTTCTACGGCGGCGAGTACTCCGCCGAGCGCCTCGTCACCGAGACGACGCCGCTGCTCGAGACGCCCGAGGACGAGACCGCCGCCGCCGCGATCTTCACCACCCGCGAGCGCCTCGCCGCGGTCCAGAACTTCGCGGACCCCGAGCTCCAGGAGAACCTCAACGAGATCAAGGCCCCGTTCGAGGCTGCCGTGCAGGGCGCGACGATCGACACGTCGACGCAGCAGGAGGCCCTCGACGCCTTCCGTGCGCAGTGCACCGAGGCCGGGTACGCCTTCGCGTCCTGACCCTCCCGCGCCGCGGTCCGGGCGGCCCGTCCCTCCCGAGGGGCGGGCCGTTCGCGCGTCCGGTCCCATGACCCGTGACGGATGACCCGGACTCCCGGCGCGGAGCGCGGCGACGGCGACCGTGGGAGCATCCGACCATGCCCGTGGTCGAGTCCTCGCTCGTGGTCCCCGTCGACACCGCGACGGCGTTCGCCGTCTCCCAGACGACCGGCGACGTCCGTCTGCGCTGGGACCCGTTCATCCGGCGGCAGCACTTCCTCGACGGCGCCACCGCACCCGCGAAGGGCGTGCGCACCTTCACCCGGCACCGCAGCGGGCTGTCCATGGTGAGCGAGTACGTCTCCTACAACCCGCCGACGAACGTCGGGATGCGCATGGTCCGTGGCTCGTGGTTCTTCGAGAACCTCGCGGGTGGGTGGCGGTTCGCCCCCGACCCGTCCGGCGGCACACGCGCGACGTGGCGCTACTCCTTCCGGTGCCGCCCCCGCTGGCTCGCCCCGCTCGCGGAGCGCGTCGGCTCGTGGGCGCTCGGGCGCGACGTCGACCGTCGGATCGCGGGCTTCGCGCGCGGGTGCGCCGACCCCGTCGTGCTCGCCGCGGTGCGCGAACCGACCGGGTAGACGGCGGAGCCAGCAGACGCAGGGCGAGCCAGGCGAGGCCCATGCCGACGAGGCCACCGACGGTGTTGGTGAGGACGTCGGTGACGTCGCCGGCCCCGATGCCGAGGACGTACTGGCAGGTGCAGTCCCGCCGCGACCGCTACCGGGAGAGCGCCGCCTGGGCGTCGACGCGCTCCAGCTTGCTCGGGTTGGCGACGGCGAACAGGTGCGTGATGCGCCCGTCCACCACGGTGACGGCGACCGCCGTCGCGAGCTCGCCGTCCAGCGCGATGCGCAGCCCCGGCGCGCCGTTGATCCACACCGGCGTCGCGGTGATCTCGCCGCGCGTCGTGCGCAGACCACCGACGAGGTACGCGGCGACGCGCTCGGCGCCCACGATCGGCTTGCGCGCCGCGCGAGCGAGGCCGCCGCCGTCGGCCACCGCGACGACGTCGGGCGCGAGGACGTCCAGGAGGCCCTGGAGGTCGCCCGTGAGGAGGGAGTCGAGGAACCGCTCGACCACCCGTTCCTGCTCGGTCCGGTCGACCCGGACGCGCGGGCGCCGCGCGGCGACGTGGCCCCGCGCACGGTGCGCGACCTGCCGCACGGCGGCCGGCGACTTGCCGACCGCCTCGGCGATCTCGTCGAACGGCACGTCGAACACCTCGCGCAGCACGAACACCGCGCGCTCCGTGGGGCCGAGCGTCTCGAGCACCGTGAGCATCGCCATGGAGACGCTCTCCGCCAGCTCGACGTCCTCGGCCACGTCGGGGCTCGTGAGGAGCGGCTCGGGCAGCCACTCGCCCACGTAGTCCTCCCGGCGCCGCGCCAGGGTCCGCAGCCGGTTGAGCGACTGGCGCGTGACGATCCGGACGAGGTAGGGGCGCGCGTCGCGCACCTGCGCGTGGTCGACGTCCGCCCACCGCAGCCACGTCTCCTGGACGACGTCCTCCGCGTCGGCGGCCGAGCCGAGGAGCTCGTACGCGACGGTGAAGAGCAGGCTGCGGTGGCGGACGAAGGGGTCGTCGCTCATGCGTCCGACCCTACGGCCGGCGCCGCCGCGACGGACCGGGGCGCGAGGGGCGGCAGGCCGCACGACGCCGCGAACTGCTCGGACCGGATGCCGAGCGCGACGTTCGACCGCGCCGTGGCGTTCATCAGGCCCACCCGGGCCGCGAGCTCGACGAGCCCGGACGGACCGAGGTCGTCGAGCAGCGCGGCCGACAGCTCGTCCGTCACCGCGGGCGGGGTCTGGCTCATCCCCTCCGCGTACTCCATGACCCGCCGCTCGACGGGCGTGAACAGCGCCGACTCGCGCCAGCGGGGCACCTCGCGGGCCTTCACCTCGTCCAGGCCCTCGTTGCGCGACCGGAAGTAGTGGAGGTCGAGGCAGAACTCGCAGCCGACCGTCGCGGCCGACGCCATCTGCGCGAACGTCGCCAGGTTCGGGTCCAGCCGGTCCCACTTCTCGGACTTCCGGCCCACGCCCATGAGGTCCTTGAAGACCGCGGCGTGGTGCCACAGCACGCCGATCGACTCCGGCACCTCGCCGAACATCGAGCGCGTCGCGCGCTTGACCAGGGAGCCGTAGAGCCCGGTGACCTCGGTGGGCGGCACTCGTGTCGTCATGTCTCCTCCTGCGTGTCTCGTGTCGTGCCCGTGTCGTGCCGACGGGGTGTCGGGCATGAGACACCGGCGGGGCCTCGCGTGTGACACCTCGGGCGGACCGGATCGCTCGAGGGCGGTGAGCCGGCGCACGGCACCCTGGGACGACGCCGCCCGGCACCCCGGTCGGACGCGGCCCGGCCGAGCGCGGCGTAGCGTGCGACGCATGGGCCCGCTCGACCGTCGCCGCCCCCGGGCGTTCCTCGCCGTGGTGCTCGCGGTGGTCTCGGTCGCCGGGTCGGTCGGCGCGACGCACGGGCAGCCGGGCGCGCGGCCCCTCGACCTCGCCGCCGTCACGCTGCTCCTCGTGTCGCCGCTCGCGCTCGTGCTCCTCGTTCCGCGCCCTGTCGTCGCCGTCGCGGTGTCCGTCGCGGCGGTCGGCGTCTTCCTCGTCGCCGGGTACGCGTGGGGACCGGCGCTCGCGGGGCCTGTCGGCGTGCTCGTGGGGGTGCTGCTCAGCGGACCCGCGGAGCGCGCGCGGCGCGTGGCGTGGGGCGGGGCGGTGCTCCTCGCGGGGACCGTCGTTGCGGCCGCGGCGCTGCGTCCCGACGCACCGCCGCGGGCGACGCTCCTCGGCGGGACGGCCTGGACCGTCGTCGTGCTGCTCGTCGCGGGCGCGATCCGCGACCGGTCCGCCCGCATCGCCGCCGCGCGCGAGGCCGAGCAGGTCGCGCGCGCCGAGCGCGAACGCACGGCCGTCGCGGACGAGCGCCTGCGCATCGCGCGCGAGGTCCACGACGTCCTCGCGCACTCGCTCTCTGCGATCACGGTGCAGGCGGGCGTCGGGCTCCACCTCCTCGACCGGGACCCGGAGCAGGCACGCAGCGCCCTCACCGCGATCCGTGCGACGAGCACGGAGGCCCTCGACGAGGTCCGAGCCGTGCTCGGTGTCGTCCGGGCGGAGTCGCGCACGGACGCGGTCGTGACGCACGACCTGGTCGTCGACGGCGCCCCGCTCGCCCCGACGTGGGACCTCGCCGCGCTCCCCCGGCTCGTGCGGCAGGCGGAGGGAGGCGGGCTCACCGTCGCGATCGCCGTGGACCCGGGGGCCGCCGGGCTGCCCGACCGGCTCGCCGGGGTCGTCTACCGCGTGGTGCAGGAGGCCCTGACGAACGTACGACGGCACGCGCACGGCGCGACGCACGTCGACGTCCGCGTGGACGCCGACAGCGGGACGCAGCGGGCCGACGGCACGCGGCCGGCCGACGCGGAGGCTCGCCAGGACCGGGGTCCGCGTCTCGTGACGGTGACCGTCACGGACGACGGGACGTCGGAGTCCTCGGACCCCAAGCCCGGCTACGGCCTGCGCGGCATGCGCGAGCGCGTGGAGAGCGTCGGCGGGTCGCTCACGGCGGGGCCGGTGCCTGGCCCGGCTCCGGGACCAGGACCAGGCGCCGGCACCGCTGGACGCGGCTTCCGCGTGCGGGCAGTCTTTCCCTGGCCGGGCACCACGCCCCGGCCGAGCACCACCGGGCGGTCCGACGAGGCTCCGCCCGGGCGCGAGGAGGCACCATGATCGACGTCGTGCTGGCCGACGACCAGGCACTCGTGCGCGGCGGCTTCCGTGCGCTCATCGACTCCGAGGACGACATGCGCGTCGTCGCCGAGGCCGCGACCGGGGACGACGCCGTCCGGCTCGCGCTGGAGCACCTGCCCGACGTCGTGCTCATGGACATCCGGATGCCCGGGCTCGACGGGCTCGAGGCGACCCGGCGGATCGTCGCCGACCGTGCGGCCGCGCACGTGCACGTCGTGGTCGTCACGACGTTCGAGCTCGACGAGTACGTGACCGACGCGATCCGCGGGGGCGCGAGCGGGTTCCTCGTCAAGGACACCGAGCCCGTCGACCTCGTCCGGGCGGTACGGGTCGCGGCGCGCGGCGACGCGCTGCTCTCCCCCACGGTGACCCGGCGCCTGCTGTCCCGGGTCGCGGACGCGACGCGCGCCGTCGGGCCGGTGCGCGGCGTCGACGAGCTCACGCCACGCGAGCGCGAGGTGCTCGTCGAGGTCGCGGGCGGGCTCTCGAACGACGAGATCGCGGGGACGCTCTACCTGTCGGAGTCGACGGTCAAGACGCACGTGTCGCGGGTCATGGCCAAGGTCGGTGCGCGCGACCGCGCGCAGCTCGTCGTCGCGGCCTACGAGTCCGGGATCGTGCGCCCGGGCTGGGCGGGCTGACCGTCACCCTGCCGTCGGTCCACGCGACGTCGTCCCGACCGGCACCACGGGACGAGCGAGCTCGGCACGCGCGGGTGACGACGCGGCGTCGGGCGACGGGAAGCCTGGAGGTGCGGCCGGATCGCGGCCGCCCTCGCCGACCGGCGGGGCGCACCGACACCGGAGGTCGTCATGCTCACCGCACTCACCGGGGCCGCCGTGGTCCCCACGGAGGCCGTCGCGCACGTCGCGCACGCCGGCTGGGGGCCCGGCCCGTGGTGGTTCGTCTTCCCGCTGCTGTGGTTCCTGCTGTTCGCGTCCGTGATCTTCCTGATCGCCCGCCGCGCGCGTCGCGGCTGGGGCCCGGGCGGCCCCGGCGCGTGGCGCACCGCCGGCCCCGACCCGGTCACGATCCTCGGCGAGAGGTACGCACGCGGCGAGATCGACGAGCAGGAGTACCGCTCCCGCCTCACGGTCCTGCGCGAGGATCGCCCCCAGCCCTGACGCCGAGAACGACATGGGTGCCGTTATCGCGTGGATAACGGCACCCAGGTCGTGTTCGACAGCGCGTGAGCGCGTGGTCGGCGTCAGGCGGGGGCGCCTACCGGCTCCTTCTCGCCCGACGGCGCGGACTCCCCGGTCTCGGACGTCGCCGCCTCGGTGGTCGTCTCGGACGACGCGTCGTCCTCGTCCACGAAGAGGTCCTCGGCCGTGGCGGCCTCGTACTGCTCGAGGTCGAGGATGCCCTCGCGCTTGGCCACGATCGTCGGGACGAGCGCCTGGCCCGCGACGTTCACCGCGGTGCGGCCCATGTCGAGGATCGGGTCGATCGCGAGGAGCAGTCCCACGCCCGCGAGCGGCAGGCCCACGGTCGAGAGCGTGAGGGTCAGCATGACGATCGCACCGGTGAGGCCCGCGGTCGCGGCGGAGCCGACGACGGACACGAAGGCGATGAGCAGGTAGTCGGTGATCGACAGGTCGATGCCGAAGATCTGCGCGACGAAGATCGCCGAGATGGCCGGGTAGATCGAGGCGCAACCGTCCATCTTGGTGGTCGCGGCCAGCGGCACGGCGAACGACGCGTACTCGCTCGGGACGCCGAGGTTGCGCTCCGTCACGCGCTGCGTCACGGGCAGCGTGCCGATCGAGGAGCGGGAGACGAACGCGAGCTGGATCGCGGGCCACGCGCCCTTGAAGTAGCTCGAGATCTTCAGGCCGTTGGTGCGCAGCAGGATCGGGTAGACGACGAACAGCACGACCGCGAGGCCGACGTAGATCGCGACGGCGAACCACGCGAGCGACGCGAGCGACGTCCAGCCGTACGCCGCGATGGCGTAGCCGATGAGGCCGGCGGTGCCGATCGGTGCGAGGCGGATGATCCACCACAGGACCTTCTGCACGATCGCGAGCGCGGAGCGGTTGAACGCGAGGAACGGGTCCGCCTTCTTGCCCGACTTGAGCGCCGCGATGCCGATGACCAGCGCGACGACGAGGATCTGCAGGACGTTGAAGTTCACCGACGTCTCGGCGGCACCCGTGAGCGCACCGTCGTCACCGGTCGTCAGGCGGGTCGACGCCCCGAGGCCCAGCACGTTGCCCGGGATGAGGCCGGTGAGGAAGTCGAGCCACGTGCCGGTGCGGCCGGCCTCGTAGGCGTCGTCGACGGACACCGAGGCGTTCTGGCCGGGGTTGAACAGCAGGCCCAGGCCGATGCCCACGGCCACGGAGATCGCGGCGGTGATGGCGAACCACAGCAGCGTCTGGCCGGCGAGGCGCGCGGCGTTGGTGACGGTGCGCAGGTTCGCGATCGACGCGACGATCGCGGTGAAGATGAGCGGCGGCACGACGGCCTTGAGCAGCGTGACGAACGACGAGCCGATCGTGTCGAGCGTCGTCGTCAGGCCGTTGGGGACCTCGCCGGCCGCGTCCTGCGGACCCATGGCGAGGGCGACCGCACCGAGGCCGACGCCGACCGCGAGGCCGAGCAGGATCTGGACGCTGAACGAGGGGAACCGGCGCTTCTTCTTCGCGGGCGCCGAGGCCGGGGCCTGGCTCGCCTGCTGCGGGTCGGCCTTCGAGACGGCCGACGAGGGGGTCGAGGACACAGGGGACCTTTCGGGGGGTGACGCGGGCGCACGAGCGCCCGCTCTCGGGAGAGGGGCTCGGGACGTCGTCGCGGGGCGCCGGCAGCAGCGCGGCCCAGGGCCATGGCGCAGGGCACAGAGTGACCTGGGGTCCTGACGGAGGGGGCGCGCCACGCGCGTCAGCGGCTCAGGTCGCGAGGCGACCCGTGATCCTGACGGGTGTGCGGAGGCGGAGTGGCGTCAGCGGCGACGGGGGGTCAGCGACACAGCGCGCTGGCGACTCGACGGAGGTCGACGTCGCGGCGCTGGGTGAGCTGCCAGGCAGGCACGCTGACGAACACGGAGGTTCTCCCGGAACGGTGGGTTCTCGCTGGAAAGCGGGCAGACGGACGCCCGCGGCAACCGATCATACCCGGTAGTCCCCAACGGCCCGACCGTGGAACCTATTCCCCGCCGTCCGTCCGCCGCGATTTCGCGACCACCGGCCGAGACAGCGATGCCCGGCACCTCCTTCTTCCCGGGTCCCGGTCCGGATGCCCGAGGCCGCCGTCTCGCGAGGTCAGCCGTTGGGCGCGTCGAGGAACGCGTGCATCAGGGGGCCCGCGGTGACGGCGCCACCGTCGCCGGTCTCGACGAACACGGCGACCGCGAGGTCGCCCTGGGTCGCGATCATCCAGGCGTGGGACTGGCTGCCGTCGCCGTACTGGGCGGTGCCCGTCTTGGCGCCGGGCTCGCCCGGCAGGTCTTGGAGGATCGACGCCGAGCCCTCGGTGACGACGGCGCGCATGAGCCCGCGCAGCGTCGTCGCCTCCTCCTCGGTGAGGGTGCTTGCCGGCTCCTCGTCGGCGACGGTCTGCACGTCCGGGTGGACCAGCACCGGCGACACCGTGTGCCCGGCGGCGACGCTCGCCGCGACCGTCGCCATCGCGAGCGGCGAGGCCTGGACCTTGCCCTGCCCGATCATCGACGCGGCGTGCTCGGTGCCCTGCGAGTCGGTGGGGACGTCGCCGAAGAACGCGGGCGCGCCCAGCTCGGACTCCACGCCCAGCCCGAGCGACGCCGCGGCGTCGTGCAGCGCCTGCTGCGTCACCGTGTCCCGCTGCCCGATCATCGCGGTGTTGCAGGAGTTGGCGAACGCGGTGCGCAGCGGGACGTCGCCGAGCGCGCCCGTCGGGTAGCCCGGGACGTTCTGGAACTCCCGGCCGTCCACGGAGATCGTGGGCGGGCACGCGACGGTCGTGTCGGGCGTGAGCCCCGCGCGCAGCATCGCGAGCGTCGTCGCGACCTTGAACGTGGAGCCCGGGGCGTACTGGCCGGTCGTCGCGGTCGAGAGCCCCTCGCCCGCCGTCGAGCTCGCCGCGGCCAGCACCGCACCCGTCGAGGGCTGGATCGCGACGATCGCGCTCGGCCCCTGCCCGGCCAGCACCGCCTCGGCCGCGACCTGCATGTCCGGCCGGAGGGTCGTGCTCAGCGGGATGCCGTCCACCGGGTCCACCGAGAAGACCTCGGTCACCTCGCCGTCGGCGTCGCCCTCACCCGGCACGACCTCGATGGACAGGCCCGGGACACCGCGGAGCTGCTCGTCGTACTGGCGCTGGAGGCCCGAGAGACCGACCTGGTCGCCCGCGGAGATCGCCCCCTCGGACTCCTCGACGATCTCCGCCGTCGCGTCCCCCACGCGCCCGAGGATCGGGCGCGCGAACTCACGCGTCGGCGCGAGCGGGAGCTCGTCGTCGACCACGCGGACGCCGTCGACAGCGCGCGCTGCGTCCACGTCCACGCCTGCCGTGTCCTCGGTGCGGACCGTTATCGCCTCGACGAACGCCTTCTCCCCCGCGCCCGCGACACGCTGCGCGTACTCCTCCGGGTCGAGCCCGACGACCGCGGCGAGCTCGCGCGCGGCGCGGTCCCAGGCGCCAGAGGCGACGAGGGTCTTGTCGACGCCGATCCGGTAGACCGGCCGGTCCTGGACGATCGGGACGTCGTCGGCGCCCAGGATGCCCGCACGCACGGCGGGCACGCGGTTCACCGCGATCCGGTCGCCCTGGCCGAGCTCGGGGACGAGCACGTCCGGCTCCCACACGATGTCCCACGCCCCGGGCCCGTCCTCCCCGTCGGCGGCCTCGGCGAACGACAGCTCGGCCGTCGTCGTGTACTCCCAGGCCTGCTCGCCCGCGACCTCCCAGCGGTAGGCGAGCGTCGCCGTCGCGCGGTCGCCCGCGTCGTCGCCCTCCTCGACGACGTCCACCTGCGAGACCTCGACGGTGCGCTCGTACGGCCCGAGCGGCTCGAGCACCGCCTCGAGGTGTGCCTGGACGTCCTTCGCCGCGCCGTTGCGGAACTCCAGCCCGCTCACGTCGCCCGCCTCGATCGCCTGCGCGAGCGCCGCCGCGGCGTCCGCCGCCTCCGGGCGGTCCGGCGTGCACGCGGCGAGCGGCAGGGCCAGCACGGGGGCGAGCACTGCGGCGCTCGCCCAGCGCACGGCCCGGTGCCGGCGGCGCGGCCGGCCCTGCGTGGTCGTCCGGCCGTGGTCGTGCGCGACGCTGCTCACTTGCTGCTCCCCTGCTCCGTGCCGTTCGGGACGGGAGGGACGCTACCTCACCCCTCGGACGTCCCGGACGCTCGGGACGAACCGGCCCGGTTCGTCCCCGGCTTCTTCACGTCCGTGCGACGCCCCGGCCTGGCCGACAGGTCCAGAATGACCGCCATGAGAGCGCGAAGTGCCGTGGTGACCCTCCTGACGACCGCCGTGGCGGCCTGCCTCGCCGGCTGCGGCACGAGCGGCGACGAGGCGTGCGAGCGTGCGGTCGCCGCGTACGGCTCGGCACTCGAGGAGCTCGCACGCGACCTCACCACCGAGGGCGGTTCCCCGGGGGAGATCTGGTGCGACACCGACGGCCCCGGGATCGCGGTCGTCGACGTCGAGGCCGACCGCCCGAACGGCTTTCGAGCCGAGACCCGTCGGCTGCGCGACGCGCTCGTCTCGCGGGGGTGGGAGCCTACGGGGCGGGTCGGCGACGGTGCCGAGACCTTCGAGAGATCCCCCGACGGCTACACGACGACGCTCGAGACCTTCCTCGACGGGAGCATCTCCGTCTCCTTCTCGTCACCGCAGTGGTCGCCCGGCTCCTGACCGCCGGTGAGCCGCTGGTCGGTGGACCTTCGCCTCCCGCGTGGTCAGTCCGGGGCGACCGGGCTGATCGCGTACCAGAGGCGGATGCTCTCGTCGCCTCCCGGCCCGGGCTCGTGGCTGATCTGCACGGAGGTCACGACGTCGCCGTTCGAGCCGTTGATCCCGGTCCGCTCGCGCGTCCCGCCCGCGCGCGACGCGTCGAGCGACGCGGGCAGCTCGTCGAGCCACCGGTCGACCTGCGACCGGGGGAAGCCGAGGACGTCCGCGTCGGCGACGAGCTGGTCGTGGACCGCCTGCCCGCCGGACAGGGTGCGGAACACGTTGATCGTGCTCACGTAGCCGCGGCGCGGCTGGATGGTCAGCTCCTCGGCAGTCGTCGACCACGTCCCGTCGGGGAGGGTCAGCTCGACCTGCGCCGCCCCGTCGGGCACCTGCACGACGGCCTGCGACTCGCCCAGCCCCACAGACTCCGCGGTGATCGGCCTGCTCACGTCCCAGCGCATGGGCTCACCCCTCTCGATGTCGTCGATCGTCGTCGTCCCGGCCTCGCCGCCCGACGACGTCCCGCCGGTCGCCGTGCTCGTCCCGCCCGGGCCCGTGGTCGCGTCGTCCGGGCCGTTGAACGTCACGGTGCACCCCGTCAGGACGATCGACCCGGCGAGCACGACGACCGCGGCCCGAGCCGCCGCCCGTCGCCGCCCGCCCCCGCCGAGCCGGCTCACTGGTCCACGTCCACGTCCCACTCGGTCAGTCTGTCAAGGATGCGACCGATGCGTGCGGGGTTCGTGAGCCGGTAGTCGTCGATCCGGTCGGACACGTCGGTGCCGATGATCTGCGCCGCCCGGTCCGGGTCCTGCGTGATGAGCTGCTGGTAGGCGGGCAGCGTGTCGTTCGAGATGTACTCCCAGCGGGTCCCCTGGTCGGCGATGTTGCCGCCCGGGAGCGGCGTCTCGACCGTCACGGTCCCCTGGACGGGGTTGTCGAACGAGATGCCCGTGAACGGGATGCCGAGGTTCTCCGGGCCGGGCGTCTCGACGCTCACCGTGAAGGGGTCGTACTGCGCGTACGTGCCCGCGCCCGGGATGGACGGCTCCCCGACGAGCGTCATGAGGTAGGTGAACGCCTCGCCCGTGACGGGGTGGCCTCGCATGGTCTGCCAGTCGTCGGCGATGATCTGGTTCTGCTCGCGCCACAGCAGCGCGGTGTTGCCGTCCGCGAGCGCCTGCGCGTCGCCGCCCCGCCCGGCCTCGATGTCCGCCCACGCCTGGTAGGCGGCGTCGTCGATGACGCCGGCCTCGAGCAGCCGCTCCATCTCCTCCATGCCGCCGTTCAGGTACGCCTCGTGCATGACGGCCTGGTCGACGAAGATCTCGCGCTGCATCGAGAGGAACTGGTTCTCGTAGAACCCGAGCTCGGCGTCGGACATGGTCGCGATCGCCTCGAGCGCCGCACGGTCCACGCCGGGCGGGAGGGCCTGGGCGCCGCTCGCGACGCCCTGCGCGAGCTGCCGCATCATGTCGAGGTCGAAGAACCCGGCGGCGAACGACGGCCCGATCATCGCCGCCATGCCGGCCCACTGCATCCACGGGTGGTCGAGGTAGAGCTCGCCGTAGTACGTGTAGACGCCCTCGATGATCTCGCGGTTGGCCGACGCCCCGGCGGACGGGTCCCAGTCGGCGAAGTCGAAGCCCGCCTCGCCCGCGGCGACGCGGGTCCAGTGCGCGACGGCGAGGTCGGAGAACCCCGGGGAGTCGGGGTCGACGCCGAGCCGCACGAGCTGCGCGTAGAGCGCGGCGATCTGGGCGTCCGTCGCGTTCTCGAGCCACTCCGCGCGCTCGCTCGCGTCCATCGCGGCGTACTCGCCCGGGGTGGGTGTGGGGACGGTGGGCTGCTGGCTGCCGGGGCCCGACGTCGGACCGCCACCCGGTCCACCCGGGGCACCACCGCCGTCGCTGCTCGCGGACTCCTGCTGGTCGGCGTCGGCGGCGAGCTGGTCCGCCGCGGCGTCGAGGAGCGTCGCGGTGGTGGCCAGCGAGGGGCCGAGGCTCGACGCCCAGTCGTTGCGGAACTCCGCGGCGTCGGGGCCCTCCCACCGGGTCGCGGCGTCGACGACGGACGTCACCTGCGCGCGGTGGAGCCGTAGGGCGTCCGCACCCCCGCGCAGGGTCGACGCGAGCGCGCGCAGCGCCCGGACGTCGGCGCCCCACATGCCGCTCATGCCGTCTCCTCCCCGCACCCGCGCGTGTCCTCTCACGCGCACGTGTCGACAGCCGCGTCTGGACGGTCGCACGCCGACGCTACGCGGCACGGACGTCCGCCGCGATGGGGAGCACTGCCCATCCCGTGCGACCCGGCGACCCGCTGGGTCGGCGCCGTGCGGGGCGTGGCCGGGGCGGCCTTGCCTCAGCTCAGGCGGCGCTCGAGACGGACGGTGACGGTGTCGCCGACGTCCTTGCCGAGGCGCTTGCGCACGGCCGCGTTGAGCGACAGCATCAGGCCGCCGGAGCCGGTCGGCATCAGCCCGACGTTCCGCAGGGGCACGTCGTCGACGGTCGCGTCGACCCGCACGGACCGGAGCGAGCCGAAGATCTCCCGCGCGTCGGGCACCTCGACGCAGGGCCAGGTGTCGCCCTTGACGTCGACGCCGACGGGCGCGGTGAAGGTGCGGTCGAGGGCGACGGGATCGAACGGCATGCGGTCCTCCGGAGGGTGGTGGGTCGTCGGTCGGTGTGCCGACCGGTCGGGCGGCGCGGAGTCATCGGGTGCTTGCGTCCCGGCGGCCGGCACGTCGCGATCAGACCGCCGCGCGCACCGACTCCCCCATGCGCTCGACCGCCTCCGTGAGGACGTCGACGCCGGTCGCGAGGTTGAGGCGCACGTGCCCCGCGCCGCCGGGGCCGAACCGGCGCCCGTCCTCCAGCGCGACCCGCGCCCGGTCGAGGAACCAGCCGCGCGGGTCCTGCGCAGGCGCCGGGACGCCGTCGGAGGAGGGAACGTCGTCGATCCCTCGACAGTCGAGCCACGCGAGGTAGGTCGCCTCTCCGGGGCGGTAGCCGACCTGCGGCAGGTGCTCCGCGAGGAGGTCGGCGAGGAGCCACGCGTTGCGCTCGACGCCCGCGAGGACGGCGTCGAGCCACGCCTCGCCGTGGTCGAGCGCCGCGACGTGCGCCAGCACCGACACGTGCTGCACGCCGTGGCTCGCCTCCTCGGGGATCCGCCGCAGGTCGTCGGCGGCACCCGGTCCGGCGACCGCGGCGGCGGCCTTGAGGCCCGGGAGGTTCCAGGCCTTGGACGCCGAGACGATCGCCACGGCGTGCTCCGACCCCGGGACGGCGAGGAGCGGCGTGTGGGTCGTCGCGGGGCGTCCGTCGAGCCCGGGGCGGGTGAGCGGCGCGTGGATCTCGTCCGCGACGACGCGTACCCCGTACCGGCCGGCGAGGGCGAGCCCGGCCTCGAGCTCGGCGTGCGTGTGCGTCGTCCCGGTGGGGTTCTGCGGGTTGCACACGAGCCAGACGGCGCGGCGCCCGCTCCCGGGGCCGCTCCCGTTCGCGGCGACGCCCGTCGCGTCGGCGAACGCACGCTCGAGCGCGTCGAGGTCGAGCCGCCCCTCGGCGCCGAGCGGGGCGTCGACGACCCGCCGTCCCTCGTTCGCGGTGAAGCCGTAGAACGGCGGGTAGACCGGCGGGTTCACGACGACAGCGTCCCCCGGGGCCGTGAGCACGCGCAGCACCTCGACGATCGCGAGCATCACGTCGGGAAGGGTCCGTGACGTCGAGGCGTCGAACGACCAGCCCCACCGACGCTCCGCGAACCGCGCGTACGCGTCGCCGTAGGCGGTGCCGACGTCGTACCCGGTGTCGCCCGCGCGCAGGGCCGCGGTCACGGCGTCGACCACCGCCTCGCACGGCGCGACGTCCATCTCCGCGACGAACAGCGGCAGCACGTCAGGCTCGAACGCCCGCCACTTCACCGACGTCCGACGGCGCAGTTCGTCGAGCGTGAGGACGTCCAGGGGTGTGCGCATCGTGCTCCTGCCTCGGTGCCGAACCCGGGACGGCTCCTCGGGAGGTCGCCCGGGTGGGGAGCGACCCCGGGTTCGGCGGGTCGACCCGGCCCACCCTAGGTCGTCTCCGGGGTCGCGGCAGCAGGGGCCGACTCCTCCGCGGCGGCGTTCGCCGGGCTCGTCGCGAGGACGACGCAGCCGCCGACCGCGGCGAGCGTCGCGACGACGGCGGGAACCGCCCAGCCCGACCGCACGACGTCGCCGAGCACCGCGAGCCCGACGATCCCGGGGACGAGCACCTCGAGGACGGACACGGTCGCGGCGACCGTGCCCACGGCGCCGCGCTCGAGCGCGCGCAGGTAGGCGAGCGCGCCCGCGACGCCGCCGAGGACGATCGCGACGGCGAGCGGCTGGAGCACCGTGTCGAGCAGGTCGCCGGACGCGTGGGCGCCGCGCGCCGCGACCGCGGCGACCGAGTAGCCGAGGCCGCCGAGCACGGCGAGGAGGACGGGGTGCCCGCGCCGGTAGGCGGCGGCCGTACCCACGGCGACGGCGGCCCCGGCGACGTTGACCCACGTCGCGAACCCCGCCGGCGGGTGCGTCGCGGGCTGCTCCCCCGCGGCGAGCGCGAGCACGACGAGCCCGACCACCACGACGCCCATCGCCACGAGGTCCGTGCGGCGCAGCGTCGCGCCGAGCACGAGCCGCGCGAGCAGGACGACGACGACGAGCGAGGCCGCGACGACGGCCTGCACGACGAACAGCGGGAGGTGGTCGAGGGCGAGCAGCGAGAGGAGCCAGGCGACGCCGTCGACCACGAGCCCGCCGATGACGAGCGGCTGCGCGACGGCCGCGAGGCCGTGGGCGCGCCGCGTCGCGACGGCCTGCATGATCGTGCTCACCGCGTACAGGACGCTCGCGGCGACGGCGGCGAGCAGGGACAGGATCACGGAGCCGCCCCGTCGGCGGTCCCGCGCGTCGCGGCACCGGGAGCGGGCTCCGACGGCGCGGCACCCACCCCGCGCAGGAACCGGCCGATCACGGGGATCTCCGTGACCCCCTCCGCCCCGGCCATGACGAGCGCCTGCGCCGCGGCCTGCTCCGCCGAGTCGAGCACGACGTAGCGGTGCGTCCAGCCCGGGTCGAACTTGTCGTTGAACGTCGCGAGCGTCTCCACCTGCGTGCCCTCGGAGAACTTCTTGACGACCGGCCGCACGAGCTGGTCGAGCCGCGAGTCGCGCTCGCCGTCCATGAGCTCGCGCAGGACGGCGAAGTTGAGCCCCAGCCCGCGCTGGCCCCGCGCGACGAGCTCCGCGATGGTCGCGACGATCGTCGCGTCCACGAGGCCGTTCGGCAGGTCGGGGACGTCGAGGCGGCGGCGCATGACGTCGAGCGACCAGCCGTCGATGTCGCTCGCGGGCACCCACTGGCAGAACGCGTCCACGCGTCCCTCGGCCGACCGGGTGACGGAGAGCATGAGGCCGGCGTCGTGCGGGTCGAACAGGCGCGAGAGCGTCATGGAGAACCCGCGCTCGTCCTCGCCGCGCCGGGACTCGTCGCTCATCGCGGCGATCTCGTCGCGCAGCACGGGGTCGAGGGACGTCGGGTCGTGGAAGGTCGTCGTGTAGCCGGCGCGCGCCACGCGGTTCACGGCCTGGCGCAGCGACTTGTGGGCCTTGCCCTCGAGGGTGAACGACGGGCAGTCGACGGTCGCCTCGTCGCCGAGGTAGACGGGCAGCAGGCCCGACGCCTCGTACACGGGCAGCCACGGCTCCCCCGCCGCGACGACCGCGACCTTCCACCCGTTGCGCCCCACGTGGTCGAGGAACTCCGCCCAGACGAGCTCGCGCTCGGCCGGCGGGCAGACCGGGTCGGGAGAGACGAGGCACACGCCGTTGCGGACCGAGTGCGCGACGACGCCGTGTCCGACGAAGAACCAGTCCTTGTCGTCGCGCAGGGCGAAGTAGTCGAGCGTGCCGCCCCCGTGCGCGGCGACGACCGCGCGCGCCTTCTCCCGCTCGGCGAGGTGCTCCGCCGGCGTCGCGGGCCTGGGCGACCGCGGCGAGAGCAGCCACCAGAGCACGAGCACCACGAGCACGAGGTTGAGCACCGTCGCGACCGCGGCGAGCGCGCGGGCCGCCGTCTCGAGCTCGGCGTCGCCCGCGTCGCGCGCCGCGAGCACCACGGCGACCGCGACCACGACGAGGACGAGCGCGACCCCGATCGCGACGAGGAGCAGCACCGCCCGACGCACCGCGCGCCGCGTGGGCAGGACGGGGAACGCGCGCCACTGCGTGAGCAGCCACCCGACGGCGAGCAGCACGACGACCGCAGGCAGCGCGTGGCGATGGTGCAGCAGGTGCGCGACGGCCGTCAGGCCGAGCACCGCGCACGTCACGATCCACGACAGCCGGTGGCCGTTGCGCAGGCCGCGCGCCGTGAGGAGCAGGACGACGGCCGCGAGCAGGATGCTCGACGCGCGGCTGCTCGCCTCGACGCCCGGGAGGAAGTCCTGGAAGACCGTCAGGTGGACCCAGAGCCGGCGCGCCACGAGGCCCGCGAGCGAGAGGACCGCGAGCACCACGACGACGGTCGCGGCGACCCGGCGCACCCGGACGCGGTGCCGCTGGGCCGCGAGCGGGGAGTGCCGCCCCGTCGCGACGAGCGCGGCGTCCGGCGCGTCCCGGGACGCGCCGGACGACGCGCTCGGGAACTGGCTCGGCGGCGCGCTCGGGCGGGGGGTCTCGTCGGGCACGCTCCGATCATCCGTCAGGCCCGGCCCGACCGCGCGGGCGGCCGACCTCGGGACGCGACGACGACGCGCGCCCGAGGCTTGGCGTCGCGTCCGTCAGCAGGCGGGGAGCATCAGGCGTCGTCGCGCGCGGGCGACGACGACCGTCCGCCGCGCGCGTGGGCGGGTCGCTCGTCGTCGTGCACCCAGCGCCAGACGCGCGTCACGACGAACCACACGACCGCGGCCGCGACGACCGCGATGACGACCTTCTGGAGCACGCCGGCGTACTCCTCCACGACGTGCCACTGCTCGCCGAGCGCGTACCCGGCGTAGACGAAGATCGTGTTCCACACCGCGCTGCCCGCGGCGGTGAGCGCGGTGAACTTCCACAGCGGCATGCGCTCGACCCCGGCCGGGATCGAGATGAGGCTGCGGAAGATCGGGATGAAGCGGCCGAAGAAGACGGTCGCGCCGCCGTGCTTGAGGAAGAACTGCTCGGTGCGGTCGACGTCCGCGACCTTGACGAGCGGCAGCCGCTCCGCGATCCAGCGCGTGCGCTCGCGCCCGACGAGCGCCCCGACGAGGTACAGGGCCAGTGCCCCGACGATCGACCCGGCCGTCGTCCACAGGATGGCCTCGACGAGGCCGAAGCTGCCCTGGCTCGCGGTGAAGCCCGCGAGGGGCAGGATGACCTCGCTCGGCAGGGGCGGGAACAGGTTCTCGAGCGCGATCGCGATGGCGGCGCCGACCGGGCCGAGCGTCTCCATGAGATTCACGGCCCACCCGGCGACGCCGTCGAGGGCCGGCTCTGCCGTCGGGGCGGCGGGCAGGGCGAGGAGCAGTCCGGCGGGCATGGTCCACGACCTTACGTGAGCCCCCACGGGCGCGGGGGCGCGGGGGATCGAGAGACTGTGGAGGACTCGTGGACGGCGCGCAGCAGGCGCGCGCTCGGGCCCGCGCCACCGGTGCGCAGCCGGACGCCGTCGTTCGTGACCTCGATGCTCCAGGGCCGCGGCTGCCGCGCGGGAAAGGCGACCTCGACGTGCGTGCACGGGAGGTCGAGCGTGACCGTGCCCTCGCCCTCGCCGCGGTACCAGGCGGCGACCACCGTCTCGGTCGCCGACGACCGCCCGACCACGACCCACTCGTCGTCCCACGCGGGCAGTCCCAGGGGCCACACCGGGACGCTCGCGCGTGCCGCGTCGTCCCACGCGCGCGACGCGCGCACGGCCTCCGCGACGAGCGCGAGGCATCGATCGCTCGTCCGGTCGAGGTGCCCCGACAGGTACAGCCGTCCCGACAGCCCGGTGACGAGGGTGAAGACCGCCTCCTCGTCGCTCATCCCGGGCTGCGGGTACGCCCAGTTCGCGGCCTGCTCCGGGAGGACGGACATGAGGGCTCCTGCGGCGATCGGCGGGTACAGGAGGGCGTTCTGCTGGTCCGACGTGGACTGGAGCTCGGTGCGTCCGAGCAGCGACTGGTCCGCACGCATCGCGCCCGAGGCGCAGTTCTCCAGCACGAGCCGAGGGTGCCGCGCGAGCAGCGCGTCGAGCCACGCGTGATGGGCGCGTGCGTGCTGGAGCAGTCCGTCGCCCGGGCTGTCGGCGGCGAGGTCCGTCCCCGCCCCCGGCGTGACGTTGTGGTCGAGCTTGAGGTACTCGACGCCGAGGTCCGTGACGAGGCGGTCGACCACCTCGTCGAGGTGGGCGCGCGACGCAGGGTGCCGCAGGTCGAGCAGGTGTCGGCCGTGCTCGACGACCCGCACACCGCGTCGCTGCAGGAACGCCTCGGGCGGAAGGGACCGGGCGAGCGGGCTGCGCACGCCGACGACCTCCGGCTCGAGCCACAGGCCCGGCCGCAGCCCCGCGGCGCGGACGTGGTCCAGGACGCGGCGTAGCCCACCGCCGGGGAATCGGGCGTGGGACGGCGTCCACGCCCCGACGGCGTCCCACCAGTCGTCCCCGTCCGCGTACCACCCGGCGTCGATGCAGAAGTAGTCGGCCTCCGCGCGCGCAGCCGCGTCGACGAGCGGCAGCAGCCGCTCGGTCGTCGGATCGCCCATGAGCGTGTTCATGTAGTCGTTGAACACGACGGCTCCCGGTGCCCGGGCCGGGCCCCGGGACGCCCGCCGGTGGCGCGTCATCTCCGCGACCGCGCCCTGCCAGCCCTCGTCCGAGAAGGCCAGGGACACGGGGATCGCGGTGAGCTCCTCCCCCGGTGCCAACGACCGGAGCCAGGCGTGGTCGGCGTCGGTCGGGCCGAGCAGGCCCAGGACGAGCATGGGGCTTCCGTCGGGCGCGACGCGCTCGTCGAGCTCGACGCGCCACGGCCCGTCGTGCTCCACCTGCCAGGCGACGGCGCACCCCGTCGTGCGTGCGACGAGCACGCCCGCCGGGACGTGCTCGCCCGACGACCACGCGCCCCTGCTCACCAAGGCGCGGGCGCCACGGCCGTCCTGCGGCCCGTGCGCGCCGAGGTCCAGCCACGGGAGCGCCGTCTGGGACCGCAGCGGCGTCGTGGTCCACCGGTTCTCACCGAGCCACTCGCTCGCTCCCTCGATCGCGTCGACGTCCTCCACGGCCGCGTCGCCCACCGGGGAGCCCAGCATCATCGACGACACCGCCTGGACGTGGACGACGCCCTCACCCCGGTTGCGCACCCGGGTGCTCACCCGCACGGACGCACCGCCGCGGCGCACCCTCAGGACCGACTCCACCTCGAGGTTGGAGACGGGGTCCCGCTGGACCACGCGCACGCACCGCCACGGACCGTCCTGGTCGTCGTCGTGGCGCACGTACCTCAGCCGGGACCCGACGGCGGTCGCCGTGGTGCGGAGGTTGTTGCGCACCCGCCCGTGACCGACGGCGAGCAGTTCGACGAGCGGCTGCAACGCGGTACCCCCGGACGAACTGGGGCGGCCCGCCCGCGCGCGCACCGGTGTGCCCGCCGACCAGGCGAGACCGAGCGCAGGCCGGCCCGCCCCCAGCCAGAGCTCCCCGGTCCCGCTCGGGCGGTCGGCGACACCAGGAGCACGGAGCTCCCCGCCCGGCCGGCTCATCCGCGGACGGGGTCGGGTCGAGCGTGCCGGGCGCGGTCGGTACGGGCTACCAGCAGGTGCCCGACGGCGGACCCGGCCCGCTCGCGCTCGGCGGCGGGCGCCGAGTCGTCCGTGACGAGGACGTCGACCTCGTCCAGCACCGCGAACGGGTGCCGTCCCCCAGGGCGCCAGGCCGCACGGCCTGCGAGGACCACGACCCGGGCCGCGCTGCGCACCATCGCCCGGCTGACGTCGGCCTCCTCGCGGCCCCGGTCCGCCAACCCGGTGGCGGAGGAGATCCGGAAGACGTCGACGAACGCGAGCGTGCTGGGGAGCGAGCCGAACGCCCGCCGTGCCAGCGGGCCGACGAGCGCGTCGGACGCGGTGCGCGTGCCGCCGGAGAGGATCGCCGTCAGCCGGCCGTCTCTCGCCGTGTCCACCACGCGCGCGACCGCCGTGGAGCTCGTCAGGACGGTGAGGGGCCGCAGCCGCGGGTCTGCCACGATGCGTTCCGCGAGGAGCCTGGTGGCCGGTCCGGGCCCGAGCGCGACGACTCCGCCGGGCTCGATCAGCCGCACCGCGGCCTCGGCGCGCGCGTCGTTGCTCGTGCGGGGGACGCTCGGGCGCGCACCCAGCGCCGAGAACGGGCCGCGGGCGGACGTCGCGCCCCCGTGCACCCTGTGCAGCACGCCACGGTCCGCGAGGACCGCGAGATCCCGGCGGACGGTCATGTCGGACACCCCGAGGTCACGGACCAGGTCGGCGACCGTGACGACGCCACGGACGCGCACGGCCGTGGCGATGCGTTCCCTGCGCACCGTCCCGAGCAGCCGCTCGCTGCTCTGCTCCCCCTGCACGGGGGCGGGTCGCCGGTCGGTCGTCATGGCGGCCTCCTCGACGGTGCTGTCGTGCCTGGTATCGGGGTGCTGGACGCGCAGCCGACTGGAGCCCGCCGCTCGGGCCTCGCCTCGTTCATGCGCGAGGCCCGAGCGACGTGGCTGACGCCGGGGAGCCGGCCGGTCAGTCGCAGTCGAGCGCGTCGTACGCGACGTCGTACCGACCGTCACGCCCGTCCGTCGCGCCCGTCACCGTGACGCTGCCCGCCTCGAGCCGGGCCGCGCGCGTGGCGAACGACTGGTAGCCGGAGCGCTCGGGGCCGACCGCGGCGAACTCGCGGGTGCCGAACGCCGTGGCGACCGAGATGTCGACGGCGGACTGCTCCTGGTTCGTCGCGCGTACCGCGAGGTAGGCCTTGCCGGCCAGGCAGCGCGGCTGGACCTGGACGTCCAGCGCGACGCCAGCGGAGGCACCGGAGTTGGTCACGTCCAGCACGAGCGGCGCCAGGGCGAGCGTGTCCAGGTTCGGGGCCCAGCCCGTCGCGTTGCCCAGCGTCAGGGCGCCGTCGTCCGTGGTCAGGTCCAGGGCGACCGTGTGGGTCCAGAAGCCCTTCCACGAGTAGTTGTGCCGGAAGGCGCCGCGCGTGGTGCCGGCCCCGGCCTCGCTCACGTCGAGGAAGCGCGTGATGACGTCGGTGTTGTACGCGTGCCCGGTGTTCTTCTCCGCGTTCGCGTACCGCACCACGAGGTCGTACTGACCCGCGCCCACACCCTCGGCGCGCGGCCACACGGCGACGCTCTGCGCGCTGCCGCCCAGCCAGGAGACCTGCCGTCCCGACACGTCGGTCGGCTGCGACACCGACTCCAGGCGTGCACCACCCGCGAGCTGGAGCACGTCCTCGGCCTCGACCGTCGTGACCGTCGCGTCCGACTCGGCGGCCCGCGTGGTGGTCAGCGACCCGAGCGCGATGCCCTCGGGCGAGGTGACCGTAAGCTCCGTGATGCCCTTCGCGAGGTGCACCCGGGCCGTCGAGGTGCGCTCGCCCGCGGCGTCCGCCGCGAGACCGGCCACCTCACGACCGTTGAGCCGCAGGCCCACCGTGGTCGCCGTGTCCGCCGAGTAGTCCAGCGCCACGTCGTAGTACCCCGTCTCGCGAGCGGCCACGTAGAACGTCGCCGAGCCGTCACCCGCGACCTCCACGCGCCCGGCCGTGCCGGCGTCGTAGGAGACCGTCGCACCGGACAGGCGGGCGAGGTTCGCCGGGTAGGTCGAGGTGTCCGGACCGTCGACGCGCTCAAGGTCGAACCGGTCGAGGGTCACGTTCGCGCCCGGGAGGACCGTGGACCCGTCGGCGCTCGCCCGCACCGACAGCTCGCGCGCGCCCGCCTGGAGCTCCACCAGGACCTCGGCCTTGCCGCGGTAGGAGTCCGAGAACCCGGCCTCGTAGCGGATCGTGCCCGCCTGGGCTCCGTCGACGAACAGCGCGTGCGAGCCGGGCCCCACGTTCGGCCCGTTCACTCCTGCGATGACACCCAGGCGGTACGTGCCCGTCGTCGGGACGTCGACCGTCCACGACGCCGACGCCCCCGCCGACGTGAAGCCGCGCACGTCCTTGGCACCCGAGGCCGCGAACGTCCACGCGTCCCCGGCCGGACGGTCCACCACGGTCAGACCGGACAGCCGGGTCGACTCCGCCTCGACGCGCTGCCTCCACGTGGCGTCGACGACCGGCGCCTCGTCGAGGACCGGCGTCACCACGACCTGGTACGCCGAGTGACGGTCGCGGTTCGGGACCACGACCTGCACCGCACCGTCGACCACCGCGACGCGCTCGGCCACCACGACCGGCGGCGCCAGCGCCTCGCCCTCCTGCCCGGTGAACTCCGCACGCCGCACCTGGACGTCGACCTCGTCGCCGAGCACCTCGGCGTCGATCCCCGACACGTCGAGGCGGACGTCCTTGGAGCCACCGCCGAACAGGACCGTCGCCTGGCGCTTCTCCTCGTCCAGGGCCGCGATGCCCTGCAGCGTGTCGACCTTGTTCAGCGCCGGCGGCGTGAGCTCCACGGTCTCGCCCGTGAGGTCGCCGTACCACTTCAGCAGCCACCAGGCACCGTTCGCGCCGTTGTTCTTGGCCATGTTGTCGTTGAGGTTGCCCGCGAACGTCCAGTACGCCGTCTGCGCGTCGACCTTCTCGTCCTCGAACATCGAGATCCACTGCACCAGCTGGCCCGGGACGCCCATGTCACGACGCATCGCGTACTCGGTGATGTTCACCGGGAGCGGGCCGACCCCGACCTCCCGCTCGATCTGACGGAACTCCGCGAGGTGCGAGCGGAACGTGGCGAGGTTCTCGACACCGAGCTCGTGCCAGGTCCACATGTCCGGCAGGACGTCGTTCGCCTTGGCGTAGGTGAGGATCTGCCGGGTGCTGGTCCCGTGCCACCAGGCGTCACCCGGCCCGGCGATCTTCGCCTCCGGGTAGATCTCCTTGATGGTCTCGTACGCGGCCTTCCAGTCAGCGAGGAAGGTGTCCCGCATGACGTTCCAGTCGCCGTACCAGTTGATGCCGTCGGGCTCGTTGAACGGCGTGAAGACGTACCGCTCGGGGTAGTCCGACTCCTCGACGATGCTCGTCACGACGGTGCGGACGATGTCGAGGTAGGTGTCGAAGTCCTCGGGGCGCTTGCCGCCGTTGTAGGCCCAGTCGGGGTAGTAGTCCTGGATGTTCACCATCAGGTAGTCGCCCCCGTTCTCGAACAGCGAGCGCTCGACGTCGAGCGGATCCCCGTTGGGGTGCTGGGCCCCGTGGGGCGCCTTCTGGGTGACGTTCGTCGGGTGCGCACCCGCGATGATCGCGTCGGTGGGCACGCCGTCGTCGCCCAGGCCGTAGAGCATGCCTGACGCTCCGCCCTGCACCGCGCCCGTCGACGCCGACAGGTCGACCGCGAGGACCTCGACGTCCTCGGCGGCCGCTGCACCGGGCAGCACGGTCACCGCTCCGGTAGCGGCGACCAGGGACGCAGTCAGTCCTGCCGTGAGCCGGCGGAGCACCGTGCGCCCGCCGTCCGTTCTCTTGCCTTGCATCTGTCCACACTCCTTCGTGCTGTCGAAACCGGGGGACGGCCGGTGCGACCGCCCCGAGCGGACGGTGGGCGCGGCACGGGGCGCCGCGCCCACCGTCCGTGCTGGTGCTCAGTCCGCCAGGACCGCGTTGATCTGCTCGTTCGCCTCCGTCAGGGACGACGCGTCCTTGTTGCCGAGAGCGATGTCCTCGAACGCGACCGACGCGATGGCGTTCACCTCGCCGGCGCGGACCGTGATCGGCGGGAGGAACGTGCGACCCTCCTCGCGGTAGCTGAAGAACGCCGAGACGTCCCAGCCCTTCGCCTCGAACGCGGCCAGCGCCTTGTCCGCGGACTCCGGGATCGCGGGGAAGACGACGGCGTGCTCGGCGACGATGTCCTGGCACGCGCTGGAGCCGAGGAACTGGACCCACTCCCAGGCCGCGTCCAGCTTCTTCGACGACGCGCTGATCGAGTCGGCGACCCCGTTGAACACGGACGCGCGGTCACCCGTCGGACCGACCGGCCCGGGCGCGATACCGACCTCGACGCCCTCGAGCGCCTTGAAGGTCCCGGTCGCCCAGGAGCCGTTGGTGCCCATGGCGACCTTCCCGGAACCCACCTGGGTCAGCGTCTCCTCGGAGAACACCCCTGCCGCGGGCGCGTAGCCCTTGTCCGCGAGGCCGTAGAACCAGTCGACCGCCTTCTGGAACTCCGGGTCGTCGAAGTTGTAGCGCGTACCCCACGGGTTCTCGTCGAGGTAGTCCCAGTCCAGCGAGCCCGTGAAGTTGGCCCACTGCATCTGGCCCGTCTCCTCGAAGTTCGGGTTGATGCCCAGGCCGTAGACCGCGACGTTCGACTTGTCGAACCCGGCCTCGTCACCACGCACACCGTTCGCGTCCACCGTGAGGTGCGCGACGATCTGCTCGAACGTGCCGCCGTCGTCCGGGTTCCAGTCGGCCGCCCACAGGTCGTCCGCCGTGTAGCCGGCGTCGGCGACGAGCGCCTCGTTGTAGAAGAAGGCCGTCGTGTCCCAGTCCTTCGGGAGGCCGTACAGCGAGCCGTCGGCGTACCGCCACGGGTCGATGAGACCCTCGGCGTAGATCGTGGTGTCCACCGAGTCCTTCTCGACCAGCTCGTCGAGGGCGACGATCTGGCCCTGCGAGGCGAACTCGCCGTACTTCGAGAGGTGGTCCACGAAGACGTCCGGGCCCGAGCCGCCGACGAACGAGGCCGTGAGCTTCGTCCAGTAGTCGTCCCAGGCGAACTGCTCGATCTTGACCGAGACGTCCGGGTTCTCCTCCGAGAACGCCGCGGCGCACGCCTGGTAGGCGGGCACCTGGTTCGAGTCCCAGAGCCAGTAGGAGATCTCGTCGCCGGAGCCGCCCGAGCCCGAGCCGCCTCCCGAGGAGCAGGCGCCGAGGGCGAGGACCAGGGATCCTGCCACCGCGACGTGGACAGACTTGCGCATCGTTGTTCCCTTTCGCAGACATCCGCGTCGATGGTGCGGAATGGTTGTCGGGTCCGACGGCCGCCGTACCCGTGAGCCCCCTGGTGACGAGCGGCTACTTGATTCCCGTGAAGCCGATCGAGTTGACGATCCTCTTCGCGAACGCGAGGAAGAGCAGGAGCATCGGCAGCGCAGCGAGCAGCGTCGCCGCCATCAGGCCGGCCCAGTCCGGAGACGCCTGGGGGGACTGCGCCCGGAAGATCCCCAGCGCGAGGGTGAGCACTCGTGAGTCGTCGGACTGGCTCACGAGCAGCGGCCACAGATAGTCGTTCCACGCCGTGATGTACGTGAGGACCGCGAGGGTCACCACGGCGGGCGACGCCATGGGCAGGACGATCGTGAAGAACGTCCTGAACCGGCCGGCGCCGTCGAGCTTCGCGGCCTCCTCGATCTCGAAGCTGATCCCGGCGAAGAACTGCCGGAGGAAGAACACCGCGAACGGGGTCATGAGCATCGTCGGGAGCGCGATCCCCGGCAGCGTGTCGAGCAGGCCGAGGTCGCGCACCAGGAGGAAGTTCGGCAGGAGCGTGAAGATGGTCGGGACCATCAGCCCGGCGAGGAAGACCGCGTAGACGACGTCTCGCCCGGGCCACCGCAGCCGCGCGAACGCGTACGCGGCCATCGCGGAGAAGAAGACCTGGCACACGGTGACGAGCGTCGCGACGACGACGGAGTTCAGCAGGTACCGCGGGAAGTCCATCGAGGCGCCGGACCCGCCGTCGGCGAGCGACTCCTGCGCCGTGGCGAGCCCGAGCGCGCGGCGGAAGCCCTCCCAGCTGAACCCGACGGGCAGCGGGTCGGCGGCGCCTCCGGGGAGTGCCGCGTTGGTGGACAGCGCCGTCCGCAACATCCAGTAGAACGGGAAGATCGTCACGATCATGAGGAGCACGAGCACGACCCAGCCGAGGACACGGCCCGGGGTGGTCCGGGGCCGGCGACGACGCGTCGTCGCCTCGGTGGGGGCCTGTCCGGGCGGTGCCGCGACGGGTGCAGGAGCGGTGGTGGTCATCGGAACCTCACGCCATGTCGTTCTGGTTGGCCCGGGTGAGCCGGAACTGGACGACCGCGATCACGGCGAGCACCACGAGCAGAGCGACCGACATGGCCGACGCGTACCCGAAGTCGTACCCGCGGCTGAAGGCGACCTGGTAGATGTAGTACTGGATGACGTTCGAGGCGTTCGCCGGCCCGCCCTGGGTCGCGACCGACACCGTGTCGAAGACCTGGAACGAGCCGATCATCGTGACGATGAGCACGAGGCCCAGGTAGGGACGCAGGAGCGGCATCGTGATCGAGCGGAACATGCGCAGCTCGGACGCGCCGTCCACGCGGCCCGCCTCGTAGAGGTTCTCCGGGATCGTCTGCAGCCCGGCGAAGAGCAGCAGCGCCGTGTACCCGAGGTGCCGCCAGACGTTCACCAGGGCGATCGTGGGGATCACGAGGGACTGGTTGCCGAAGAACATGATGCGGTCGCCGCCGAGCGTCTCGACCAGCTCGTTCACGAACCCGAGCTGGTAGTCGAGCAGCATCAGGAAGAGCATCGCCGCGACGACGTTGGACACGAGGTACGGGGTGAGGATGATGCCGCGGATCGCCATGGACTGCGTGAGCCGGTGCATGAGCACCGCCACCACCACGGCGAGCACGGTCTGGATCCCGATGTTGAGCAGGACGTACCAGATGGTCACCTTGAAGGCGTTCCAGAAGACCGGGTCCGCGATCATCCGCTGGTAGTTCTCCAGCCCGACGAAGCCGCCCGTGTTGAACGCCGTCGAGTCGGTGAAGCTCAGCCAGATCCCCCGGAGCGTCGGCCACAGGAAGAACACGAGGAACCCGATGCCTGCGGGCAGCACGAACAGCAGCGCCGCCGGGAGGTTCCGCACCTCCTGCGACCGCCGCCGCGCCGCCCGGGCCGGGGCTGCCGGCCGCGTGCTCGTCTCCGTGCTCATCTCTCCACCTCCACGTGGATCAGCACCGCCTGGTCCGGGTCGAGCGCCGGGACGCTGATCCCGACGGAGCCGAGCGCCGCGCCGCTCAGCCGTAGTCCGTCCGCCCACCAGGTGGGGGCGGTGCGCGGGTCGTCGACCCGGACGACGGCCGGGCCGGACGGGCGGACGAGGTACGTCGCGTCAGGGTCCAGGCCGGGCAGCCGTACCCGGCCCACGGGCCAGGTGACGTGGCGCTCGCGGAGCGTGAGCCCGTACAGCGCCTCCGTGCGGTCCGGGCTCACCGCGCCGTGGAGCCACAGGTCACCGCCCTCGAGCGACCGGCGCACCACGCGTCCCGTGTGCACGAGGTGCCGCACCTGCTTGTAGTAGTCGACCCAGCCGGCGAGCTCCGCGCGCTCCGCCTCGCCGGCCTCCGAGAGGTCCCACTCGATGCCGAAGTGCCCGAAGACCGCGGTCGCGGCGCGGAACGAGAGGTCGAGACGGCGGCCCGTCGTGTGCGCCCGGTCCGCCCCGACGTGGCTGCCGACCAGCTCGGGCGGCAGGAGCTGCGCCGTCCACCGCTGGATCTGCTGGCGCTCGTGGGCGTCGATGCAGTCCGACGCCCACACCCGATCGGTCCGCTCGAGGATCTCGAGGTCGACCCGGGCGCCGCCGGACGAGCAGGACTCGATCTCCAGCCCCGGGCACTGCGCCCGGATCTCGTCGATGAGGCGGTACGCCGCGAGCGTCTGCTCGTGGACCCCGGCGCGGCCGGTGCGCGTCGACCCTGCGTCGACGAGGTCGCGGTTGTGGTCCCACTTGACGAAGTCGACCCCGTGCTCGCGGACGACGGCGACGACGCTGGACAGCACGTGTTCGTACGCCCCCGGGTGCGACAGGTCGAGCACCTGCTGGTGACGCGCCTCGACGGGGAGCCGGCCCTCGACCTGGAGGATCCACTCGGGGTGCCGCCGGGCGAGGTCGGAGTCGGCGTTCACCATCTCGGGCTCGAACCAGAGCCCGAACTCCATCCCGAGCCCCTTGACGTGCCGGACGAGCTCGGTGAAGCGCCCGTCGCCCCAGACCTCCTCGGAGACGGTCCAGTCGCCGAGGCCGGTGGCGTCGTCACGACGCCCGCCGAACCACCCGTCATCGAGCACGAACCGCTCTACCCCCACCTCCGCGGCAAGGTCGGCAAGCTGCTTGAGCCGGTCGAGGTCGTGGTGGAAGTAGACGGCCTCCCACACGTTCATGACGACCGGCCGTGCGGAGCGGGGGTGCTGGGGGCGCGCGCGCAGGTGGTCGTGGAACCGCGCGGCGAGCGCGTCCAGCCCGTCCGCGTGGCTCGCGTAGATCCACGGTCCCGTGTACGACTCCTCCGGGGCGAGCTCGACCTCGCCGGGCAGCAGCAGCTCGCCGCCCAGGAGGAGCCTGCGCCCGTCGAAGGTCCGCTCGGCGGACACGACGTGGTTGCCGCTGAAGGCCACGTGGACCCCCCACGCCTCTCCCGACTCGAAGCCGAAGCCGGGCTCGCCCGCGACGAGCACCGTCGCCGCGTCCGCGCCGGTCCGGCCGTGCCGGCCCTCGCGGACGTGGGAGCCGACGACGAACGGGGAGCGCTGCGGGACCCGCTCCTTCGCCCAGCGCCCGGCGAGGTCGAGGAGCTCGTCCGCCTTCGTGGGGACCGGCAGGGCGAGGCGCAGGCCGTCGAGGGTGTACGGCCGGTCCGCGACGTTGGTCACCCGCCCGCGCAGCCGGAGCAGACCCGCGGGAAGGAGCTCCAGCTCCAGCCCGAGGCGCAGGCCCGCGGTCGCGTCGTGCGCCTGGACGACGACCGAGCCGCCCTGCTCGCGCTCGTCCACGTCGATCCGCGTCGGACGGAACCGAGGCGACCAGCTCGCACCGGCCCGGTGACCGGAGAGACCCGGCGTCCCGGTCCAGCCCGTCCAGGACTCCGGCAGCAGAGCGACGCGCACGCCGCGGTCGACGCCGTTCGTCGCGAGCACCGGGCGCGTCGCCCGCTCCAGGTCCTCGAGGTCCTCCGGGCTGTCCCCGATGTCGGCGCCCCAGTGCAGCACCTCGGGGAGACCGTCCTCGGGGAGGAGGAGGACGACGGCCGCACCCGCCGCCGCCAGACGCACCACTCGAGGCCAGGCATGGGTCCCGTCCGCGTCCCGGACGTCCTCGGCCACCGTTGTGCTCACCACGTACGCGCACTCCCTCGTCGCCCCGCACCAGCGCGGGTTCCTGCAAACGTTGGTCAGAAGTTAGCGCACACATCCCGCGTTCTGCAAACGTTGGTCAGAAAATGCTCCTCGGGAGCGAGGGGCGGCGGCGCGTCCGCCGGGCGACTGCGCGCGGCGGGGCGGCGTCAGGCGCCGGGTGGCACGGCGTCAGGCGCGCGGCGGCGCAGCGCTCTCGCGGACGACCAGCTCCGGCCTGGCAGCGCTGTCCTCCGGGCGCTCGCCCGTCTCCACCCAGCGCGCGAGCATCCCGAACGTCCGGCGTCCGAGGTCGACGAAGTCCTGGGCGACCGTGGTGAGGGGCGGGCTCCACATGCGCGCGAACGGCTGGTCGTCGAAGCCGACCACGCTGACGTCCTCGGGCACGCGCCGACCCTGCTCCGTGAGTGCGCGCATGACGCCGATGGCGAGCTCGTCGTTGCCGCACAGCACGGCGGTGACGGCCGGGTCTGCCGCGAGCACCAGCCCGGCCTCGTACCCGGAGTCCGGGTCATAGCTCGCCTGGAGCACGTCGGGCCGTTCGACGCCCGCGCTCTCGAGCGCACGACGCCAGCCCCAGGTCCGACCGCTGCGCGGACGTGTCGACGGGATCGCCACATGGTGCACGGTGCGGTGCCCCAGTCCCAGGAGGTAGCGCGTCGCCTCCTCGCCTCCCGCCTGGTCGTCGAGGAACGCGTGCGGTCGCGGACCCGGCCGGCGCCGGGCACCGGCCGCCGCGACGACGGGCAGCGCGTCCGGCAACGACTCGAGCGTGCGCACGCCGAGCGAGTCGAACTCCACGACGATCGCTCCCGCCAGGGACTGCGACAGGACGAGGTCGACCGCGCGATCGAGGTCGCGCGGCGCCTCGGACTCCACGACGGCGATCGACACCACGTACCCCGCCGCCCGCGCGGCCTCCTCGATGCCCTGGAGGGTGGCGGCGTAGCCGTACCGCAGCGTGTTCCTCGCGAGGACCGCCACCGTCGAGCGACGTCCGCTGACGAGCGTCTGTGCCGCCGCGTTGGGCCGGTAGCCGAGCTCCGAGACCGCCGCCTGCACCTTGTCCCTGAGCCGAGGGCTCACGGGGGTACGCCCCGTGAGCACCCTCGAGACGGTCGAGATGCTCACTCCGGCGAGCTGTGCCACGTCCGACAGCACCGGCGGCTGGTGTCCTCGACTCGTCACCCCGGAAGGTTACGCCGAATGGCGACCAACGTTTGCACGCCACGCGTCGTGTCCGGGCTGTCCCTCGCTCACCCCATGAGGAGCGCGTCGATCCGTCGGACCGGGTCCCAGGCGCCTGCCTCGCCGTTGGAGACGACGACGACCGTCACCCCGGGCGCCCCGGCCGGCGGGAGAGCGTCCGGGCCGGATCCGCCCGCGCCCGGGTAGTGGCGCAGCATCGCGCTCGACCCGGTGTTGATCCCCTCCTTGTACGCGGAGCGCACGGACCCGTCGGCGAGGAGCTCGAACTCGAGCCCGAACCCGTAGTGCACGCTCGCAGCCCGCTCCACGCCTTCAGCGTCCTTGCCGTCCGTCTCGTCCGTGTCGCCGTCGTCGTGCTTGACCTGCGGGGTGAGGAACGCGCGCGTGAGGTCGGGCGGCAGGAGCTCGCCGCCGCGGACCGCGGCCCAGAACCGGGCGAGGTCGTGCGCGGTGACGTGCGCGCCGCCGTCGGGCGAGCCGACGGGCGGGTACGAGTAGATGTTCTGCCGCCATCCGGTGACGGGCCCCTCGTCCTCCGGGCCCTCGTGGACGGGCTCCCAGCCCTCCGCGACGTCGGGCTCGGCCTCGTCCATGCGGAAGAACCCGGAGCGGTCCATGCCTGCCCGCGCGAAGACGTGCTCGCGTACGTACTCGCGGTACGTGGTCCCGGTGACGGTCTCCAGCGCGAGCCCGGCGAGCACGAAGCCGACGTTGCAGTACCGGCACCCCTCCCCCGGCGGGAAGTTCGGCTCCTTGTGGACGAAGCCGGGGAGGAAGTCGGCCGTCCGCGTCACGGAGTAGCTCGGCCGGTCGACCCACAGCGCCTCGTACGACTCGCCCGCCTCCTCGTCGGCGTCGTCCGCGATGCCGGACGTGTGGGTGAGCAGGTGCCGGAGCGTCACCTCGCGCGGGACCGTCGTGCCGGCGAGGTCGACGTGGTCGTGGATGCGGTCGTCGAGCCCGAGCCGCCCCTCCCCGACCTGCTGGAGCACCGCGACGGCGGTGAACAGCTTGGTCACGGACGCGACGTCGAACCGCGTGCTCGTGCGGACGGGCACGCCCCACCGGCGCGACGCGACGCCGTACGCGCGCTCGAACAGCGGGTCGCCGTCACGCTCGATCCGCACGACGCCGGAGAACGCGTCGGCGTCGGCCGCCGCTCGCAGGTGGGTGTCGAGGGCGGCCAGGGCGTCGTCGTCGAGCGCGGTCATGCCTCGACGGTAGGCGCCACCCCCCGGGCGAGGCCAGGGCTTTCCGGGCGGTCGTCCGGGCGACCTCGCAGGTGGGAGCGCTGTCAGAGTACGGTCGCGGTATGGCGACCTCGACGACCCCCGCGCTCGGCGTGATCCTGCCGCGCGAGCTGCCCGCCGACCAGATCGTGGCGTTCGCGCGCCGCGCCGAGGAGGTGGGCCTCGACGAGGTGTGGGTCGTCGAGGACCTGACGTTCCACGGCGGGATCGCGCAGGCCGCGACCGTCCTCGCCGCGACGCAGCGCCTCACCGTCGGCATCGGGATCCTCCCCGCCGCGACGCGCGCGCCGTCGACCGCCGCGATGGAGGTCGCGACCCTCGCCGCGCTGCACCCCGGCCGTCTGCACCTGGGCCTCGGGCACGGCATGCCCGCGTGGATGCGGCAGATCGGCGTCTGGCCCGCGAGCCCGCTCGCGATGCTCGAGGAGACGACGTCGGCCGTGCGCGCGCTGCTGCACGGCGAGCGCGTCACCGTCTCCGGCCGGTACGTGACGGTCGACGACGTCGCGCTGCACGCGCCGCCCGCCTCACCGCCGCCGGTGCTCGCCGGGGTGCGCGGCCCGCGCTCGCTCGAGGTCTCGGGCCGCGTCGCCGACGGGACGATCCTCGACATGCCCGTGACCCCGGAGTACCTCGCCGTCGCGCGTGCCGCGATCGACGCCGGGCGGGCGAGCGCGGGCGACGCCGCCCCGGCGGAGCACCGCGTCGTCGCGTTCTCGCTCGGCGCGGTGCACGACGACGTCGCCACCGCCCGTGCGATCGTCCGGCCCCACCTCGCCGTCCTGGGCGAGGCCGACTGGTCGGCGCAGATCGACCCGCTGCCGTTCGCCGACGACTTCCGCGCCCTGCGCGACGCGAGCGACACCCCCGAGGCGTTCGCCGCCGCGATGCCGGACGCGTGGGTCGACGCGCTCGCCGTCGTCGGACCCCCGGACGCCTTCCGCGCCCGGCTCGCCGAGCTCGGCGCGGGCGGGGTGTCGAGCGTCGTGCTCGTGGCGACGAGCCCCGACCCGGCCCGCCCGGGCGACCCGTTCGCGGCGCTCGACGCCCTGGAGGCGGTGGCGCACCCCGCTCAGTAGCGCCAGGCGCGCATGTCCTCCTGGTACGTGCGCTGCACGGTCGGGGAGAGCAGGGTCGACGGCGGCAGGTCGCGCGGCGGGTTGTCGGCGGGCAGGTGCGTGGTCGCGGCGAGCGACGCCGCGTCGTGGAACCGCAGGCCCGCGGGGAGCGGCGTGCGCGCGAAGAGCCCGGGGACGTCGTCGGGCTCCCCGGCCCCGGGTGCCGCCCCGCCTCCGGGGAGGGAGAGCGCGAAGCCCCACTCGCCGAACGACGGGACGTTGACCGTGAGCGGCACGACGGCACGGTCGGGGGCCGCGGCGCGGACGGTGGACACGACCTGCCAGAACGCGTCGGGCGTGAAGTAGGTGGACGTCGCCTGGGTCGCGAACGCGCCGCCCGGCCGCAGGTGCGCGGCGACCATGCCGTAGAACTCCTGCGAGTACAGCTTGGCGACGCGCTCGGTCGACGGGTCGACGAGGTCGACCAGCACGACGTCGAACGTCTGCGGCGTGTCCTCGACCCACCGGAAGGCGTCGGCGTTGACGACCCTCACGCCCGGGTCGTCGAGCGCGTGCTCGTTGAGGTCGGTGAGCAGCCGGTTGTCGCGCGCGAGGTCGGTCACTGCGGGGTCGAGGTCGACGAGCGTGACCTCCTGCACCGAGTCGTACCGCAGCACCTCGCGCGCCAGGAGGCCGTCGCCGCCGCCGAGGATCGCGACGGACGCGGGCGCGGCGACGGACGTCATCGCCGCGTGCGCGAGGGTCTCGTGGTAGCGAGCCTCGTCGACGGACGAGAACTGGAGCTGGTTGTCGAGGTACAGGCGCGTGTCGCCGCGGTACTCCGTGACGACGACCTGCTGGTAGGCGCTGCGCTCCTGCGCCACGACCGGGTCCTGGTACATCCCCGCGCTGATACGCGTCTCGAGCCACGACGACGCAGCGAACCCCGCGAGGAGCACCGTGAGCGTCACGGCGGCGAGCGCGGTCCACCGCGGCGGGTGGCCCATGCGCGCGAGCATGAACGCGGCGACGGCGACGTTGAGCACCGCGACCGCGAACGCTGTGCGGACGAGCCCGAGGTACGGGAGCAGGAGGAAAGGGAACAGGAGCGAGGCCGCGAGCGCCCCGAAGTAGTCGAGCGCGAGCACCTTCGACAGCAGCGAGACGGAGCCCTCGCTCCCCTGCTCCTTGAGGACCGCGACGAGGAGCGGGATCTCGACGCCGATCGCCGTGCCGATCGCGAGCGACAGCACGACGAACACGACCCACGCGAGCTCGGTCGACGCGTACGCCCAGAACAGCGCGAGCACCGACGTCCCGCCGAGGAGCGAGAGCACGAGCTCGTTGCGGACGAAGCTCAGCCCCGCGGTGCGCTGGAGGCGCGGCGCGAGGAGCGAGCCGAGGCCCATGCCGAACAGCGTGAGCCCGGTCGCGACGGAGAACGCGACGACGGAGTCGCCGAACAGGTACGAGGCCGCCGTCCCGAGGATGAGCTCGTAGACGAGGCCGCCGACCGCGACGAGCAGCGCGGCGGCGAAGACCGTCGGACGGTCCATCGGGCGCGCTCGGCCGGACCGCCCGGCCGGGGGCGCGACGTCGCCCGAGCCGTCCGCGGCGGCCTCGGGCGGTCGGCCGGGCGGGAGCGCCTGCTGGTCGAGCACGGTCAGGAGCTGATCGTCCCCGCGATGATGAGGCCGATCGCGACGGCGAGGCCCGCGATCATCACGCCGAACGCGACGTTGTGCTCGTCGACGAGCTCGCGGTGCAGGTTGAGGCGGAACACCTTGTTCGCGACCACGAGCGTGACCAGCAGCAGGACGATGCCGAGCGCCGAGTACAGGATGGTCGAGAAGAAGGACCAGAGGAACGCCAGCGGGGCGGCGGTTGCGATCACGGTGTCTCCCGGGGTCAGGTCGTGGGACGGGCGGTCGGGCGTACGGGTTCGACGAGGGGTTCGACGGGCGAGCGGGTCACTTGCCGAGCCCTCCGCCCCCGCCGCCGTACACGGAGCGGCGCACGCACGTGCCGCTCTGCTCGGTGGTGGTCACCTCGCCGGACGGTGCGACGGTCTCGACGGTGCGGGGCGTGCACGCCCCGTCACCCGTCGCGGCACGCGCCGTGCACGAGGCGGCGAGCCCGACGAGCACGACCGCGGCGACCGCGAAGGCCACGAACCGGCCCCCCGGGAGCGTGCGCGGCGCGACGCGGCGCCCGAAGAGGCGACGCTGCTCCGCGGCGTCGATGCGCCGTCCGCGGTAGACGGCGGTCACGGGACCGAGCGGGCCGGTCGTGCGCTCGATCGAGACGATCGTCCCGTGGGCCGAGAGGTCGACGTACTCGACCTGCTGCCCCACGACGAACGGCTCGGCGAACTGCCCCTCGACGTGCTCGACCCGGCCGGTGCCGCGCTCGCGCACGACGAGCGAGTGCTGCCGCCCGTCGAGGCGCAGGCCCAGGGTGCGCCCGGTGTGCAGCCCCGAGAGGTCGACGACCGGCGGCCACGCCTCGGTCGGGTGCAGGAGCGTGACGTCGCGGGTGTCGTGGTCGTACTCGACCCAGACGTCCGAGCCGTCGTGGGCGAGGAGCTGCCACTCCTCCCACGTGAACGTCGTGCCGCCGTGCACGGTCGACAGGACGGCGACGGCGCGCGGCGTCGCGCGGTGGGGCGGCGCACCGACGAGGTCCTCGCCCACGCGCAGCGCGAGCCGGGGACGGGTCCGGGTCACACGAGGCTCCGCACGGCGACGTCGGCCGCGCCCAGCGCGTCGGCGAGCAGGGCGCGCACGTCGTCGGTGAACGTGGCCGACGCCGGGGCCCGGCAGGTCGTGAGGGTCACGTAGGCGGTCCCGTGCTCGGGCCACGTGTGCACGGCGAGGTGCGACTCGGCGAGCAGGATCACGACGCTGGTTCCCTGGGGCTCGAACCGGTGCGACGCCTCGCCGAGCGGCGTCATGCCCGCGTGCCGGACGATCGCGTCGAGGCACCCGCGGACGGTCGGGTCGTCGTCGAGCAGCGCGGGGTCCGCGCCCGTCACGTCGAAGACGTGGACGAGGTTGTGCTGCACGCCCGGTCCCCCTGTCGCGTTCGTCGGTCCGTGGGCCGCACGCGGGTGAGCCGCCCGCGGTCCGGTGGCCGCGCCGTCGGGCCGCGCACACCCTAGCCGACGGGCGCCGCCCGCCGGCCGGCGCCTCCGCGACGCGAGACCCGAGGTCGACGGTGGGGACCGCTCAGTCCGGCCGCGCCGGACCGTCCACACAGGAGTCAGGTCCATCTCGACGAGGAGGCCATCATGGCCGTTCAGCTCAGCCCCTACCTGAACTTCGACGGCGACGCCCGCGCGGCCGTCGAGTTCTACGGCACCGTGTTCGGCGTCGCGCCGGACGTCAGCACCTACGACTCGATCGGCCCGGTGGACGACCCGGCGCAGGCGAAGAAGGTCATGCACTCCCAGCTCGAGATCGAGGGCGTCGGGACGCTCATGGCGTCCGACGTGCCGCCGGGGACGACGCTCACCGACCACGCGTCGGTGGCGCTCTTCGGCGCACCGGAGGACCGCGAGCGCCTGCACGCCTGGTTCACGGCGCTGTCCGACGGCGCGCAGGAGGTCATGGCGATGGAGACCGCGCCGTGGGGAGACGAGTTCGGCATGCTCACCGACCGGTTCGGGGTCGGGTGGCTGGTGAACGTCGCCGGCGCCACGACGCCCTGATCGGGGCGCGGGGCCGGTCGTCCTCAGGCGCCTGCGGCGCGGGGCTCGGAGGGGGTGAGGACGGCGCCGCCGGGGTCGACGACGCGACCGCCCCGGGCATCGGACGAACGGCAGGGCGGCCCCAGGGGGCGAGCGACCCGAGTCGCACGTATCGTCGTCCCGCTCACGAGACGGGAGACCTTCCACGATGGAGGACGGAGTGACCGGAGGCGTCCAGGTCGAGGACGACGCGCGGCACTGGGTGATGTGGGGAGAGATCGACTTCTCCGTCGCCCACGCGGTCAAGGAGCGCCTCGCCGCGGCGATCGGCCAGCGACCGTGGACCATCGACCTCTCGCGGGTCACGTTCATGGACTCCGGTGGACTCCACCTCGTCCTCATGGGGACGCGGACGGGGTACCGCCCCCGGCTCCTGCGCACGCCGGGGCACGTGCTCCAGCTGCTCGAGTTCAGCGGGGCGCTCGATCTCGTCGAGCTCGTCGAGACCGCGGCGGAGGCCCCGGAGCCTGACCCTCCGCTCGAGCGCTCGGCCGGCTGAGCAGCGCGTTCCCCCTCCCGCCACCCCTGGACAGGACACCCGATGAGAGCGTGGACACCCACGACCGAGATGGTCCGACAGCTTTATGTCGCCGGACGCGAGTCCCGCAGCCCTGCCGAGACGCTGCGCATGCACCCGGACGAGATCGCGGCGGAGTTCGACCGCTGGCTCGACTCCTTCCGCACGACGGCCGGCGATCCCCCCGTGGCGACGGGCCTGCCCGACGCGTCGTAGCGGCGAGGGCCGTCCGCGTGCGAGCCGCGACGGTCCCTGCCATGCTGGCAGATCTGGGGGCAAAACTCGCACAGCAGACAAAAAGGAGAAATCCATGGGTTGGCTCGCGTACATCGTCCTCGGTCTCGTCGCCGGTCTCATCGCGCGTGCGGTGCTGCCGGGGAAGCAGACGGGCTCGCTGATCATCACGATCCTGCTGGGCATCCTCGGGGCGCTGCTCGGTGGGTGGCTCGGCTCGGTCTTCTTCGGCACGGCGCTGGGTGACCTCGGCGACTTCCGGACCTGGCTCCTCGCGATCCTCGGCTCGCTGATCACGCTCGGGATCTACGGCGCGGTCACCAAGGGGAACCGACGCAACGCCTGACGGGCACCGACCGACCGGGGGGCTCCATGGACGACCTGCCGACCATCGCCGTCCCGACCGACGACGACGAGCTCACCACCTCCCACCCGCCTGAGGGCTACCGCCCCGTCCGGGAGTGGGTGCTGAGCACGACCCAGGGGCTCTCGGCCCTCCGTTCCGGAGTGGTCCAGGCCCTGGAGGCAGAGGGCGTGGTCACGACCGGGCGGCTGTCCGCCACCCCTGACACGCTCGTCCTCATCGCGTCGGAGCTCGCGACCAACGCACTGCGTCACGGGCTGCCGCCGACGATCGTGCGGCTCGCCCGCACCGACGACCGGTTCCTCCTCGAGGTCGCCGACCACGACGTCTCGCACGAGCCGGTCTACGCCGGGCGCCGCATCCCCGGTGCCGGCGGCGTCGGTCTCCACATGGCCCGCCAGCTCTCGCTGGACGTCGGGTGGTACCGCACCGATACGGTCAAGACCGTGTGGGCGACCTTCGCGGCCTAGGTGTGGTGTTCAGGGGGGTTGGTCAGCTGGCTGACCAACCCCCCTGGACATCACACCGAGGCGACGTGCGACCGACACTCGGGGCAGACCAGCACGGCCGATGCCGCCTCGTCACGAGTGACCGAGCAGTGGTACTGGCACAGGATGCTGACCCGGTGCGGGATCCGGGTTCCCGGGATCGATCCCCAGGCGACGATGTGCAGCACGCGGGCACGAGCGGGGCCGCCGCAGCCTGGGCAGTCGACGGTGATCCACTTCTCGATGACGGTCATGGCGGACCACGCTCTCGGCTTGTCTTCTCGACCCTTGGCGGTCGCGGTACGTCGTCCGGGTCGGGAGGCACGCCGGTAGCGGGCTGCTTCACGACCGGCATTCCCCGCGACACGTGGCCGCGCTACCGACGATGCGCCGTGCGGGGCCCGCTCGCCACGCGAAGGGGGTCGGGGTCGGTGGGTGAGTCGTCAGGTGCGCCAGGCAGGGTCGAAGTCCGGGTGCTGGGCGTAGGGCGTGGCGAGTGCCCGCAGGATGCGGTCGCCGACGAAGGCGATGCCGCTCTCGGCGCGGTCGTTGCTGCCCCGCTCGAGGTCGGCGGTCATGTCGTACCCGGTGGCCTCGTACGCGAGGGTGATGATGCGCCGTCTCACCGCGCACTCGGTCAGCAGCCGCGACCGTGACCACGGCGTCGGTGGCCCCGACTCGTCCTCGAGGCTCGCGCACGCTGCTTCGTCCTCGTCGATCCGGGCGAGCAGGAACTCGGTCAGCGCCATCTGCCCATCCTCCCACTCGCTGCTCGACGACCCTGGCGCACGCTGCGAGCAACCCTTGCCGGTGTAGTGTCGAAGTGTGGTTGATCGCCGGATCGGCCCACGTGACGCCGATCGAGATGGCTCTCGGACGCCGGGCGAGATGGATGCCCCGGACGAGGAGACCTCGGGTGCGCGGTGGGACGATGACGGGGGTTATGAACCCGACCTGGAGGATGAACCGATCTCCTTGAGTGGGGCGCCTGGCGCCTCACCGACTGCCGCGACGGCAGCGGACGCGAGCCGGCCCGCCGGTTCCGAGGATCGGACGACGCCATGAGCACCACCACCCCTACCCCCACCTCTTTCGGGCGGGTGCAGGACACCGCGCTGGAGTTGCGGGGGGTCCTGGACACCGCGCTGCCGCGCGAGCTCGGCACCGAGGCCGAGCCCCAGCTGTACACCGTGACCGCTGTGTTCTCCCGCCGGGTGTCTGGTCCGGAGCAAGCGTTGCTCGAGCTCCCCGCCGTCACCGCGCTGCTCGCCGACCGCGGGTATCCGGGCATCGTCCTCCGGGTGGAGGACCGGCGCCTGCTCATCGAGAACACGAACCTCGCCATGCTTTCCGGTGGGCTGGCCCACGAGATCGCGACGGTTCTGCGCGACGTCGAGGAGACGATCACGAACGAGCGGACGCGCAAGGCCGACGAGCTGGCCGAGTGGCGCGCGGCCGAGGTGCTGCGCACGGCGAGCGTGAAGGCCGAGGCCGACCGTGTCCGCTTCGAGTGAGGCGCGGCAGCCCCTGGCGTTGACGGGCCGCGTGCGGCCTGCGGCCCGATCGACGGCTCGGGACTACTCGGTGCTGGCGAAGATCGTGCGCGAGTCCGGCCTGCTGCGCCGGCGGTACGGCTACTACTGGACCCGGCTCGTCCTGACCGTCGCCGCGTTCGGCGCCGTCTGGGCGGGGATCGTCCTCGTGGGCGACACCTGGTGGCAGCTCCTGCTGGCCGTGGTGCTCGCCCTCGTGCTCGCCCAGCTCGCGTTCCTGGGCCACGACAGCTCCCACCGGCAGGTGTTCCGGTCCCGCGCCTGGAACGACTGGACCGCACGCATCATCGCGAACGCGCTCGTCGGGCTCAGCCACGCCTGGTGGACCGCAAAGCACGACGCCCACCACGCCGCCCCGAACCAGGAGGGCCACGACCCCGACATCTCACCGGGCGTGATCGCGTTCACGCCCGCGGTCATGGCGAGCAGGCACGGCTGGAGAGGGTGGCTGGCACGCCGGCAGGGCTGGTACTTCTTCCCCCTGCTCGCCCTGGAGGGCCTCCACCTGCACGTCGCGAGCGTGCGCCGGGTGCTCGGGCGCCGGTCCGTGCCGCACCGTGGCGTGGAGGTCCCGGTCCTGCTCGTGCGGCTCGCGCTCTACCTGGTGGTGCTGGGCCTCCTGCTCCCCCCGACCGTCGCGGCGGCGTTCCTGGCCGTGCAGCTCGCGGTCTTCGGCATCCTGCTCGGGGGCGCGTTCGCCCCGAACCACAAGGGCATGCCGATCGTCCCGGCGACCGCGGACGTCGACTTCCTGCGCCGCCAGGTCCTCATGTCCCGCAACATCCGCGGCGGTCCGGTCGTCGACTTCTTCATGGGCGGTCTCAACCGCCAGGTCGAGCACCATCTGTTCCCCAGCATGCCGCGCCCGAACCTGAAGCGCGTCCAGCCCCTCGTGCGCGAGTACTGCTCCCAGCTCGGCGTGACCTACACCGAGGTCGGGTTCTTCACCTCCTACCGGATCGTCGTCCAGTACCTCAACGACGTCCCCGGACGCGCGCGCGAACCGTTCTCCTGCCCCCTGGCCGCCAGCCTGGGCCGGTAGGGATCGAGGCGTCACGCGCACAGCCGCTCCCAGGTTGGCTCCCAGGTACGAGGCGTACTGTGAGGGCATCCGCGGCGAACGTGCCCCCACCGAGGTGCGCGGGCCCGGAACCGCTAGGAGGCCACCATGGCCACCACCCCGCTCAGCTCCGCCACCAACGGCGAGCCCGCTGCGACCGCGCGCGTGACGCGGCCAGACCCCGTCTCGCGCACCTCCGGGAACCCGACCAGGACTCCCCGCACGCGCACCGGAGCCACCTGGGTCGGCCTCTGTGTCGCCGCCCTCGTCCTGGTCGCGCTCATCGTGTTCATGCTCCAGAACACCCAGCTCGTGCTCGTCTCGTTCCTCGGCTGGCAAGGCTCCGTCCCCCTGGCCCTGGCCCTGCTCATCGCGGGGATCGGCGTCGGGATCGTCGCCCTGGTCGTCGGCACCCTCCGCATCCACCAGCTCCGCCGACGCCTCGCACACCGCCTCTAGCGCACGCGGCTCGCACCCCATGACCGACGACCGCGAGACCCCACCACGACGCTCCACCGACCTGGTCGGCGAGATCGACGCTTCCCAACGTGAGATGGAAGGCGTCATCTCGGTCGTCGACCACGACGCGCCCATCGATCTCATCCACTACGTCGCCGCCCGGGCACGTCTCGACAGCGCCATCGCCGCGTGGAACCACCGCGCCACGACCACCCGGGCCCCACCGTCGTAACCCGCGCGCGACAACCCGGGCCCGCCCCGCCCGGAGAACCGGACGGGGCGGGCCTGGCGTCTGCTGTCAGGGCTCGCGGCTCAGCCGCAGGTGGTCGCGTCGTACGGCGCGACGACCTCCGTGGAGACCGGCTCGCCGTCGACCGTGGCCGTCGCGGTGACGGTCGCCTCGCCCGCCTCGATGGACGTGCCGCGCACCGCGAACGACTGGTACGCGTTCGCCCCCGGGGCCACGGCGGTGAACGCCTTGGTCCCGAACGGCGTGGCGAGGGTGACGTCCACGGGGACGTCCTCGCCGTTCGTCGCGCGCACGGCCACGTAGGCCTTGCCCGCGAGGCAGCGCGTCTGCGCGGTGACCGTCACGTCGAGCGTCGGCTCCTCGCCGTCGTCGCCGGCGTAGACCTGGGCGATCTCGGCGTCGGACAGCGCCCGGTCGAAGACGCGCACGTCGTCGATCGTGCCCGGCCAGTAGTCGACGGGGTTGCCGCTCCACTGCCCGCGCCCGATCGTCAGCGGGCCGGACGGCGTGGTGCCGCCGCACACGTCGGACTGGCCGACGAGCTCACCGTTGACGTAGAGCTTGAGCTTCTGGTCGGCCGCGTCGCGGACGCCCACGACGTGGTACCAGTCGCCCAGCACGGGCTGCACGACGTACTCCGCCCGCGGCTCCCCCTCGTAGGAGAAGGCCCACCGGCCGCCGCCGCCGTACTGGAGGTAGAACGCGCTCGAGCCGAGCGACGAGTCCTGGCCGACGATCGTCGACCACGCGCCGCCAGGCGTCTTGTCGAGCTGCGCCCACGCAGAGATCGTGTACGAGCCGGTCGTGTCGACGACGGGCCCCTCGGTCGTGAACGACTGGTTCGTGCCGTTGAGCTTGATCGCGGACCCGCTGTCGCCGTGACCGGCGACCCACGTGCCCGTGCCCGACGCCGCGTGGTCGCCGACGCCGTCGGCCGCCGTGGTGCCCTGGCCCTCGTCGAACGACCAGCGGCCCGTGCCGGTCAGGCCCGGGGTGCCCGGGTCGACGGGCGCGGAGCCCTGCTTCGCCGCCGCGACGACCCGCTCGTTGACGTCCTTGACGCGCGCGGCGTCCATCTTGAGCACGCGGCGGTCGTACGTGTAGAAGCCATTGAGCTCGTTCTCGACGTCGGAGATCTCCGTGTACACCGAGCCGGACAGGTAGCACTGCGCCGGCCGCACGAGCTTCTCCGTGTTCTGCACGTACGCGTCGGTCAGCGCCTCGCTGTTCGCGACGCCGCCGTATGGGTTGGCGGACACGCCCGGCCACATGTGGCCCGGGACGCTCATCGAGAAGCCGCCGTGCTCGCCGTCGATCGCGGCGCGCGTGGCGTCCGGCTTCGGCAGGGCCGGGCCGGTGTACTGGTGCCAGTCGATGATGTCGCCCGTCTTGGAGTCACCCTTGGACGCGCAGCAGTTGTAGCCGGAGTGCGTGTTGAGGATGCGGCTCGGGTCGTACTCGTCGATCGTGTTGCCGATCCGCGCCGTGTCGCCGAGGTTCCACTCGCCCCAGCCCTCGTTGAAGGTCACCCACCCGACGATCGACGGCACCGACCGGTGCTGGTCGATGACGTCCTTCATCTCCTGCTCCCAGAAGACGCGGGACGCCGGGTTCGTGTCGCCGTTGTTGAACCAGCCGCTCGGGATGTCCTGCCAGACCATGAGACCCAGCGTGTCGGCGTGGTAGTACCAGCGGGCCGGCTCGACCTTGATGTGCTTGCGCACCGTGTTGAACCCGAGGTCCTTGTGGGCTTGGAGGTCGAACACGTACGCCTCGTCGGACGCGGGCGTGTAGATGCCGTCCGGCCAGTAACCCTGGTCGAGCGTCGACATGAGGAACGTCTTCTCGCCGTTCAGCAGGATGCGCTGGACGCCGTCCACCTCGGCGACCTCGATCGAGCGCATGCCCGCGTAGGAGGCCACCGTGTCGGTGCTCGTCGTCTGGCCCTCGCCGTCGGTGAGGGTGACGTCGACGTCGTAGAGGTACGGGTCCTCGGGCGACCACAGGTGCGCGTCCGGGATCTCGACCGCGAGCAGCTCGTTCGCAGCGCCGGTGACGGTGCCGACCTCGGTGCCCTCGGCGTCCCGCACGACGGCGGTCACCTCGGCGTCGTCGGACGCGGAGGCCGACTGCACGGTCACCGCGAGGACGCCGGCCTCGACGTCGGGCGTCGTGACGACGGCGTCGATCGCCGCGGTCGGGACCGGCTCCATCCACACCGTCTGCCAGATGCCCGACGTCGGGGTGTAGAAGATGCCGCCCGGGTTGAGCGTCTGCTTGCCGACGGCCTGGTTGCTGCCGTCCGTCGTGTCGACGGCGCGCACCACGAGCTCCTGCTCGGAGCCCTCGACGAGCGCGTCGGTGACGTCCACGGAGAACGACTCGTACCCGCCGCGGTGGGTGCCGACCTCGGTGCCGTTGACGTACACGGTGGCGAGGTAGTCGACCGCGCCGAAGTTGACGCGCAGGCGGTTGTCGCTGCCGACCGCCCAGTCCTGCGGCACCTCGAAGGTGCGGCGGTAGAACATGTCGTCCTCGCGGCGCTCGATGCCCGAGAGCGCGGACTCGACCGCGTACGGGACGACGATCTCCTCGTCGAGGTCGCGGCCGCTCGGCACGGCGTCGTCGGACTCCGCCGCCTCGAACTGCCAGACGCCGTTGAGGTTCTGCCACGCGTCGCGCGTGAGCTGCGGGCGCGGGTACTCCGGCAGGGGGTTGGTGGGGTCGAAGTCGTCGGCCCACGGGGTCTGGATCCGGAAGTCGGACCCGTTGGTGACCGGCAGGTTGAGCGCGCCGACCTTCTCCCCGCCGACCGTGAGGTCGCCCTCGCCGTCGTAGACGAGGCGCGCGGTCGACGCGCGGTCGACGGGCTCGGCGAGCGTGATGCCCAGGACGTCGCCCTGCGCCGCGACCTGCGCGACGGGCCACGCGAGCTGGTCCACCTGGACCTTGAGGTGGTCGACGAGGCTCTCGTCGACGCCGCCCGCCGCGCCCTGGAACGTCACGTTGAGGCTCGTGCCGTCGCTCTCGAGCGCGGCCTGCGCGGGGAAGACGACGAAGTCGTCGGGGTAGGTGAACGCGTCGGTCGGCACGATCTCACGTTCCTGCGACGGGCTCTGCCACCGCAACCGGAGGTGCGCGCCACCCGTGTTCTGGAACATCTCCATGCGGAACGAGTACTCCTGGCCCGCCTGGAGCTGGACCGGGGCGGAGGTCTGCTCGACGTCCCAGTCGTCGACCCAGTGGTCGATGACGAGCTGGTCGTCGATCCACAGCCGGAAGCCGTTGTCGCCGATCGCGGAGAACGTGTACGCCTCGCTGAAGTCGGGCGTGATCTGGCCCGTCCAGCGCGCTGACGTGCGCTCGCCGCGGCCCGTGAGCTCCGCGAACGTCGGGACCAGGTTGGGGAACTCGATCCGCTGGTCGGGGATCGTGGCCTTGAGGTCGGTGAGCGGCCAGCCGGGGCCGCCGGACAGGAAGTACTCGCCCTTGAGGCCGTTGTCGAGCGCGAGGTCCTGGGCCGCCACGTCCTGCGCGCCCGCCTCGTCCGTGGTCGTGGCCGCCGGCGTCGCGGTCGCCCCGACCGCCGTCGCCACGGCCAAGGGGACCGTGAGTGCGGCAGCCAGCGCCGCGGCGACCATCCTCGCCGGTCTGCCCCGTGGGGGTGCTACCGCTGTCATGGACTGCATCCGTGCTTCCTCCTCGTCGAGTGAATCCAGGGACTGCTCCGACGCGGCGGCATACCGGGCACCCGTGTCCGGCGGTCACCCTCCTTGGCGCACCGCACGACGTCTCCCCAGAATCAAACAACTTCCACCAGAAAAAGACAACAGGTAACAGCACACCACATCACCGACCGGGCCTCGCGGTCCCGAGATACGCCGAACCCGGGCGTCGCTCCTCACACGACGGCTCAGGTGAGGAGCGACCCCGGGTTCGGCGACGGGCGAGGTCGTCAGCGGTGGATGAGGGACGTCCAGTCGGACGGAACGCGGTCGGCCGGCGCGGGCGATCCCTGCTCCGGAGGGCGCGAGAGCGGCGCCGCGAGGTGCGGGCCGTCGAGCACCTGCGACGTCTCGTAGTCCCAGTACCAGTCCTCGCCGGGCTCGAACGAGCGCATGAGGCGGTGACCGGTCTCCTGGAAGTGCGCCGTCGCGTGCTGGGCCGGCGACGTGTCGCAGCACCCCACGTGGCCGCACGTCGCGCACCGGCGCAGGTGGACCCACCACCCGCCGTCCGCGTCGCACTCCGCGCAGCCGGTGCCGCTGGGCGGGACGGCCGGGTCGACGGCGGCCCAGAGCTGCGCGCCCAGGCTCTCGTCGAGCCCGTCCCCCGTGACGCTCACCGGCGGCTCACCGGGTCCCGACGGCGGACGGCCGCACGACGGGTGCCCACGACTCGGGGTCGAGCGCCGGCGCGGGCTCGGCGTCGTCCCAGGCCCGGCAGTCGTCGATCGTCGCGGCGAGCAGCGCGCGCAGCCGTTCGTCCGGGTCGGGCACGCACGCCTCGGCGATGCCCTGCACCGCCGCGGAGATGATGCTCGGCGCGGCGTCGCGCACGAACCGGCTCGGCCGCAGCCGCGCGCCCTCGCAGAACCGCTGCGCCCAGCGTGCCGTGCGCGGACAGCTCGCGAGCGCGTCAGCCGACTCGGCGCTGAGCGTGCCCGCGGGGCGGTCGTCGAGGACGTCGAGCATCTTCTCGGCGCCGATGATCGCGACGGCGAGCGTCTGCTGCCGGTCCGCCGGGGCGATCGGCAGCGCTGCGACCGCGGCGCGCAGCGAGATACGCACGTCCCAGTGCGGGTCGTCGCTCGTCAGCCCGATGACGGACGGGATGAGCGGCGCGAGCTTGGGGCGCTCCGGGTCGACCGTGAGGTCGTTCACGGCGCGCGCCAGCATCGCGAGCAGCGGGTGCGTGCACCGTGGATGGTCGCTCCACCGCTCCCCCGCGAGGTAGGACGCGAGCTCCATGAAGCACGCGCCCTTCTTCGGGTTGCGGTGCTTGCCACGGCCCAGCATCGGCAGCATGTCGTAGGTGTCGGTCACGAGGTCACCCCCACAGGCGGGTCCGGTCCTCCGTCCAGTCTGCGCCGGGCCCCGGCCGTTGGCAACGGGAGGAGTGACCCCGGTCACGTCCGGCGGACGGGACGGCTCAGAAGATCTCCGCGGTGTGCGCGGTCGGCGACCACGACCAGGCCGCCGACGCGGCGGCGACCGCGCCGGGCGTGTGCTCGACGACGCGCCCGGCCAGCGCGAGGACGTGCAGCGGCGTGGCGCCCAGGTGGGCCGCTCCCAGGTCGGCGACGTCCAGCGAGAGGTCGGGCCGCGCGTCGGTCCGGCGCACGACGGCGGTGCCGCCCGCCTCGCCGACGACGACGTGCCACCGCCCGGCGTTGGCGGGAACCACGTCGTCGGCGACCTCGAGGACGACGTCGACGGGCGCGGCGAAGGCACGCGCGGCGAGCGCGCGCTCGACGTCGACGACGCGGACCCACAGTGCCTCGTCGAGCCGCGTGTGCATCCGCCGGTGGTCGGCGAGCAGGTGCGCCAGCGGGTCCGGCACGGGGCGCGACTCGCACGCCAGCGTGCTCATGAGGTCGAGGTCGAGCAGGTAGCGCCAGAGCTGTGCGTGGGTGGCCGGGTCCGTGGCGCTCACCTCCTGGACGGCGACGACGCCCGCCGGCACCAGCCCGGGCTTCCCCTCGCGGACCCGGTACGCCGCGTACCCGGTGGGCCCGTCGGGCCCGAGGGCGACGACGATCTCGGCCGGCGCCCTCCCGTCACCACCGCCGAGGAGGAACTGCCACCGGTCCGCGTCGCGCGCGAGCGTCCCGGGCCGCGAGCCCAGGAGGTCGTCGTGGACTGCGGCCAGGTGGGGCAGAGCGCTCGTCAGCGACATCAGGTGCAGGCGGGCCGACGACCGCGCCGCGAGATCGCGGGCGTGCGGAGTGAACGCCGCGCGCGAGAGGTCGACCTCGACGGGCTGGCGCCACGACGCGATCCCGTAGCCGTGGCGTCCGTACACACCGGCCTCCGTCGCCCAGAGCGCGGCCACCGCCTCGCCCCCGGCCGCGAGGTCGGCGAGCTGGCGGCGCATCATCGCCGTCATGACCCCGCGCCGGCGGTGCGTCGGGGCGACGGTCACCATCCACACTCCCGCGACGGGCAGCAGACCCCCGCCGGGCATCGTCATCCGCAGCGAGTAGGCGCTCGCGGTCCCGACGACGTCCCCGCCCGGGCCGCCGACCGCGACGAGGGTGCGGTCGGCCTCGATCGACCGGCCGGCGAAGACGTCGTCGGCGGAGTCCTGCCGGTACCCCCACCCGAACGCCCGCCACACGACGTCCAGGGCCCGGTCGCGGTCCTCCTGCTCCAGCGGCCGGACGTCGAACGAGGAGGGCGCAAGGGTCGTCATGCCCCTGGTGATAGTCCCCACGGGTCGATGCCGTCCACCGGATTTCGGGAGCGAGCGTCGACGGGCGGTCCGGGTGCCTTAGTCGCGACGGCCCACCTCAGACGCCTCAGGGTCGCGGACGGGCACCGCCTAAGGCACCCTCCCCCGAACCGTGCGCGGTCGTCCGATGCGACGGCCCGGTGCTCAGGACGAACGTGAGTGTCGGACAGGCAGGGTGCCTGCAGAGACGGGGACGACCATGAGCGCACAGTTCGATCCGACCTTCGAGGCGGATCTCACCTACCGCACGCAGCGCCTGCGTGACGACTTCCGGCACGACGAGCCCTCGCTGCTGCACTGGTGGCGGGGACGCCGTCAGCGCCACGACCGCCCGGCGCGGTGACCGCGCCGCCCGACGCCGTCGACGAGAACCGTCTCGTCGGCGGCGTCGTCGTGTCCGGCGGGGGCTCCCGTGGCCTATCCGCTGGTCACGTGTCGGTGCACGCTGCGAGGATGGGAGCCGTGCCACGCCCCTCCTCGCGCGCGCCCTTCGTGGCTCGCGCCGCCGAGCTCGACGCGCTCTCCGCGGCGGTCGAGCGCGCGCGCCGGGGCGAGCCGGGAGTGGTGCTCGTGGGCGCGGACGCGGGGGTCGGCAAGACCCGCCTCCTCACGCGCGCGGCCGAGCTGGCCGCCGGGAGCGGGGCGACCGTCGTCTGGAGCCACTGCGTCGACCTCGGCGAGGTCGGCCTCCCCTACCTCCCCTTCTCCGAGGCGCTGACGACGCTGCGCGCCCAGCACCCCGCGGTCGACGAGACCGTGGCCGCACGGCCCGCGCTCGCGCGCCTGCTCGACGCCGGCACGCCGGCGGACGACGAGCAGAGCCAGGGCGAGCGCCTCCAGCTCTTCGAGAGCGTCGCGGCCGCGCTCGCCGCGTCGGGGACGGCCGAGGCCCCGCTCGTGCTCGTCGTCGAGGACCTGCACTGGGCGGACCCGTCGAGCCGCGACGTCCTGCGCTTCGTGGTCGCGCGCCTGCGCGCCGAGCACGTGCTCGTCGTCGCGAGCTACCGCGCGGACGACCTGCACCGCCGCCACCCCCTGCGCCCGGTGCTCGCGGAGCTGCTGCGACACCCGCGCGTCGAGCACGTGCAGCTCTCGCCCTTCACGGAGGGCGAGCTGCGCGAGTTCACCACCGCGCTCGCGGGCGCTCCCCTGCTGCCCGACGCGTTCGAGTCCGTCCGGACGCGCTCCGAGGGCAACGCGTACTTCGCCGAGGAGCTCGTCGAGTCGGGCCTCGACGACGAGCTGCCCTGGTCCCTCGCGGACGTCCTGCGCGCCCGCCTCGAGGTGCTCGACCCGGCCGTGCAGCACCTCGTCCGGGTTGCGTCGGTATCCGGGCGCCAGGTGAGCGAGCCGCTCCTGCGCGCCGCGCTCGCGCGAGACGCCGTGGACGGCGAGACGGCCACCGGGCGCTCGTTCGACGCGGCGCTGCGCGAGGCGATCGCGCACCACGTCCTCGCGGTCGAGGGCGACGGCGCGCGCGACACGGTCGTGTTCCGTCACGCGCTGCTCGCCGAGGCCGTCGCGTCCGACCTGCTGCCGGGCGAGCGCGTGGGCGTGCACCGCGCGTACCTCGCCGCGCTCGACGACGACGCCACGCTCGGGTCCCACGCGTTGCGCGCGCACCACGCGCTCGCGGCGCACGACCTCCCGGCCGCCCTGACGGCGTCGCGCGCCGCCGCCCGCAAGGCCGCGCGCGTGCTCGCGCCCGCGGAGGAGCTGCGGCACCTCGAGCAGGTGCTCGCGCTCTGGCAGGCGGTGCCCGACTCCGCGGACCTCCTCGGCGAGGACCGCGTCACCGTCGCGCTCGCCGCGGCCGGGGCGGCGAGCCGCGCGGGCGAGCCGGACCGCGCGGTCGCGCTCGCCCGGAAGGTCGTCGAGGGGACGGCCAGCGACCCGATGCGCCAGGCGTCGCTGCGCCACGTGCTGTCCCGCTACCTGCTCGGCACGGAGGAGGTCGAGGAGACCCTCGCCCACACCGAGGCTGCGCTGGCCGTGCTCCCGGAGGAGCCGCCGTCGCTCGATCGCGCGTGGACGCTCGCGATGCGGGCGCGCGCCGCGATGAACGCCGACCTCGACGAGCTCGCCGCGGAGGTCGCCGCCCAGGCGCTGGACGTCGCGCACCGGCTCGACGCCCCCGACGTCGAGGCCGACGTGCTCACCACGATGGCGATCCTCGAGGTCGCGGACGACGACCGGGCCGCGGTGCTGCTCGCCCAGGCCAGGGAGCGCGCCGTCGAGGCGGGCGACATCCTCACCGAGCTGCGCTGCTGGTACAACATCGCGGCCAACCGCTACTACGCGGGCCGCATCGACGAGGCGCTGCAGGTGACGGCCGACGGCCTCGACCGGGCGCGCGCGACCGGGCTCGGCTGGAGCGCGTACGGCGTGGAGCTGCGCCTGTTCCGCGACCTCGTGCGCTACGTGCTCGGCGACCTCACGCCCACCGAGACCACTGGGGAGACCATGCCGGAGGGGTCCGCCCCGCAGCTCTCCTGCGTGCAGCTCTACGCGGCGGTGGCGCGCGGCGACGACGACGCGCTCGCCCGGGGCACGGCCCTGCGGCGGGACTGGTTCCGGGACGGGCAGATCGCGCTCATCTCCGGCGGCTGCTCGATCGACGCGCTCACGTGGGCGGGGCGCGACGAGGAGGCGGTCGCGCTCGCCGTCGAGCTCGTGGACCACCTGGGCCGCACGTGGAGCGACTACTTCCTCGGCCGCATCTGGATCTCGGCGCTCGCGCTCGCCGCGCTCGCCGACGCCGCCGACGCGGCGCGCCTCCAGGGCGCAGCCGGTGCCGGGCAGGTCGCGGCGCTCGTCGCGCGCGGCGACGAGCTGCTGGAGGCGGCGCGCACGACGGCGGAGCGCGGCCGACCCCGCGGCGGTCGCCTGGGGCCCGAGGGGCGCGCCTGGCTCGCGCGTGCCGCGGCCGAGCACTCGCGGCTCACGGGCGAGGACGACCCGGCGCTGTGGGAGGAGACGACACGCCTCTTCGACTACGGCTACCGGTACGAGGTGGCGCGCTCGCGCTTCCGCTGGGCACAGGCGCTGCTCGGGGCAGGCGACCGCAACGCGGCCGAGATCGAGGCGGCGCAGGCGCTCGAGGAGGCGGAGTCGATGGGCGCGGCCCCGCTGGCGGAGGCGGTGCGCGCGCTGGGGCGCCGCGGCCGGCTCGACCTGCCCGGAGTCCGGCGGTCCACGACGGCGGTGCTCACCGAGCGCGAGGAGGAGGTCCTGCTGCTCGTCGCGCAGGGCCTGACCAACCGGCAGATCGGCGAGCGCCTGTTCATCTCCGCGAAGACGGTGAGCGTGCACGTGTCCAACGTCCTGGCCAAGCTCGGCGCGTCCGGTCGCGCCGAGGCCGTCTCGCTCGCGCACCAGCGCGGGCTGCTCGAGGTCTGACGCGATGGGCTCGTCGTCCGACCGGTCGCCGAGGGCGTCGACCGGACCGTCGGACGGCGGGACAGTCGGCACTCTCGTGCTCGTGCGCCACGGCCAGAGCACGTTCAACGCGGGCGACCGCTTCACCGGACTCCTCGACGTGCCGCTCTCGGACGTCGGGGTCGCGGAGGCCGCGCGCGCGGCCCGCCTGCTCGCCGACGCCGTCGCGCGCGAACCCGCCCTGGCGCCGCGCCGGGTCGTGACGTCCCCGCTGGTGCGCGCCTCGACGACGGCCGCGATCGTCGCCGACGCGCTACCCGGCCCGCCCCCGCTCGCCGTCGAGTGGCGCCTCGTCGAGCGCCACTACGGCGCGTTCACGGACAAGCCGCGCGACGTCGTCCGCCGCGACTACGGCGAGGCGGCCTACTGGCGCTACCGCCGCTCCTACCTGCACCGCCCGCCGCCGCTCGCGCCGGACGACCCCGCGCGCCCGCTCGTCGACGACACCCTGCTGCGCCTGCCCGACGCCGCGCGCGCCGCCCTGCGCCCCGACGCCGAGTCGCTCGCGGACGTCGTCGAGCGGCTGCGCCCCTTCTGGGCCGAGACCCGCGCGGCCCTCGCCCGGGGCGAGGCGGTCCTCGTCGTCGGGCACGGCAACTCGCTGCGCGCGCTGTCCGTGCTCGTGGACGACCTCACGCCCGAGGAGGTCCAGGACCTCGACGTGCCCACCGGGCACCCGCTCGTCCACCGCTTCGCGGCCTCGCCCGACGGCGCCCTCGTCCCCGAGGTCCGCGGCGGCACCTACCTCGACGCGCACGGCGCCGAGCACGCCATCACAGACCTCCGGGCGCGCGGGGGCACGTGACCGCCGGCCTCAGGAGCGGCCGCACGCGCCGACGTCCGTGGCGTCGAGCAGGCACCGTCGCCACGCGTCGGCCTGGGGACCCTCGCCCGTCGGCCGGACGTCGGACGACCACGGGTCGGCGATGCCGCGCGCCTCGAGGCCCGGTGTGAGCAGGTCGGGAGCGTCCAGCGGACTGTCGAGGCCCGCGACCTCCACGCGCAGCGCGTCGAGCACGGGTCCGCGCCCGCCGTCGTGTCGTGGTGTCACGAGCGGTACACGCAGCGCCCCCACCCGGCGTTCCCTTCTTCCCGATTTCACCCCTTCGCCGCGCCCGGCTGGCGCGGCTTGCACTGTTTGACCGGCCTCGTCCTGGTGATACTGGACCATGACCGACGCCCAGGCGATCCACGAGCTCGCGCAGGCGGGGCTCGCCGAGCCGGTGGCGGACGAGTCGTTCGACCGTTTCGCGCGCCTCGTGCGTCGGCAGCTCGGGGTGCCGTCGGCGCTGGTCACGCTGGTCCTCGACGACGAGGCGGTGCTGCCCGGCGCGCTCGGTCTGCCCGAGCCGTACCAGTCCCAACGTCGCACGCCCCTGAGCCACACGTTCTGCCAGTTCGTCACGAGCGACGCGCGACCGCTCGTGGTCGAGGACGCACGGGTCGTCCCGCACCTCGCCGCGCTCCGCGCGGTCGACGACATCGGCGTCGTGTCCTACGCCGGCTTCCCGATCTTCGACCCGCACGGCCGCGCCGTCGGGTCGCTGTGCGCGTTCGACGGACGGCCGCGCCCCTGGTCCGACGAGGACCTCGCGACCCTCGCCGACCTCGCGTCCGCATGCACGTCCGAGCTGCGGCTCCGGCTCGCCCGGGCGCGGGCGAAGCGCATGCAGCGCGTCGCGCTCGCGGCCAACCGGCGGTCCCGCCTCCTGCTGGAGCTCTCCGAGTCGTTCGCCGCCGCGACCTCGGTGCGCGACGTCGCCGAGCGGCTCTCGGCGGTCGGCACCGGGATCGGCGCGCGCTACGCGGGCCTCGCCCTGCTCGACGCGAGCGGCACCCGGCTCGAGTACACGACGCTGGATCACCTGGAGCCGGGCGTCCCGGCGTCGTTCCGCCGGATGCGCGTCGACGCGGAGCGGGGCGCGTCGATCGCCGCCCGCACGCGCGAGCCCCTGTTCTTCCGCGACCACGCCCAGTACGCCGCGCGGCTGCCCGAGGCCGCGGCCCTCATCGCGGCAGACGACGTCGAGGCCCGCGCGTTCCTGCCCGTGCTCGCGGGAGAACGGCTGCTCGGCGTCGTCACCCTGGCCTGGGAGACGGCGCGCGAGTTCGACGACGACGCGGTGCAGACGAAGACCGCGATCGCGTCGTACGTGGCGCACGCGCTCGACCGCGTGCGGCTCCTGGAGGAGCGGCACCGTGTCGCGACGACGCTCCAGGCGGCGATGCTGACCGAGCTCCCGTCGGTGCGCACCGCGGAGCTGGCCGCTACCTACGCGTCGGCGACCCGCACCGACCAGGTCGGCGGCGACTGGTACGACGCGGTCGTCCTCGACGACGACGCGTGCGTCCTCATGATCGGTGACGTCACGGGCCACGACATGCGGGCCGCGGCCCAGATGGGCCAGCTCCGCTCGATGCTGCGCACGTTCGCGTGGTGCCAGGACGAGCCGCCCGCGGTCCTGCTCCGGCTCCTGGACCGTGCGAACCGTGGTCTCGCGCTGCACTCGAGCGGGACGGCGGTCGTCGTGCGGCTCGACCGCACTCCGCACGGGTTCGACGTCACGTGGTCCAACGCCGGGCATCCCGCCCCGCTCGTGCTGCGGGCCGACGGCAGCGTCGAGACCCTCGACGCGCCCGCCGACCTCATGCTCGGCGTGCTGCCGGGGACCACGCGACACGACCACCGCGCCCACCTCGTGCACGGCGACACGCTCCTCCTCTACACAGACGGCCTCGTCGAGCGGCGCGGGACCTCGTACGCGGAGCGGCTCGCCGCCGTGCGTGCCGCCCTCGCCGAGCACACGGCCACCGCGACGTCCGCGCTCCCCGACGCCCTCGTGCGCCGGCTCGTGTCCGACCAGCGCGACGACGTCGCCGTCCTCGCGCTGCGCGTGCGGCACACGGTCGCGCGCCCGCCGGGCCCGGGACGGCCGTCGGTCCTGACGCGGCAGGTCGAGCACGTGTCGTCGGCGATCGGACCCTCCCGCCGCTGGGTGGACGACGTCCTCGAGAGCTGCGACGTCTCGCCCGCGGTCCGCCGCATCGCCATGCTCCTCACGAGCGAGGTGCTGACCAACGCCGTGCAGCACGGCGCGGCGCCGGTCGAGGCCGAGCTGGAGGTGGGGCACCGCGTGCTGCGCGTCGCGGTGCGGGACGGCTCGGCGACCCTCCCCCGGCTCCGGTCCCCTCGCCCGGACGAGACGGGCGGCCGGGGTGTGCAGTTCCTCGAGCGCTGCGCTTCGCGCTGGGGCGTCGACGCCCTCGACGGCGCCCCGGGCAAGACCGTGTGGTTCGAGCTCGACCTCGACGACTGACCGCTGACCCCCTGTGCCGTGTCGGAGGGCAGCGGTAGCGTGTGTGAGGTGGGCCACTCCTCTGGTCCCGCGCGCGTGATCGCAGCATCTCGCGTCCACCCGCAGGCACCCCTCGCGAACGTCGAGACCATCGAGTCCTGAGAGGCAGCACCATGACCGACCTCGCCACCCCCACGAGCCTCCACCCGGAACCGAGCGCGTCCGCCCCCGTGCCCCTGCCGGACCGCGACGACCTCGATGCGGTCCTCGCCGGACACCGCCGGGAGATCACGGGGTACTGCTACCGCATGCTCGGCTCGTCGTTCGAGGCCGAGGACGCCGTGCAGGAGGCGTTCCTGCGCGCGTGGCGCTCCTACGACCGGTTCGAAGGTCGCTCGTCGCTTCGCTCCTGGCTCTACCGCATCGCGACGAACGTGTGCTTCGACGCGCTCGGCGCGCGCAAGCGGCGCGAGCGCCCTATGGGCCTCGGCGGACCGCAGGCGCCGGAGGCCGAGAACCTGGGCCAGGTGCTCCCCGAGGAGACGTGGGTCGAGCCGGTCCCGGACGACCGCGTGCTGCCGCACGACGGCGACCCGGCGCAGGTCGCGGTGGGCCGCGAGACCATCCGGCTCGCGTTCGTCGCCGCGCTCCAGTTCCTGCCGCCCAAGCAGCGCGCGGTGCTCCTGCTGCGCGAGGTGCTCCGCTGGCAGGCGAGCGAGGTCGCGGAGCTGCTCGACACGTCCGTGGCGTCGGTGAACAGCGCGCTCCAGCGAGCACGCGCGACGATGGCGGCGCGCGCCCACTGGGACAGCTCGGGCCTCGCCGACGGCGCCGAGACCGCGCCCGCGCCGGTCGCGTCGAACGCCGGGCTCGGCGAGGAGGAGCGGCTGCTGCTCGAGCGTTACCTCGACGCGTTCGAGCGCTACGACATGGACGCGCTCGTCGCGATCCTCCACGAGGACGCGACGCTGTCCATGCCGCCGTACCCGCTGTGGATGAAGGGCACGGCGGACATCGTGACCTGGATGACGGGGCCCGGGTACGAGTGCGAGGGGTCCCGCATGGTGCCGGTGGCGGTGAACGGCACGTTCGGGTTCGGCCAGTACCGGCGCGCGGAGGGTGGCGGGCACGAGCCCTGGGCGCTCCAGGTGATCGAGACCGAGGACGGGCGGGTGACGGCGATCAACGCGTTCCTCGACACGGCCTCGTGGTTCCCGCTGTTCGGCCTCCCCGCGCGCCTCGACGACTGAGGGCGCGCGGGGCCGGACCGTCAGTCGAACGTCTCGAGGAGCGTGCTCCGCTCGGCGTCCGTGAGGTTCGTCGCGACGAGCTTCCCGTGGACGCCGTGGAACCGCTCGCCCACGCGGTCGAGGTCGCCGTCCTCGGTGACGACGAACAGCGCGGACGACCCGGGCGTGACGCCCTCCCGGATGCGGTCGAGCTGGTCCTTGTCGATCCCGACGGCGGCCATCGCCTTCGTCGAGGCGCCGATCGCGGCGCCCGCCGCGGCGCCCAGGACGGGCGCGAAGAAGAGGGACCCGAGGAGCAGCCCCCAGAACGCGCCCCAGCCCGTGCCGCGCCACTCGTCCTGGTGGCCGTGGCGCGTGGTCGGCTTGGCCGCGCCCTCGGGCCACGAGACGACCGCGGTGTCGATGATGCGGATCGCGTGCTCGGAGGCCGAGTCGTGCAGGATCCGGGACGCCGTGTCCGCGCCCTCGGGGGTCTCGAACTTCCAGACGGTGAACGTGGCCATCGCTCTTCTCCTCGTCAGCCGAGCAGCTTGGCCTTGGCCGCGGCGAACTCGGCGTCGCTCAGCACGCCGGAGGCGTGGAGCTGGCCGAGGCGCTCGAGCTGACCGAGCAGGTCTTCCTGCGGGGCCGCCGCGGGGGCGGCCGGCGCGGGCTGGGCGTACTGGGCGGCGGCCTGCTGGGCCGCCGCCTCGATGCGGGCCTGCTCCTGCGCGGCCTCGGCCTGCTGGGCCTCCCACGACTGCTGAGCACGGTTCGCCTGGCGGCGCTGCACGGCGCCCGCGGTCGCGGACGCGGTGCCCGCGATGACCGCGGTGCGGGCGGCGGTCCCGATGAGCCCGGGACGGCCGATACGACGGATGGGCATGAGTTCTCCTGGTTCGGTGGGCGGTGTCGGGCGCTGCGCGCGGCGGCGTGGACGGGCGGCTCAGTCGTCGACGAGCGCGAGGTCGGCGACCTCGTTGACGACCTCGGCCGGGATGCGCTCGCTGAGCAGCACGACGCCGTCGGCCGCAGTGGTCGCGGCGATCACGCCGCGGGCCCACGTGTGCTCGACGACGAGGACCAGGGCCGACGTGCCCGGCGCGAGCCCGGCGGCGACGGCGTCGAGGTCCTCCTCGCCCGCGAGCCCGGCGCCCGTGAGCTCGACGTCCGTGATCTCCAGCTCGTCGCCGAGGTCGGTCACCTCGACGACCTCGACGTCACCGGCGTCGGAGCGCCTGACGACCGCGAGGTCGAGGAGCGTGACGGTGCCCTCGGCGAGCACCTCGAGGACGGAGGCCTGGACACCGGCGGGGATGCGGTCCGTGGGGAACGCGATCGCGACGATCTCGACCGGGCCGAAGGTGGACGTTGCCATGGAGGGTGTGCTCCTGAGTCTGGAGGGACGAGGACTGCGGTGCGGACGCGGGTCCCGGGAAGCCCACGACCTCGGGACGGCGGTCAGCGGGCGGCGCGCTCGGCCTCGTCGCCGTGGACGACGAGCGCCCAGAGGACGAAGACGTCGAGCACGATCGTGATGAGCGACCACCAGGGCGTCACCTGCAACGTCGTGAACTGGGCGATCGCGTTGATCACCACCAGGACGATGGCGACCATGCGCGCCCAGCCCTTGCCCGAGAGCAGGGCGAAGCCGGTGAGGACCAGCAGCACCCCGATGACGAGGTGGATCCAGCCCCAGGTGGACACGTCGAGGACGACGATCCCGGCGTCGGTCACGCCGACGAGGCTGTTCGGGGAGAACACCGCGACCAGACCGCTGATCGCGTTGAAGAAGCCGATCGTCACGAGGACGATCCCGGCGAACCAGACCCAACCGACCCAGGCCGTCACCTGTGACGAGCGTGCCATGCGAGTCCTCCTGAGGTGCCGACCGTGGTCGGAGCGAGACGAGCGGACGAGCGTGCGCGTCGATCGTGGCACCGGTCACGAGGTTCGGCATCCGGAAGCGACGGCGCGCCCGCAGGGCCCGCTCCCACCGCCGCCACTAGGTTCGGGGCATGACGACGCCGACGCCCGCCGAGGACCCGTGGTCGGGCGTGCCCGACGCCGGCACGCGCCCCGTCCAGCACGACTCCCGGCGTCCGCCGCGGTGGGTCCCGCGAGCGCTCGCGATGGCCGTCGTCGCGGTCTTCGTCGGGATCTTCGCGTGGTACGCGCTGGGCCAGCTGAAGGCGCTCGGCGTCAACATCCTCATCGCGGCCTTCGTCGCGCTCGCCCTGGAGCCGATCGTGGTGTGGCTCGTCCGCCACGGCTGGCGCCGCGGCGCGGCGGCGGCGGTGGCCCTGATCGGCTCGCTCCTGACGATCCTCGTCGTCCTCGCGCTCTTCGGGAACCTGTTCGTCCAGCAGCTCGTCCAGCTCGTCCAGTCGCTCCCCGCCCTGTACGCGAGCATCCAGGAGTTCGTCGCGGAGCGCTTCGACGTGGTCATCCCCGACTCGGACGACCTCATCAAGCAGGTCATCAACGACTTCGGCGACGACGTCGCCTCCGGCGCCCTCGTCGTCACCACGACCATCGTCGGGGGGATCTTCGCGTCGCTGACGATCATGCTCGTCACCTACTACCTGCTCGCGGCGGGGCCCAAGTTCCGTGCGGCCGTGTGCCGCTGGCTGACCCCGAACCGCCAGGAGGAGGTGCTGCGGCTGTGGGAGATCACGCAGGTCAAGGTCTCCGACTTCATCAACTCGCGCATCGTCCTCGCCGCGCTGTCCAGCGTCTTCACGTTCGTGTTCCTGGTGATCCTCCAGACGCCCTACGCGCTCCCCCTCGCGGTGTTCACCGGCGTCGTCTCGCAGTTCGTGCCCACGATCGGCACCTACATCGGCGGCGCGCTGCCCGTCGCGGTCGCGCTCACGTCGCAGGGCCTGCCGCAGGCGCTCGGCGTGCTCGCGTTCATCATCGGGTACCAGCAGCTCGAGAACCTCTACTTCTCCCCCAAGGTCTCCGCCCGCGCGCTGGAGATGAACCCGGCGGTGAGCTTCGTCGTCGTGCTCGCGTTCGGCGCGGTCTTCGGGGCGCTGGGCGCGTTCCTCGCGCTGCCGATCGCCGCGACGATCCAGGCGGTCGCGAACACGTACCTCCAGCGGCACGAGCTCATCGAGTCGCACATGCTGCACGACCCCGACGCGGAGGGCCACCACCCCCACGGCAAGGGCAAGGGCCGGGACGGGGACGGCGGCACCGCGCGACGGCGCCGCAAGAACCGTGAGGCCGCCCTGGAGGCCGAGCGCACGGTCGACGAGCGCCACGCCGAGGGCATCGAGTAGACCCGCGGGGTCCGGTTCGGCCGGCTCCGCGTCAGAGGGACGCGATGCCGTCGCCCAGCATCGTGGCGCCCAGGACGAGCAGGAGGACGGCCATGATGACCGCGTTGCTGTGGATAATCCAGGCCTTGAGCTCGTCGAGCATCGACGCGGCCCGGGCGCCCATGAACAGGTAGATGAAGACGGGTGCCGCGATGCCGACGCTCGCGACGAGCGCGAACACGACCGCGGCGACGACCTGGGCGTTCGTGTCGTCAGGTGCGGCCGACGCGATCGCCGCACCCCCGGAGACGACGAGCAGCAGGTTCTTCGGGTTGACCGCGCCCAGCAGGACCGCGAGCCCCGCGGCCTTCACGGCGGTCATCGTCCCGACACCCAGGCCCGTTCCGGGCGTCACCGTGGTACCGCACGACGCCGCTACATCAGCCGGGTCGACTCGAGCGCCTTCGCGAGGTCGTCGTTGAGACCGATGAGCGGGACCCGGAGAACGAGACCGAGGAGCAGGGTGGGGAGGACGAAGAGAGAGAGACAGCCGAGGGAGATCCAGTAGTCCCCGTCGTAGATCCCCGCGATGGCCGCGCGGACTGCGGTCGTCGCGTGGGAGACCGGGAGGAAGGGGCTGATGTTCTGGAACCACTGCGGCAGGACGCTGAGTGGGTAGGCCCCACCCCCGGCCGAGATCTGGACGACGAGCAGGAAGACGGCGAGGGCCTTGCCGGCCTCGCCGAACGAGAGGACCAGCGTGTACGTGATGAGCGAGAAGACCAGCGACATCACCCAGCCCGCGAGGATCAGCAGTGCCGGGTAGACCGGCCGCACGCCGACGAAGCCGATGAGCCCGACGTACAGCAGCGAGCTCTGCAGGAGGGCGAGGACGGCGAAGATGCCGTAGCGGCCGAGGTACTGCTGGGGGAGCGTGAGGTCTGCCCCGGCCGGAAGACGCTCCCGCACCACGTCGACCCGGATCAGGACCGAGAGCAGCAGCGCACCGACCCACAGGCCCAGGACGGAGTAGAAGGGCGCCATCTGGGCACCGAACGTGTCGACCTTGAACACCGGGATGGTCTTGAGCGCCACGGGAGAGCTCAGCTCGCCGGCGAAGGTCTCCGGGTCGGGGCCGACGATCTCGGTGAGCTTGCTGAGATCGCCCGACTCCGAGGCTTCGCGCAGCGCGAGGGCCACGCCGTCGAACCGGACGGCCGCGGCGTCCAGGTCCCCGGCGATCGTCGTCATGGTGCCCTCGGCGGCCGTGAGCACGCCGGCGAGGGACCCGGAGCCCTCCGACAAGGCAGACACTGCGCCCGACAGGTCGTCGCCGATGGCGACGAAGCCGCCGTTGATCGACGAGAGCGTGCCGGCGAGCCGGTCGAGCTGGGGCCTCAGACTGTCGGCGTACGAGCTCTGGACGCCCTCGACGGCGTTCCTGGCCTCGTCGACGAGGGCGATGACCTCGTCGCGCGTCGCCTGGCTGTCCGTCTCGCCCTGGGACAGCCGCGCCGCTGCCTCCTGGAGGCGGTCACGCAACAGCTCCTGGCGAGCAAGGGCTCCGTCGATGCGAGAGACGACCAGCTCGAGCGCGTCACGCAGCACGGGGTCGGTCGCAGCGTCCGCCTGTGCCTGGAGCTCGTCGCGCAGTCCCTGGTAGGCCGTGATCTGCGAGTCGACCTGCGCGGCGAGCGTGTTCAAGGTCGCCACCGCCGTCTGGCTCTGCGAGTCCAGCGACGTGAAGAGCTGGTCGACCTGTCCCCCGAGCTCTCGATAGCTGTCAGCGCTCGTCGAGAACGCCACGGCGAGCGACTCCGTCGCGGTGTCCAGCGTGGAACCGAGAGCCCGTGCCGCGTTCGACCCGTCACCGATCGCCCCGGCCGTCTCGCGCAGGGCCTCTACCGACGAGGTCGCGAGCGACGACGCACTGCTCACGAGCGGCTTGCTGGACGAGACGAGCATGCCGAGGGCCTGCGCACTGCTGGCTCCCGCGCGGAGCTGGGAGGCGAGTGCCGTGGCGCTCGCCTCCAACCGGGAGATGGCCGCGCGCGTCTCGGGGTCCTCGAGGTTGTCCGCGAGAGACGAGACGACCCCCAGCCCGACCTCGTTCAAGGTCTTGGTGAAGGTCTCGTTGATCTGCGCGGAGACCTCGGTCGCCGCCTCGCCCGTGATCTTCGGCGACAGCGCGTTCGTCTTCTCGTTGGTGTAGTAGTCGATCCGGGCAGACGTCGCGCCCGGCACGAGGAAGGTCATCATCTGCTGGCTGAAGTCCGCGGGGAGCACGAGAGCGGCGTAGTACTCCTCCGCCTCGGTGCCCCGGATCGCCTCCTCCGGGCTGGTGACCACCCAGTCCAGGTCGGTGTTGGCACGCAGGGCTGACAGCACCTGATCCCCGATGTTGATCCGCACGGGCAACAGCCCACCCTCGTACCCCTCGTCGGCGTTGGCCACCGCGACCTTGAGGTTCTTCACGTTGCCGAACGGGTCCCAGCTCGAGAGCACGTTGAACCAGGCGAAGAACGAGGGGATGACGACGACCCCGAACAGCACGACGAGGGCGATCGTGCTCCGCGTCGCCTGCCGCAGGTCGTGGCGGAAGAGCCGGGAGACATTCCTCACGACCGCTCCCCGTGCCCCTGGAGCTCAGCCAGGGGCGTGTCCGACCGGGTGGCCCGCTCCTCCCGTGCCAGTACCTGCCGCAGCGTGCTCTCGGGCATCCCCTCCACCTTCCCCGCGAAGACGATGTTCTGCCGGATGTACTCGATCGTCACGACGGTCCCGATCACGAGCAGGCACAGCACGCCCCAGAGACCGAGGATCGTCGCCTTCGCGTCCGGCACGACCCAGGCGACGCCCAGAAGTACCGCACTCACGACGAGACCGATCAGCAACGCCATCCGGATCACGGTCAGATGGTGCTTCGCGAACCACTCCGCCCGGCGTGCCGTCTCCTCGCGGAACCGCTGTCGATCGCTCAGCGCCTGGACGATCTGGCTGAGCCGGCGCCGGGAACCGAGGATCTGCACGTCCTCGCTGACGAAGAGCCCCGTCTCGGCCAGCTTGACGTTGAAGAGCCGCGAGAAGTTGCCGAGCCTCTGCCGCAGGAAGATCCCCAGGACGAAGGCCAGCACCGCGAAGAGCAGGAGCACCGCGACGTACCGCCAGTAGTAGCCGTCGTAGAACCCGCCGATGGTCTCGCGCATCGCGTCGATCCCGTAGGTGAAGGGGAAGAGCGGAAACAGGGACCGGAAGAAGCCCGGCATCATCTCGATCGGGTAGATGCCCGAGGCGCCGGGGATCTGCATGATCACGAGCAGGATCGCCAAACCCTTGCCGACGTAGCCGAGCGACACTGCGAGCGCGTAGATGATCGACACGTAGACGAGCCCGGCGAAGACGCTGGTCGCGACGAACGCCGGGGCGCTCGCCATCTGCACCCCGATGACGACGTCGCCGATGCTGACCAGGAGCGCCTGGAGCACGTTGAGCGCTGCGAGGAGCATCCACCGCCCGAGGTAGGCCTGGCTCACCGTGAGGTCCGGGATCCCGTCGGTGTCGGCCTCCTGCTTGAGGAGGACGACGAGCATGAACGCGCCGATCCACAGAGCGAGGTTGGTGAACAGCGGCGCCATGGCGGACCCGTAGGTGGCGACGGGGAAGAGGTTGTGCTGCTTCACCTCGACCGGCGACGACATGAACTGCGCGACCTGCTGTGGGTCGAGCTCGGTCAGCGCGCTCAGCTTGCGCCAGACCTCAGCGCTGCTCAGCGCGCTGACGTCGGTCCGCAACCTCTCGAGGTCCTGTTCGACACTCCCCAAGTTGCCGTCGAGCAGGGTGACTGCAGCGCTCGCCTCGGCCATCTGCCCCTCGAGACCGTCGAGGAGCACGACCGCCTGCATCACCAGCTCTCGTTGCGCCTCGAGCGCCGTCGAGAACGCGCCGGCGCTCGCCGAGAGCTCGGCCATGGTCCGGTTGATCTCCGGGACGGTACCGATCAGCACGGTGTGGACGGCGCCCGCCGAGCTCGCCGAGTCCTGGACGGCGACGTTGATCGCGGTGGCGGTCCCCTGGAGGGCCGTGGAGACGTCCGTGATGTCCTGGTTGAGCGCCGCCAGGTCGCCGAGGAGCTGCCGGTCCGCCTCGTTGCGCTCCGCCAGCCGGTCGACCACCTCGCTCAGCTCGCGATACCCGGGGTCCGCCGGGTCCATCGTCGCGAGCTGCGCCTGGAGCTCGGCAAGCACCGTGCTGCTGGAGTCCGCGACGGCCCCTGCGTCGTCGATCGCGGTGCCGATGGTGAGATTCGCGTGCTGCACGCCTGCCGAGAGCGTGGTCACGGCGAGGTTCAGCCGCGCCGACGCCCCGGAGAGCAGCGTGGCACCCGACACGTACGCCGACGTGACCGAGTCGGTGAACGAGACGAGGTCCTGCTGCGCGTCGGCCACGAGAGTCTGAGCCTCGGTGATCGAGGACTGGACGTCGCCGATCGTCTTGTCCACCTGGGTGAGCGCGCTCTTGGCGTCCGTGAGCGCGGTCCCCGCGTCAGCGAGCGTTGTCTGCAGGTCCGCGAGGCCGCCGCGCGCCGCCTCCAGCTCGCCGACGGTGCCGTCGAGAGCGTCGAGAGTCGTCGTCCTCGCGTCGAGCAGGCGGGCCCCCGTGTCGACGCCGGCCTTCTCGAGGTCCTCGGCGATGGTCTTCGCCACGGTGGAGACGAACGTGCTGTTCACCTGAGAATCGAGGGTCGATGCTCCGACCCCGGTGATCTTCGGAGCGATCGCATTCGCCTTCTCGTTGACGTAGTAGTCGAGCTCCGGGCGGACGTAGGTCCCCGTAGTGATGCTCAGCAGATCCTTGCTGAAGGTGGGCGGGACGACGATGGCGGCATAATATTCTCCGGATCTCACCGCGCGCATCGCGGCGTCCTTCTCGAGAAATCCCCACCCGAGCTGGTCGTTGGTCTTGAGCTGGTCGACGATCTGGTCGCCGACGTTGAGCTCTCCCGTCATCTCCGACGACGCACCCTCGTCGAGGTTGACGACCGCGACCTTGACGTGCTCGGTGTCCGAGTACGGATCCCAGAAGGCGAGGATGTTCACCCACGCATACATGGACGGCATGATGACGAGCCCCAGGACGATGGCCCACACCTTCGGCACCTGAAGAATTCTTCGGGCATCGCGGCGAAACACCCTCAGGGCATTTGCCATCGTTCCTCCCCGTCGCGCCGCGGTGTGTGCGGCGAGCACATTCGGACGCCGCCCGGGCGCCTCCCGGACAATGATTGTTCCGCGTCAGCGGACAACCGCGCTCCGTCGGTGCACGGGCTCGTGCCCCGGTGCACGAGTTTGGCGCGGTCCGCACAAAAACTCTTGGTCGACCCGTGATACCGGGCAAAGATCACCCGTCACATCACCCTGGCATCCCCCACCGGCTCCGCTGCAGCAGGCGGCTCACCGCCGCGGGCGTCGACCGCCCAGCAGCCCTTTCAAGGAGCCACAGAGGTCGGCGGGCGTGCCAGCTCGTCCGGGCTACCGGCGTCGGCTCTCGCGGTCGAGCCCGCCTCGGCCCGCAGGAGGCCGCGCCGCACGCACCCGGACGTGGTCGCGCACGGGTGAGGAACGGGTGACGACCCGTGTGCGCGCTCAGGTGAATTCCCTGTCCCGCGGCACTCCCGACAAGGGCCGGTGCTACGGTCAAACGGCGCGACACGCCCGGAGATCTGGACGCAGAAAAGACGGACGACACGCCGCGGAGCCGCGGTGCGACCCGGACTCGTTCGACCATGTGCGTGGGCGACGGAAATGCACCGCGCGATGATTCCAGTCGCCGGAAGATCGCACCCAGGAGGACCTCATGCGCACACGACTCGTTAGGCCCGACGCCAACGGTTCGGTCGTCGAGGGCCGGAACATGGACGACCTGGCGAGCCGGCTCCTCGCCGCAGCGCGGGCCGAGGCGTCGGCCACGTAGGCCCTGTGGTGGTCGCCTCACGGCGTCCCGACGGACCGCGCCTCGTCGCGCAGAACCTGGCTGCACGCGATCCCGGACGCAGGCGCCTGACCTCCGCGACGGTCGTGGCGGCAGGCGTGCTGTGCAGCGCGGTGCTCGCGCTCGAGGTCGTGCGACGTCTGCACGCCGACCCCTCCCTCCTGGCCATGGCGGTGTTCCTGTCGGCCCAGGCAGGCAATGTCGTCAAGGACCGCACACCTCGCGCCCGCGCCGGCACGGCCCTGCTCCTGGTCCCCACGGTCGCCACGGCGGTCGCCGTCGCCTCGCTGCTGTCCGCGCACCGACCCGCGGTTCTCGCAGTCTTCGTGGCACTGGCCGGCGCGGCGACGTGGGTCCGCCGGTACGGGCCCCGAGCAGCAGCGATCGGCATGCTCGCGTTCATGGGCTACCTCTTCACCCTCATCGTGCGGCCCACCGCGGAGGAGCTGCCGGCCTACTGCCTGATCGCCGTCGGCGCGGTCGCGACCCAGGCCGTCGCCCGCGCCCTCCTCCGGCTCGAGCACCCTCGCCGTACGTTGCTCGCCCTCCTGACCGAGCTGCGCGTCGCGTCAGCCACCGCACTCCGCTCCGCGTCCCACCCGGCCCGCACCGGCACGCTCCGCACCCGGCTCGCCCGGATCGACGCGGTCGGCCGTGCCCTCACGTCATGGCAGCAGGACTACTCCACGTCCCGCCATGTCGGCTGCAGCGAGCGGTCGCTCGCCCGCCTCGTGCTCGACGCCCGGGTCTGCACCGAGGAGACGTGCGACGAGCTGGCCCGTGCTGTCGATCGCCGAGCGGGGACCAGGGAGCGCGCCGTCCCGACCGCTCTCGCGCACCTGGACGCGGTGCTCGACCCGCACCCCTCGAGCGCCCGCGTCCAGGCCGCGAGCGCGTGGGCCACCCGGACGCTCTCCTCGCGAGAGCGACCCCGTGGTGACGGCGTCCTGGAGCATCTCGTCGCACGGAGCACGCTCGCGCACGCCCGGTTGCGCCAGGCCGAGCAGACGCGTGGCACCCCGACGCTCCCCGACGGCGCTCCGGACCCATCGAGAGCCCACGCGTGGACCGGCGTCGGCGCTGCCGCACCACGTCCCGAGCGGCCCATGCGCCACCCGCGCTGGACGCCGTGGCGGGGATGGGCGCCGACGAGCCGGCTCGCGGTGCAGGCGATGATCGCGGCGTCGATGGCGGCCGCCGTCGGCGAAGCCATCTCCGCGAGCCGCTGGTACTGGGCAGTCATGAGCGCGTTCGTCATCTTCGCGGGGACGACCACACGGGGTGGCGTCCTCACCCGTGCGTACCGACGGGTCGAGGGGACGGTGGGAGGCATCGTCGTCGGCATCGGGGCCGTCTCCCTGGCAGACCAGCACACGAGCGTCCTCGTCGGGATCAGCGTCGTCGCCGTGTTCGGCATGCTCTACCTCGGGCCGGTCAACTACGTCTACACGTCGTTCTTCATGACGGTCGTCGTGGTCGCGATCTATGCCATGCTCGGCGCCCTCCGCCACGACGTCCTCGAGCTCCGGCTCGAGGAGACCCTGGCGGGAGCGTCCATCGGCGTCCTGTGCGCCTACCTGATCCTCTCGGCGAGCTCGCACCCCGCCCTCGTGGTGACGGTGAGCGCCTACTTCCATGCGCTGGACCAGTTGCTCCGGTTCGGGGACCGCACGTTCGGCGGGCGCGGCGACGGTGACGAGGCCCTCGCTGCCCTGCACGACCTCGAGGCTGCACGGGACGACGCCGAGCAGACCGTCGAGACGATGTCGACGGCGCTGCTCGGCCGCCACGTGTCAGAGGTGTCCGCCATCCACCTCATGTACGTCGCGACCCGCGCGTGCGGGGCCTTCACGCAGGCGGTGATGGTGCGCGGGGCACAGGCGGGCGGGAGCAGCGGTAGGGGCGACCTCGTCGTTCAGGAGGCGATAGCCGACGTCCGAGCGGCTGCGGACGTCACCCGGGGGCGGCTCGACCACGCGCGGGACGGCACGTCCACGGTCCCCGCGTCAGTCGCCTCCCAGGTCCATCGGTTGCCGTCGGACGCGAGCGCGTCCCACGCGTCGGCGCTCTTCGCCCTGGGCCGGGTCGAGTGGGCTCTGCGACACCTCTCGGAGGTCAGGACGCGGCCCCCGCGGGGACGCGCTCGTCCGCGCGGTCCGAAGGATCTGGATCATGCCGAGGACGACGAGGCGGGACGCCGAGCACCCACCACAGCGCAACGACACCCCACGTCGGAGCCAACAGCAGGAGGGCCCCGGCGAGAGCGCTGACGCCGGCGAACGCGAGGACGGAACGCCAGGTAGACGACGCCCACGACGAGCGCGTAGACGGCCACCTTCGCGGCCGCCACCTGTGCGGTCCTCGTCGGCCGGGCCAGGCCGAGCATCCCGAGGACGAGCGCGACGACGCCGCTCGCCCGGATGACCGCCCGCGGGCGGTGGCCGAGGGAGCCGGGCTCGTCGTTCTCGGCGATGGCGCGTGGGACCGGGGACGACGTGCCGCATGACCTCTCGTCGCAGGGCGACGTGCGAGCAACCGATCGGCGGGGATATTCGGTGCGCCCGACGAAGAGCCCGTGCCGCGCGGATGCGCGACGACGTCCGGGCGTGCAGATATTCCCCTTGTCCCGCGCGCACTCAATGGAAATCGGGTGACCGCCGGGGTGACCGCCGGGGTGATATTGATGGCATTCCCAGGCAGGATCGCGACGCCGTGGACACAATCGGACTCAAAAGGCGTAGCAATGTCCGACGCGGCTGGCACGTCGTCGTCGAGGGGCTATGCGACCGACTGCACGAGAGGGACGCTGTGCGTACAAACTCCGGAACGATCCGCACGGTCGACGGCATCCGCACGGCCGTCGGCGTGAGCGGTCTCGTCAGCGCGATCCTCGGCGTCCTCATTCTCGTGTGGCCGGGACGCACCGCGATGGTCGTCACCGCGATCGTCGCGGCCTATGCGATCATCGCGGGCCTCGTCCATCTCGGGCTCGGGCTCTTCAGCGGGGGCAAGGGCGGGTGGGCGCGTGTCGGTCGGATCCTTCTCGGGGTCGTGTTCATCGTCGCGGGCGTCCTGGCTTTCCTGAACCTCGGCCAGACCACCACCTTCCTCGCGCTGTTCCTCGGGATCCTCATCGGGATCCTGTGGATCGTCGAGGGCATCGTGGACCTGACCTCGCTCCGTGACGCCGCCTCGAAGACGATCTCGGTCGTGTTCGCGATCCTGTCGATCGTCGCGGGCGTCGTCCTGCTCCTCACACCGCTGTGGGGCGTCACCGTGCTGTGGTGGCTCCTGGGCCTCTCCCTCATCGTCCTCGGCCTCGTGAACATCGTGCGCGGCTTCCGCTACGGAACCGTCCGAGCATGAGGAGTCGCACCATGTCCACCCTCGACGGCCTCTACAACTTTCGCGACACCGGCGGGCTCCCGCTCCAGGGCGGTGGCTACAGCCGCCCGGGGGTGCTCTACCGGTCGGAGGCGTTGCGGAGCCTCACCGACCAGGGAGTCGCCCAGCTCGCCGCGACCGAGATCGGCGTGGTCGCGGACCTCCGCACCTCCGCCGAACGCGAGGCCGCGCCCGACCGGCTGCCGAGCACGAGGCCGTTCGACACGGTCCGGCTGGCGATCGCCCAGGGGGCCGTCGGCGAGCAGATCGGTGCCTTGGTGGACCCGACGGGTGCGCCGTCGTCGGACGACGTCCGTGCGGGCGTCGAGGCGTTGCCGGCACTGGGCGACCTCTACATCTGGATGCTTCAGCGGTCCGCCGCGGCGTTCGCCGAGGTCGCGCGCATCGTCGCGGCCTCGCACGACGGCGCTCCCACGGCAGTGGTCGTCCACTGCACCGCCGGCAAGGACAGGACCGGTGTGGCCGTCGCACTGCTCCTCGACGCCGTGGGGGTCGAGCGCACGGCGACCGTCGACGACTACGCGGAGTCCCAGCGTCATCTCGCCGGTCCGTGGGCGGACGGCATGATCCACATGATCGAGTCGCTCGGCGTCACCGTCACGCCGCAGCTGCGGACACTGGCCACCGGGACGCCCCCGTCCGCGATCCAGCAGGCGCTCGCGTGGGTCGACGCCAGCGGCGGGAGCGCGGAGTACCTGATGTCGGGCGGACTCACGCCTCGCGAGCTGAGCACCGTCCGGCGACGCCTCGCTGGGTGAGGTTCTTCGTCACTCGCCGCCGGCGAGGTGGAGCCGCAGCGTGATCTCGTACGCGTCGAGCTCGTCGAAGACGTACTGCGCGGCACCGCTGTCGTACCGTCCGGAGGACGTGAGGCCACGCAGGCGCTCCCTCATGATGCCGACCAGCGCAAGCTCGAACTCGAGCGCGTCGGGATCGGCGTCGTGCCGAGCACGACCTATCTCGAAGAACCACGGCCGCGACGACTGGTAGAGCTCCGGCGGGAACGCCGTCGAGTCGGGGCGCGCCACCGTGCGACGAGCGACGGCTCGCTCGGCCACGTCGTGCAGGTCGGCATGGATGAGGCGCACGTCGTCGGGCGCGTCGTGGTCGGCGGCCGGGACGCTGAGCCGACGGACGAGAGCCGGCAGGGTGAGGCCCTGGAGCATCAGGCTTCCGGCCGCCACGAGGAACGCGATGAAGACCAGCAGGTCCCGTGCCGGGGTCTGCTCCGGGAGCGTCTGGGCCGCCGCGAGGGTCACCACGCCTCGCATGCCTGCCCAGACGACGATGGTGCTGTCCTTCCTCGTCAACGGAGCCGCTTCGTAGTAGTCGATGTCATTGCGCAGGCGACGGATGGACTCCGGTGCGCTCGCGTTCCGTCGCTCGCCGAGGACCACCAGTGGTCGAGGTGGATCGTCCCCGTCGCGCAACGCCTTCTCCCGTGCGGCGAGGCGCTTGTTGACCGACCTGCGGACCCGCACGTTGTGCAGGCCGAGCATCGGGAACACGTAGGCGGCGCGGATGCCCGTCAGGATGACGAGCGCGGCCGGCGCGATCCACAGCGCACCCAGCAGGTGCGCCCCGTCGGCGTCGCCGTGGGAGACGATCCCGTAGAGCTCGAGACCCATCGCCAGGAAGACCGCGCCCTCGAGGACGAACTCGACCGTCCGCCAGTTGAGCTTGTCGGAGATCCGCTGCTCCGGCGTCAGCCAGCGCGTCGCACCGCGTCCGCAGACGATCCCGGCGGCGACCGCGGCGACGACGCCGGAGCCACCGAGCGCCTCGGTCGGAAGGTAGGCCAGGTAGGGCACGGTCAGTCCCAGCGCGGTGTTGGCGGTCGCACTCTGCGTCCAGGCCCGCGCCCGCAGCGCGATCGAGCCGACCCCGGCCCCGACGACGACCGCGGAGAGCACCGCCCAGGCGAACGAGCCGGCCGTGCCGAGCACGGAGAAGCCCACCGCGGTCGCGGCGATCGCCGTCCGCAGGGTCACGAGGGCCGTGGCGTCGTTGAGCAGGCTCTCCCCCTCCAGCACCGCGAGCACGCGGCGCGGCGCCCCCTGCTCCTTGACGATCGAAGTAGCGACCGCGTCCGTCGGACTCAGGATCGCCCCCAGGGCGATGCCGAGGCCGAGTCCCAGACCGGGGACCGCCCATGCGAAGAAGACTCCCAGCACGAGCGCGCTGACGATCACGAGGACGACGGCGAGGCCCCCGATCGCGGTCGAGTCCCGGCGGAACTCGATCCGGGGCGCCGCGACGGCGGCGGAGTACAGGAGCGGGGGCAGCACCCCGACGAGGATCAGGTTCGGCTCGACCGAGATCGGAGGTATCGCGGGGACGTAGCTGACCGCGACGCCGACACCCACGAGGACGAGCGGGCCGGCGACGCCGACCTTTCGGGCGAGCACGGTGACGACGACGACGAGGACGACCGCAGAAACGACGACCAACAGCATCTCGGTCGACACGTCACGTCCCTCCGGCGGTCGTCAGGTCGGAGACGCCGGAGCCGACCAGCTTGGTCCCCAGGATCACGAACAGCACCGTCATGATGACCGCGTGGTTCGCGACGAGCCAGTCCCGTGGCGCGGCGAGCTTCTTCTCGACCTGGCCTGGGGCGACGACGCTGAGCACCCACGGGACCGCCACCGCCGTCACGCCGAGGAGCCCGAAGACGAGGATCACCGCGACGACCTCGGCCACGGCGAGCGAGGCCTGCGAGATCCGACCCCCGGCGGCGATGAGCAGCGGCAGGTCCTTGGGCGACAGCGGACCGGAGATGAGCACGCCGACGAGGAAGGCCTTCATCAGCGTGAGCTGGTCGATGCTCTCCATCCACTTCGGTGTCTCCGTCGACGTTCGCCTCCGCCACTGGACGGTCGCGAGTGCGACGAGCGCCAGCCCGAGCGCGATCTCCAGGGCGTCGACGGCGTAGTGCGGTTCGGAACCTGCCTCGTCCGTCCCGCTCGATCGCCCCAGGAGCACGAGCAGACCGATGAACACGATCGCGAACGTGTAGCAGCCGAGCACGAACGCCGTGCCGTTGGTGCGGCCCTTGCCGGACGTGGCCATGAGGATGACGGCGACGATCGCGAGCGGGCTGATCGCCACGGCGACACCGATCGTCAGCAGGTCTGCGAGAACTGTGAGCACGTGCCCGTCCCGGGGTCGGTCGAGATGTGGAGGTGGCGCCGGCCACCCGGGTCAGTCGTGGTACGACGGTCCCGGCCCCGGGCTCCCTTCCCGCCCCACGGCGGCGCCGGCGGCGTCGGACGGGCGCTGGCGGCTCCACCACGGCAGGACGACGAGCGACGCGACGAAGAAGCAGAGTGCGCCCACGAACGTCCCGCCGTTCGCGAGCGAGCTGCTGATCGCCGACCCGTCGGGGAGGACGAACGCCCCGACCGCGGAGACCGCGAACGCGGCGCACCCGACGAAGTTGACGACCACCGACCACCATCCGATCCGCCGCGGGTCCCACCACGTCGCACCCCCGCGTACGTATGCGAGGAACGCGAGGTTGGCGCTCACGAGGAACGCCAGAGACCCTGCCGCGTCCGGGTTCCAGACGTACTCCGTCTCGGCGTGGCGCGACCGCGCGTACAGGGCGGCGGTGGTGCTGACGTTGAACATGATCGTGCCGAAGGACTGGGTGGCCGCTGTCAGCCACTCGGCCCGCACCATGCGCCCGGGCGCGTAGTGCACGGGGACGCTCACCGCCCCGCTGAGGAGGAGCTGTGTGAACCCGGCCGCGGTGAAGAAGAGCGCCCCGACGAAGTAGAGGAGGTTCGCGACCGACGACCCGGCCCACGACCCGAACCCCGGTGCCGAGCCGATCGCGAACAGCGACGAACCGATCATGAACCCCCAGCACTGCTTCGTCAGGGTCGGGACCAGGAACGGCCGTGGTCGGACGGGCGCGGTGATGATCGCTTCGCTCATGGTGACGGTTCCCTCGGTGGGCCGGTGGGACGGGTGGACGGGACGGCCGCGGGGCGAGGGCGGTGAGACCGCCCTCGCCCCGCGGTGCCGGCTCAGTGGTGGAAGTGCGACCCGCTCGAGGCCTCTCGCGGGAGCGGCGCGTCGAGCGCGTCGAGGAACTGGACCTCACCCTTGATGTCGGACAGGAGCGCCGAGGCCAGGTCACGGCTGAGCCCGACCTTGACCACGATGCGCTGCAGGACGACGTCCGCCATGTCGTCCGCCATCGGGTAGGCCGGGACGAGCCAGCCCTTCATCCGAAGCCGGTCGGCAAGGTCGTACAGGGTCCACTTGTCCGTGTAACCGTCCTTGAGCACCCAGGCGAACACCGGGATGGTGTCGCCCTTGCTCATGAGCTCGAACGGTCCGATGTCCGCGATCCCGCTCGAGAGGTAGGTGGCGACGTCGATGGAGTTCTGCTGGATCTCCCGATAGCCCTCTCGACCGAGGCGCAAGAACTGGTAGTACTGCAGCAGGACCTGCGCCCCCGGCCGGGAGAAGTTCAGCGCGAGCGTCGGCATGTCCCCGCCGAGGTAGCTGACGTGGAAGACCATGCTCTCGGGGAGCACCGCGGTGCTGCGCCAGACCACCCATCCGACGCCGGGGTACACCAGGCCGTACTTGTGACCGGACGTGCTGATCGAGTTCACGCGGTCGATCTGGAAGTCCCAGCCGAGGTCTGGTTGGCAGAACGGAGCCACCATGGCACCGGAGGCCCCGTCGACGTGGATCTTGACGTCGAACCCGGTCTTCGCTTCGATCTCGTCGAGCTTCTTCGCGATCGCCTCGACCGGGTCGTAGAGCCCGGTGAAGGTCTGGCCCAGGATGGCGACGACGCCGATCGTGTTCTCGTCCACGTAGTCCTCGAGGCCGTGGCCGTCGAGGACCAGGTGGTCGGGCGAGACGGGGACGTAGCGAGGTTCGACGTCCCAGTAGTTGCAGAACTTCTCCCAGACGACCTGCACCGCGGCAGACATGATGAGGTTCGGCCGCTCGGTCGACTTCCCCTCAGCCCTGCGCTTCTCCTGCCAGAGCCGCTTGAGCGCGAGCCCGCCGAGCATGCACGCCTCGGACGAGCCGATCGCGGAGGTCCCGATCGTGTCCGTGGGGTCGGGCACGTGCCAGAGGTCCGCGAGGATCCGCCAGCAGCGGTCCTCGATCGCGGCCGTCGCCGGGTACTCGTCCTTGTCGATCATGTTCTTGTCGGCCGACTCGCTGTAGAGCTTGAGCGCGTGGTCGTCCATCCAGGTGGACACGAACGTCGCCAGGTTCAGGCGAGAGTTCCCGTCGAGGATCGCCTCGTCGTGCACGATCTGGTACGCCGTCTCGGGAAGGCTCGGACCCCCGGGCATCTTGAACTTGTCGAGCTCCGTCGCCTCACCGGGCCGCACGAAGACCGGGTTGATGCTCAGCGTCGGGTCGATGTTCGTCGTCTGGCGAGCCTTCGTGGTGTTGACGGTCATTCTGTCCTCCTGGTGCTCGGGTGGGGTAGGTCGGTCGTGGCTCTGACAGGGGTTCCCACCGGACTGCGCACGACCCGGCTTCCGCTCCGTCGTCGGTGACCGCGGTACGAGAGATTTCGCCGAGATCACCTCCGACATGGTCAGAGCGTGTTCTTGACGACCTCTCCTCCCTTGACGATGAGCTTGAAGTTGGCGTCGGGGTCGGCGATCACGGAAAGGTCGGTGAGAGGGTCGCCATCGACCAGGACGAGGTCGGCCCAGGCACCCTCGGCAATGACGCCCAGCCTTCCTGCTCGATACGTGTTGCGTTCCCCCGCGAGCTCGAACAGCTCCGCATTCCCGGACGTCAGCATCCTCAGCGCCTCGACGTTGCTGTAGAACTCGCTCATGCGCGCCGCCATGACGCTCTGCCGGGCCGCCGACTGCGGCTCGAGGAGCAGGTCGGTGCCCCACGCGGTCTTGACGCCGTACCGCTTCGCCCACTCGTACACCTGCTCGGTGCCCGTGCAGATCTGCGCGTTCTTCGCGGCGCGCGCCGGGTCGGGGTAGTGGTGGTCCGGCTCCGCGAACGGCTGCATCGAGAGCCACGTCCCGGTCTCCCCGATGTGCCGGACTGTGGCCTCGTCGGCCAGGTGACCGTGCTCGATCGATCGCACGCCGGCGTCGATCGCACGGCGGATGCCGTCCACCGTGTACACGTGCGTGGCGACGTAGGTGCCGTAGTCGGACGCCGCCTGCACGGCGGCGCGGATCTCCTCCGGGGTGTACTGCAACGTGCTGAGCGGGTCGTACATCGAGGCCGCTCCGCCGCCGAGCGTGAGCTTGATCTGGCTCGCTCCCTGCCGCAGCTGCTCGCGCACCGCGGCGAGGACGTGCGGCACCCCGTTGGCGACGCGCGTGAAGTGGAGGTCGTCGGTACGGCTCGGTCGGCCGCCGAACTCCTGGGGCACGTCGTAGACGAACGCGAAGTCCGCGTGCCCGGACGTCTGCGAGATCATCGCCTGGCTCGGGAAGATGCGCGGCCCCTGGAAGACGCCACGGTCGATGAGCGCCTTCACCGGCGCCGTGTCCCCACCCATGTCGCGGACCGTCGTGAACCCGCGCAGGAGCATGCGTCTCGCCTCCGCGATGGTGTTGCCGTACAGGGTGCCGGTCGGTCCTTGGACGAAATCCATCATGGTGTTGGCGTTGCCCATGAGGTGCGCGTGGGCATCGCTCATGCCGGGCATGAGGAACCTCGCCCCGCCGTCGATCTCGATGACGCCGTCGGTCTCGTGCCCTCCGACGGGTGACGACGAGACCGCGACGACGTGCTGGCCCTCGACCAGCACGTCCGCATTGTCGAGCGTCTTATCGCTCAGACCGTCGAAAACTCGGACATTCCGAATAATCATTCTCTGGGATGCCGCCGTGGATACGCTCATGCCGCGATGCTAGCCAGCGCCACTTGCCCACCCGACGTCGAATCTGCAATTTCCCCCGACCTCTCACACGCGGCACCCCCCGGTCTTTCACCCGCGCTTTCACCCGGCATTTTGTTAATTGGGCATGCTGACCTGCTGGTCCCGTGGTACGACTGAGTTTCGATCGACCGATCTGCGGCTCCGAGCTGCCGACCTGGAGGTTCTGACAAACGATGTCGAACGACGTTCGCGACAGCGAGTGGAGTGGTCCGCCCAGGGGTGCCGTGGTCCGGGGGGGCCGACCCACGACAGCAGCGGTCACCGGCGCGCGGCAGGGAGCCCCGTGAATCTCAACGACCCGGTCGCGGCGGTCACGGCGCTCGAACAGGCGGTCGCATCCGGGTCGCCTGAGACGATCGCGGCGACAGCGATGACGAATCTCTGGCCGCTCTACAGCGCGCACTACGACCTGCTCGTGCGGACGATCGAAGGGCTGCCGGCCACAACGGTCGAGCGGTACCTCGCGCTCCGAATCGTCCACCCGATGACGCCCCTCCTCGCCCGGACGCACCGCCCGTTCAAGCCGCTCATCGATCCCGACGAGGCACGGACTCTGAGTGCGGAGGAGTTCGACTGCCTCGCCATGGCGCAGATGCTCGCGTTCCGCCTCAGCGGAGACGTCGCAGCAGCGGTGGTATGCGCTCAGCGCCTCTACGACCGGTTCGCGAACGCCGATGCCGAGTGGCACCAACGGACCGACGGGCCCCTCTGGTTCGCGCACGCCCAGATCGGCTCGACGTACCTCCTTGCCGGCGACTCCCGCCGAGCACTCGTGGAGTTCGCAAGGGCGCGAGAACTCGCTCGGCACTCCATCCAGCCGGATGCGGAGCGGTTCACCCTGAGCAGGCTCGCCCTCGCCCACGCGCTGCGCGGTTCCCTCGAGGACGCGCGGGCGACGCTCGACGAGGGCTCAGGCAAGCCCGGCCCCACCCCTGCGCACGAGAGGTCGACGCAGGCGACCGAGGCCACTACCGAGGCTCTCGTTGCCGTCGACAGGATGAGCGCGGACATGGGGCTGCGGCTCGCGGAGCTCGAGCCCTACCACAGCGTAGAGATGACGTGGCCCTTCGCGCTCCTCGCCCGTGCACGCGCGCTCGTCGCCCAGCACAGGCCGAGCGAGGCGATCGAGGTGACTGAGCTCGCTCAGGAGTCGCACCCGCGTCAGCACGGTTCGATCGCGAACGACATCGTCGCAGCGGTGTCGATCGAGGCGATGCTCGCGATGGGCGACGAGGCCACCGCGCGCCGCCTCGCCGAGGACCGGGTCCGCTGTGGCCCGATGACCAGGCTCGCCGCCGTCCGGGTGGACCTGCACCTCGGCCGGCTCGACACAGCGACGAAGACGTTGCGGCGGCTCGCCGGCGACTCACCGCTCGGGCCACGTCTGCGTGCTGAGCACCTCGTGCTCTCGGCATGGCTCGAGCTGGCGCACAACGGGAGAGTCAGCCACCACACCGCACTGGCCGTCGCTCGTGCCGCGAGCACGGGCGACATCCGTCGGCTGATCGCGTCAACGCCTCGGCAGCTCGTCGAAGCGGTCCGGAGCCGCCTGGGCGAACGGTCGGCACTCCAGTTCGACCGATCGGTCGACGGCCTCGAGCTGCGCGACGTGCCCAACCGGTCGGCGCTGACCGGGAGCGAGCTGCGCGTGCTGTACGCGCTCCCGCTCCATCGCACCGTCGCCGAGCTGGCAGCCCAGTTCCACGTCTCGCCGAACACGATCAAGTCACAGCTCAAGTCCCTCTACCGCAAGCTCGGATGCTCGACGAGAAACGAGGCGATAGAGCTCAGCGCGCTCTTCTTCACGAATGCGCCCGACGACAGCGGGCTCAGAACGTCCTGACGGCGTCGGCGGCACACGTCCCGCTACGCCGCCCAGCAGGACGGGGACAAGACGGCCCGTGAGCTCGGGCCGATGCACACCGCGGTCGACGCCGAGCAGGCGCAGGGAGCGAGTTCATGCCGTTCCTGGACGACGACGCGCACCGCCGTCGGGCGCCTCACCCGGGAGAGGACCGCTCAGGCGTTCTCGTCGAAGGCCGCGCGGAGCTTGGCCTCCTCGTCCGCGGAGAGGTTCGTCTGGATGAGCTCGCCGTGCACGCCCTCGGCCTGGAGCGCGTCGTGCACGCGGTCGATCACGGCGCCCGACGTGAGCACGAACAGGGCCGACGTGCCCGGCGTGACCTTGCTGCGGACCGAGTCGATGAAGTCGTCGTCGATGCCGACGTCGGTCAGCGCTCCCGCGATCGCCCCGGACGCCGCACCGATGGCCGCCCCGAGCAGCGGGACGAAGAAGAGGAGGCCGAACAGGAGGCCCCAGAACGTGCCGCCGAGCGCCCCGACCGCCGTCGTGCTGGTGCCCTGCCGCGTCTTCGGCTTCTTCTTGCCCTCCTCCCAGGACACGATCGCCGCGTCCTGGACCTGGATGAGCTCCTGCTTCTGGAGCGCCAGCAGCGCGTCCTCGGCGCGCTGCGCGCCCTCGGGAGTGTCGAACTTCCACACGGTGAGCGTTGCCACGTCAGACCTCTCGTTCCGGTTCGTACGTTCGGCGGGAGCGCGGCGCTGCGCTCCGGGATGCGTCGAACGTATCCCCGGGTGCCGGGTCGCGCGCGTCGAGCATCCGGCCCCGATCCACGCCACGCGGGCGTCGGGGCTCCGGATGCAGCCCTCGCCCCACCGCGGTTCTCCTCGCGGTGCTCGCGTTCACCCCCGTGCACACCCTGTTCCACCGTTTCCGCAGCCCGGTGCTCACGCTCGCGATCGGCGGGATCGTGCTGGGCCTGCTCGGTGTCCTGGGCGGGCCGCTCACCCTCTTCAAGCGCCTCGACGAGATAAAGGAGCTCGCGACCGGGCCGACACCCTCGCCTGGTACGCGATCCTCCTCATGGCCGTCGTCACGCTCATCGCGCTCGTCGTCGCCGCGGGCGTGCTGGGAGCCGTCCTGGTGGTGGCCCGCGACGGCTGGCTCGCCCTGTTCATGGCGGCCGCGACCGTCGGTGCCCCCGGCCCTCGTCGCGGTCGCCCCGGACTTCGCCGAAGTCACCCCGTGCTCGCGAGCGGCACTCCCGGTCGAGAAGTGGAGTACCGTCTGAGGGTCGAGTCTGGACCTGGCTCCTCATCCACCGGATAGCCGGAGGCCAGCATGTCCGTAGACGACCATGCCATCGAGCAGGCGCTCGCGCGCGGAGCGCACCAGCAGATCGGCCAGTACCGCCTGGACCTGAGCACGGGCGTGTGGTGGTGGTCGCCCGAGACGTACCGCCTGCACGGCTTCGAACCGGGCGACGTCGTGCCGACGACCGACCTCGTCCTCGCCCACAAGCACCCCGACGACCGCGAGCGGGTCCGGCAGATCCTCGACGAGGCACGACGCACCGGCGAGCCGTTCTCGAGCGTGCACCGGATCATGGACGCCCACGGCGGCGAGAGGTTCCTCGTGGTGGTCGGGCACGGCCGCCGCGACCACGAGACGGGTGAGGTGACCGAGCTCGTCGGGTACTTCGTGGACGTGACGCGGACCGTCGCCGACAACGCCCAGGAGCGCGCCCGGCGCGACATCGCGGCCGCCGCGGAGACCCGCGGGGTGATCGAGCAGGCGAAGGGCGTCGTCGTGGCCGCCTACGGCGTGCACCCCGACGAGGCGTTCGCGCGCCTCAAGCACGCGTCCAACAACCGCAACGTCCCGCTGCGCGAGCTCGCCCGGCTCGTCGTGCACGCGGGCGTGCGAGGAGGCCCCGACAGCGTCGAGCACGTCGACGTTCTGCTGCGATAGCGCGGACGGCCGCCCCGGACCCGTCGGGGCAGCCGTCGCGATCAGCCCTTGGCCGTGGCCTCGCGGATCCGCTTCTGCTCCTGGCGGCCGTCCCACCAGCGCGTGAGGACGAGCCACCCGAGGAACCAGCCGCCGAGCGCGCCGATCAGCCAGACGACGACCGTCGTCCCGATCCACGTGGACGCGCCCGAGATCTCGAGGCCATCCCCGATGAGCGTCGCGACCCACAGGGCGAGGAACGTCGACACGAGGCCGATCCCGCCCAGGATCGCCGAGGCGTACTTGCGCGCCACGTTGAAGACGAACGGCGCGAGGATCGCCTGGGCCACCGCGAAGATGAGCACGGCGACGACGAAGCCCGAGGCGTGCACGGTGACGCCGTCGAACAGGCTCGAGGCGACGAGGAGGCCCACGGCGGCGAGGACCACGTTGATCGCGAAGCTCAGCAGGAAGCGGATCATGCGGTAACGGTCCCGCCCCTGGTCAGGTTCCGCAACCGCAGGCGCGGCCTGACCAGGGGCCGTGTCAGGCGCGGCCCGCTGTCCGGGTCCCGCGCCGCCGGGCGTCGGCCAGCAGCGCACCGGTACCCGTGAGCAGGATCGCGAGCACCGCGACCGCCCCGACGCTCGCACCGGTCGGCGGGAGGCTGCCCCCGCCGGTGGCGCGGAACGCGTTGGTCACGGTCGCGTCGACCTCGGCGCCGTCGCCCGTCGGGACGGTGAACGCGTCGGACGTCGGCGTCGTGTCGTCGGGGTCGACGGTCACGTCGGTCCCCGCGACGGCGAGCGTCACGGCCTCGGCGTCGCCCGCGTCGGTCTCCGCGAGCGTGCACTCGGCCCCCTGGGGGACCTGCGCGTAGACGGCGGTCCAGTCGTCGTCGGCCGAGAGCGTGCGCTCGGCACCGCCCGGGACCACGACGTCCGTCGTGACGCCGTCGACGTCCCACGTGCACGCGAGCGTGACGACGAACTCGTCGCCGCGGTGCTGCGACGCGCCCGGCCCGGCGAGCCTCTTCGTCACGACGACCTGCCCGACGTCGAACGTGTTCGTCACCGTCACCTGGGCGGGGTCGGGACCGATCGTGACCGCGCCGGGCTCGCCGCCCTCGACCGACGCGGAGATCGTCGTCGAGGCGGCCCCGCCCGTCTCCGTCTCCGTGACGACGCACTCCGCGCCGACGGGCAGGCCGTCGTAGACGGCGACCTCGCCCCCGGAGATCGTGCGCTCGGCGCCACCAGGCACCTCGATGGCCTCGCCCAGGAACGTGCAGGCGGCGCTCACGGTGAACGGCCCGGAGCCGAACGCCTCGGCGCCGTCGCCGGCCACGACCTTGGTGACCTCGATCGACCCGGCGTCGTAGGTGTTGGTCACGGTGACCACCTGCGCGGGGGCCGGGAGCACGCGCTCCTCGACCTGGACCGGGTCCGGCTCGACCGTGACCGCCGTCGCCCCGCCGGTCTCCGTCTCGGTGACGGTGCACACCGCCCCCACGGGGAGGCCGAAGTACACGCCCGGCAGACCCGGGCCGAACGGCCGCACGGCACCGCCCGGGACCTCGATCTCGGCACCCTGGAACGTGCAGGAGGCGGACGCCCGGTACGGGATGCCCTCGAGCGGGAACTGCGCGTAGAACTCCTCGAGCTGCGCGATGAGGGCGGCGAGCTCCTCGGGCGTGACCGGCTCGGCGGGCAGCTCGGGCAGCGGCGGGATGTCCGGCATCGACGGCGCGAAGCCCGCGGCGTCGCCGTCCACGACCTTCTCCACGAGGAGCGGGGCGGTGTGGAACGCGTTGGTCACCGTGACGGTCACGGTGGTCGGCGACCCGTCCTCGGCCGCGGGCGGCACGACGACGTCGACCGACGTGCCGTCCACCGGCTCGCCACCGTCGACGCTCACCGTGACCTCGGTGGCCCCGAAGTCGTCGGTCTCGGTGACCGTGCACTGCGACCCGACCGGAAGGTCCTCGTACACCGCGGGCCGGCCCGGGACGAACGTCCGCACCGCCCCATCCGGGACGAGGATCTCGACGTCCTCGTAGGTGCACTCGAGCGTGACCTCGAACGGTCCCGGGCCGTAGAGGGCGCCGAGGCCGTCGAGCTCCTTGTCGACCTCGATCGAGCCGACGTCGAACGTGTTGGTGATGACCACGTTCGCGACGTCGCCGCTGCCGACCGTGACGGTCTCGGGGACGACGACGGACCCCGTGGCGCCGGCGTCGTCGACCTCCTCGACGTCGCAGACCGCGCCCGTCGGCAGGTTGGCGATCTGCGCGTCGAGCGGCCCCGCCCCGCCCAGCACGACGGTGCCGTCGTAGACCGTGCGCGGGGCGCCCGGCCCGTCGCCGTCGTCGTCGTACGTGCAGACGACCGTGACGGTGAACGGGCCGCTCCCGTACGCGGGGCCGCCCTCGCCGTCGACCACCTTCTGGAGACCGATCGCGCCGACGTCGTACGTGTTGGTCAGCGTGACGTCGTTCGTGCTCGCGCCGAGCACGTCGGGGGTGAGGCTGACGTCCGTCGTCGGGCCGTCGGTCGTCACGGGGTGGCCCGGGAGGCCCTGGTCGACGGTGATCGTCACCGACGACGCGTTGCCCGTGCCCGACTCGGTGACGGTGCAGACGGAGCCGACGGGCAGTCCGGTGAGCTCGATCGTCTCCCCGTCCTCGATCGGGATGGCGGTCATCGGGTTCTCGGCGTCGTAGCCCTCGGCGTAGACGTCCTCGCCCAGGAACGTGCACGCGACGTCGACCGCGAACGGGCCGAACGGCACCGGGTTCCCGTCCTGGTCCACCGCGTCGGTGACGACCTCCTTCGAGATCTCGATGCTCGACAGCGCGTAGACGTTGGTCGCGGTGATCGAGACGGGGTCCTCCGGGTCCTCGCTGTCGATCGTCACCGTGCCGACGATCAGCTCGGTCTCCCCGTTGGTCCCGTCCTCGGTGATCGTGCACTCGGCGCCGTACGGGAGGTCCGGCACGACCGTCGGCGTCCCGGGGACGACGGTGATCGGGATCGGGTCCAGCGGCGTCTCGAGCCACGACCCGACGGCCGAGGTGCACTGCACGAACATCGAGAACGAGTCGGGCGCGTACGGGGCCCCCTCGCCGGTGACGACCTTGTTCACCTCGAGCGGCCCGGACGCCGTCGCGACGCCCACCTTCTGGCCCTCGGTCGGCAGGAGGCTGTGCATGGTGCCGTCCGACCGCTGGTAGGCCGCGGACACCGCTGCGGAATTCCACGCGATCGACCGGTCGCCCGCGGCGGGGACCTCCGCCGGCGTGGTCGACGTCGCCTCGATCGCCACGAACTCGCCCGGCTCGAACGGCTCGTCCTCGGGGAACGTGAGGACGAACTTGATCGCGGTGATCTCCGCGAAGACGGCCTCGGGAGTGTCCGGGGTGAACGGGGCCCACCCGGTCGCGGGGTCCGTCGGGCAGATCGGCTCGTCGAGCGGGCCCTCGATGTCGTCGCCGCAGAGGTCGTCCGCGGTCGTGTAGGAGAACTGCACCTGGGTCCCCGGCGGCGCGTTCACGAGCGCCGGGGGCGGGTCCGCCGTGAGCACGGGCGCCCACGCCGACCCGCGTGGCGACGTGTCGTACGAGCCCGTGTCGCCCGGGGTCGGGAACCTGTCGTACCCCACGACCTTGGTGAACGGGTTGTTGCCGACGTTGTCGATGCGCACGCGCCAGGTCTCGTCGTGCCCGGGGGCGATGACGGGGACGCACGGGTAGGAGTAGAAGCCGGCGGCGTTGGGCTGGCACACGACGGGCGCGCCCGTGTAGTCCGGGTCCACGAAGACGTCGAGCTCGTCGCCGTCCGTCGCCTTGACGAACTTCGACTGGGCGATGACGGCGGTCTCCGTGGGTCGCACGTCGGCGTCCGCCTCGCACGCACCCGTCGCCTCGTCCAGCCGCGTCACGCACTCGTCCCAGGGCCGGTCGCCGATCACGCCGGCCGTGTTGGCGACGAGCGTGTTCGGCGCGATCCCGACGCGGAACTTCACGAGCACCGTGATCGTGTAGGTCTGGTTCGGCTCCAGCACCGAGCCGTCCGGGAACGAGAACCGCAGGCTCTCGATGTTCCCGGCCTGGTCGACCGTGACCTGCGCCGCGTCGGTCGGCAGGTCCGGAGTCGTCGGGTCGGGGTCCGCCCCGCTCAGCGCGTACACGAACGGCTCGGCCGCGTCGGCCAGCGTGAGCTGCGGGCCCAGCGCGTCCGCGGGCATGGGGTCGTCGACCACGACGGGGTCGACGATCGGCCGGTCGCCCGTGTTCGTGATGGCGATGTTCATCGGGATCACCGCGTTCGGCGGCTTGAGGCTGCCGGACACCACGCCGTCGAAGTTCTTGACGATCTGCACCCCGTTCGTGGCGTGCTCGTAGAGGATCGACGCGTCCGCAGAGCCGTCGGCGCTCACCGGGACCAGTTCGCCGGTCGCGGGGTCGACGACGAGGTCGGCCCCCGTCGTGGTGCCCTGCACCGAGTTGCTCGCCACGCCCGGGGCGGTCTCGCCCGGACCGGGCGGGTTCGCCGCGAGGTCCGTGAGCACGGGTCCCCCGGAGCGCATCTCCTCGCGCCGCTCCACCGACATCGGGACGGTCTGCACCGGGGTCGCCGGGTTCTCCCAGATCGAGCCGTCGGTGCGGCTGAAGGTGAACCGCAGGCCCTGCACGTCGGCCGGGTCGACGGTGTCCGGGAGCGCGAAGAAGGCCTGCTCCTGGCCGAGCACCCAGGCACCGCCGGTCACGGTCACCGGGTCGGGCGAGCCGGGGTCGCCGGAGAACGTGCCGCCGACGAACGCGTCGACCCGCACCTGCTGGATCGGCGCGACGAGGCTCGCCCCCGCGAACCCGACGAAGTCGTACTGGTTCCAGAACTGGGGGTCGTCGTCGGTGAGCACCATCTCGACGCTGCGCGACGGGCCGAGCGGCTGACCGGAGATCGTCATCGTCACCGGGCCCGTGCCGGGCTCGACGATCGTGCCCGGGCTGAACGACTTGCCCACCGCGATGTCGATGCCCGCGTCCTGGAGCTCCGTCGTGGCGTCGTCGTACGCGTGGCGGTCGTCCTGGCCCGGGACGCCGCCCGGGTCCGTGATCGTGGCGACGGCGCCGTTCGGCACGGGGCTGTAGCCCGCGACGGTCACGGGGGCGTCCGTGTACCGGTCGAGCTCGCGGAGCTGGAGCGTGAGGCCGAGCGTCCCGCTCGCCCCGGGCTCGACGAGGCCGTCGAACTCGACGACCACGCCCACGACCCCGGCGAGCTCTCCGACCGTCAGCGCCTCGGCCTCGGCCTGCGTGAACGTGCCGACCTCACCCGCCTCGTTCGTCAGCAGGACGGTCGTGCTCGTCGCTCCCGCGGGTGGGGTGATGCTGATCGCCCGCAGGGTGAACGCGTCGAACGGCTTCGTCCCCGCGGCGGTCTGCACGTCGTTCGAGTCGACCGCTCCCGGCTCGACGATGCGGAGCTGGTCCACCTTCGCCGCCGACGCGTTCGTCGCCGTGACCACCACGTCCGTCGTCGGGTAGAACTCGGCCGGGGTGCCGGTCGGAGGGACCGAGATGGGGCCGCCCGTCCAGTCCTTGGCGACGGTCACGTTGAGCGGCTGGTCGATGATGAGGACCTCGTCGTCGTCGGTGTCCGTGTAGTCGGTGCCGTCGAACGTGCCCGTCGCCCGCGCGGTGTCGTCGACCAGGCCGGGGTCGGCCGTGTTGTACACGGTCCCGTTGGTCGAGCCGAGCACCGGCGCCGAGGGGTCGGAGCGCTTGTAGTCCCGCACCTCGAACGTGAGGTCGAGGTGGCGCCCGTCCGCCAGCGTCGAGCGAGCGACCCCGTCGCCCGGCTGCGGGGCGAGCGGGTCGCTCGTGCCACGGTCCGGGCTCTCCGTGTAGACGAGCCGGACCGACGTCGTGGACGCCTGCTCGTCCGCCGTGAGGTCGACGGCGGGCATGCCGCCCGCACAGGGCGTCGCCGTCGTGCACGTGGCGTTCGTCGCCTGGGTCCAGGTCGTGCCGTCGTACAGCTCGACCCCGACGATCGCGTCGTAGGTGATGAGCGGGTCGACCGAGCCGTCGATCGCCTCGATGCGGACGAGGTCGAACGCGTCGTAGAACGAGTCGGCCACGGCCGTCGTCTCCGGGTCGGCGATGTCCGAGATCACCATTGGGTCGACGCCGGAGAACCCGTTGGTCGACCACGTGATCTGCGCGGTCACCTGGTCGTCGGAGCGGGCGAGGACGCTCACCGGGGCGTCGCCGAGGAACGACTTCTCGATGAAGTCGAGGTCGCCCGTGCCGTCGACGGGGTACGGGTCGACCGACGCGCACCCCTCGGCGGGCTCGGTCGGGGACACCGAGCCCGACGACGCGCTGGAGCCGCCGCAGTTCGTGAGCGGCTCGTCCCAGCCGGTGGGTCCGGTGAAGTCCGCGACGAAGTTCGGCTGGAAGCTCGTCCCCGGCGGGAAGCCGCCGCTCGTCGAGTCGTAGACGAACTGCACGCCCTGCGCGTCCTCGGGCAGGTCGCAGCTCACGGTCGCGGCACCGGCGACCGGGCTGCCGCAGTCCGGGGCCTCGACCCACGCGGTCCCGTTCCAGTAGTTGACCGTGAGCGTCGATCCGGCAGGGACGTCGGTGGAACGCACCGCCGACGCCTCGAAGTGGTCCCAGAAGTCACCGGGGTTCGCGGGGTCGGTCGGGTCCTGGACGACCACCTGGTCCGCGTTCGTCGTCGAGCCGTCGGGACCGAACGGGAGGAGCGTGGTCGGGAGCTGGACGATGACGCTCTGCCCGGGGATCGCGGGGATCTCCGAGGGCGAGATCAGCTTGTCCGTCTGCGTCGCGAGCCGGTCGACGAGCGTCACCAGGTTCGCGGTGGAGTCCGCCGGGTCCGCGCTCGGCACCGTCGCCTCGACGGTGTTGGGGTGCGTGACGTCGTCGACCTCCTGGTCGGGGTCCGTGTCGGCCGTGAACGGGATCGACGCCGCCGCGCCGTTGGGCAGGTCGCCTGTGAAGACGACCGTGAAGCCGACGACGACGCAGTCGTCGGGCGGGTTGGGCAGCGTGTTGGGCGCGGAGGCGTCGACCTCGGGCGTCGAGCCGTCGGCGCACGTGAAGGTCACGCTCGCGCTGGTCGCCCCGATCGGCCACTGCACGCCCGTGCCGTCGCCCGTGGGCCCGAACCCCGTGAAGGTCAGCGGGTCGTCGCCCTCGAACGGGCTGGGCGTGCCGGACGCGGGCTCGGTGATGGTCAGCGTGTCGACGGCCGTGCCCGTGTTCGTCGCGCCCAGGGTCACCGTCGTCGGGTCGCCCGCGCTCACCGTCGCGGGGTCGAAGCTCTTGGAGGCGGTCACGCCGTTGTTCGGCGGCGTGACGACGTACGTGTCGTCCGCGGTCGTGGGCTCGGACTCGCCCTGGGGGTGGGTGACGTACGACGACGTGTCGTTGGTGATCGTCGTGGGGTCGGCGAGGCCCTCGACCGCGTCGCTCTGCTGGACGTTCACCGGGATGCTCGCCGTGGCGCCCGGCTGGATGTCGCCGCTGAACGTGTACCGCACGCCCTGGACCGTCGCGGGGTCCACGCTGTCGTCGAGCGGCTCCCACGAGTCCCCGTCCCAGTACTCCTCGGTGACCGTGGTCGCGTTCGGCGGCAGCGTGACGTCGCCCGTGCTCACGTACTCGAGGTAGGTGAACGGGTTCGGGTCCGCGGTCGGGTCGACCGGGTCCTGGATCACGAGCGTGTCGACCGGGTCGTTCGACGTGTTCGTCGCGCCGATCGTCATGGTCGCGGGCGTGCCCGGGGCCGCGAGCGCCCCCTCGGGCGCGATCGTCTTCGTCGTCTCGGAGTCCAGGACGAGCTCGACCTCGGGCGTGATCGACTCGTCGGCGGTGTTCTGCGGGGCGTTGTCCGCGACCACGGACGCCGTGTTCGTGATCGGCACGCCGTCGGCGCTGAACGGCAGGTCGGGGTCGATCTGGACCGTGATGTCGATCGTGGCCTGCTGGCCGTTGGTGAACGTCGGCCAGGTGGCCGTGACGACGTCGCCGTCGGTGTCGACCGTGAGGTCGCCCGTGGTCCCGCTCGGCTGGCTGATGATCTCGGCCGAGACGAGCTGGAGCCCGTCCGGCAGGTCGTCGGTGAACACCGTGTTCTGGCACGCGGTGCTCGGGTCGGAGCACGAGATCTGCACCTCGTACGTGACGGTCTGCCCCGGGCTGTACGGGCCGGGGGTCGTCGCCTCCTTGCTGATGCTCCACGTGGCGGCCGAGGCCGGCACGGCCGGCACGAGGACCAGCGGCAGCGCGAGGAGGAACGTCCCGAGTGCCGCCCAGGCACGGCGCAGGCGTCTCGAACGTCGCGCGGCCCGTGCTCGCGTCCCCCGGGTTGTCTGCGTCGCGTGCCCGTTCGCCATGCCGTCGTCCTCCGGTCACGCTCGGCCTCCCGGGGAGTGTCCGCGCACGCCCGCCGTCACGACCCTGACACAGCGCCTCGGGTTCGTCGCGGCGAACGAGACGGCCGTCCTGGTCCAATCACGACGCCCCCGCCGCGAGCGTCGGGCCGCGGCGCGGGCGTCGGGCCGCGGCGCGGGCGTCGGCCGGCTCAGGGAGTGACGATCGCGAAGTCCGGATCGCCCGGGTCGAGCACGGCGGTCAGGCGCGCGAGCACGCCCGCGTCGCCCGTGACCTCGATCCCCGCCGCCGCGAGGGCGTCCGGCGTGGCCGCGCCCGTGGCGAGCACCGGGAGCGCCGTGCTCGTGGCCGTCAGCGTCGCGTCCGCGTCGCCCCGCTGCGGCGCGGCGCTGTACGACAGGACGCCGTTGCGCAGCCACAGCCGGTAGCGCTCGCCCGAGTCCGTGAGCACGACGTCGACCGACAGGTCCTCGTCCCACGCGCGCGGACCGTCGACCTGCACCGCGAGCGCGTCGAACAGGAGCGTCGGCGTGAGCGCGGCGAGGATGTCCGGGGCGGACGTCGCCGTCGGGGTGCCGAACGGGCCGTCGCGCAGCTCCGTCGCCCCGGACAGGAAGAAGTTGCGCCAGGTGCCGTTCTCCGCGCCGTAGCCGAGCTGCTCGTAGGTGTCGGCCAGCAGCTCGCGCGCGGCGGCGTGGTCGGGCTGGGCGAACAGCACGTGGTTGAGCAGCTCGGCCACCCAGCGGTAGTCACCGGCGTCGAACGCCGACCGCGCCGTGTCCACGACGGCGTCCGCCCCGCCACCGAGCTCGACGTAGCGGCGGGCCCGCTCGACCGGCGGGTGCTCCCACAGGTGGGCGGGGTTGCCGTCGAACCAGCCCATGTAGCGCTGGTAGATCGCCTTGACGTTGTGGCTCACGGAGCCGTAGTAGCCGCGAGCGTGCCACGCGTTCTCGAGCGCGGGGGGCAGCGTGATCTGCTCCGCGATCTCCGGACCGGTGAGCCCTCGGTTGAGCAGGCGCAGCGTCTGGTCGTGCAGGTACCCGTAGAGGTCGCGCTGGAGCGACAGGTACTCGACGATCCTCGCCGTGCCCCACGTCGGCCAGTGGTGCGACGCGAACACGACCTCGGCCTCGTCGCCGAACAGGTCGATCGACTCCGTCAGGTAGCGCGACCACACGTGCGGGTCGCGGACCACGGCCCCGCGCAACGTCAGCAGGTTGTGCAGCGTGTGGGTCGCGTCCTCGGCCGCGCACAGCGCCTTGTGGTCCGGGAACCAGACGAGCATCTCCGACGGTGCCTCGGTGTCCGGCGCCATCTGGAAGACCATCCGGACGCCGTCGACCGTCTCCTCCTGGCCGGTGGTCGTGACGAACAGGGTCGGCGGGATGAGCGTGACCGTCCCGGTCGACGTCGTCTGCCCGAGCCCGGCACCCACCTGGCCCTGCGGCCCGCGGGCGAGCGCGGCGCCGTACATGTACCCCGCGCGGCGCGCCATCGCGGTGCCCGCGTAGACGTTCTCCGCGATCGCGTGCTCCGTGAAGCCCTCGGGGGCGACGACGGGCACGCGGCCCGCATCGACGTCCTCCTGGGTCGTCACCCCCTTGACCCCGCCGAAGTGGTCGACGTGCGAGTGGGTGTAGATGATCCCCGTCACGGGTCGGTCGCCGCGGTGCTCGCGGTACAGGGCGAGCGCAGCCGCGGCCGTCTCGGTCGAGATGAGCGGGTCGAGGACGATCACGCCGGTCGTGCCCTCGATGAACGTCACGTTGGAGAGGTCGAACCCGCGCACCTGGTAGATGCCGCCGGTGACCTCGAACAGCCCCTGCTCGGCGACGAGCTGCGACTGCCGCCACAGGCTGGGGTTCACGGTGTCCGGGGCGTCGCCCTGGAGGAACGCGTAGCTGTCGTTGTCCCAGACGACGCGCCCGTCGTCCGCCGTCACCGCGCTCGGCTCGCGCCGGGCGACCAGGCCGCGCGTCGCGTCGTCGAAGTCCCGGGCGTCGGAGAAGGGGAGCGTCTGGAGAAGAGCGGAGTCCTGCGCGACGATCGCGGGCGTCGCGGGCTTCGGAGTCGACATGGTTCGGAGCATGGCACCGGGGGTGGGGTCGTGCACCCGGAGCCCTGCGACCTGCCCGGCAGGTCGGGACACCTGCCCCTGGGGCCCGGGACGCATCCCGGCCGACGCTGCGGGGACCGCTGCGGCACGTGGCGGGCCCCGGCCGCGGGATGGGCGGCCCGAACGGAAGGTCGTCCCATGCAGGACAGCTCGCTCACCGCCCCGTCGCCGCTCGCCGGCGACCCGACCCGCCGCTCGCGCGGCACGACGCCCCGCGCGTGGGCCTGGACCGGCGTCGTCGCCGGGGTCCTCGGCCTGGTCTCGATCCAGTCCTCGATGGCGCTCGGCGTGAACTGGGAGGAGACCGCCGGCGACGCCGAGGCGATCGTCGCCGACCTCGCGGGCCGCACGGGAACCCAGATCGTGTTCCACACCGCGACGATCGCGTGCGCGCTGCTCGTGCTCGTCTTCGCCGCGGGCCTCAAGCGCCGGCTCGACGCGCAGGCGCCCGCCGGGTCGCTCCTGCCGACCGTCGCGGGCTGGGGCCTCGTGCTCGTCTCGGTCGCCGGGCTGCTCGGCTCGGGCCTGGACACGCAGTTCCTCTTCGGCCTCGGCGACACCGCGCTCATCGTCCCCGAGTCGGGCGCGTTCTACAGCGACTGGGTCGCGACGATCCCCTGGCTGTGGGTCGGCGCGGGCGTCGCGGGCGTCGCGCTCGGCGTCGCGGCACTGCGGCACGCGGCCGCGCCGCGGTGGATCGGCGTGGTCGGGTTCGTGCTCGGCGGGCTCGCCCTCCTCACGGGCGTGTCGCCGCTCCAGTACATGGCGGGCTTCGTCGGGCCGATCTGGCTCCTCGTCACCGCGCTCGGCTTCGCGCTCGGGGACCGGCGCTGAGCGCGACGCGCGAGATCGGCAGCACGCGGCGAGATCGGCACGTCCGGTCGAGGTCGGCGGTCCGGACCGCCGATCTCGACACGGACCGCCGATCTCGCCGTCGGCCGCGGCCGGGTGATCTCCCGCCCGGACCCTTCTCGCCGCGCGTGCCGCGGCCCTACCGTGGGCCCGTGGCCGACCCCGGGCCCGGCCGCGCCGGGATGCCCCGCACGGGCTGGACGATCGGCGTCCTCGCCTGGGTGCTCGGCGTGTCCGCGCTCGCGCTCCAGCTCACGTCCGGGGTGCCGCTGCTGCTCGGCGACCTGCTGTTCGTCGTCGTCGACGCGACCGTCGCCCTCGTCTACGGGACCGTCGCCGCCGTGATCCTCGTGCGCCGGCCGCACGTCGTCGGGTGGCTCGTCGCGCTCGCCGGCATCGGCGGCGGGGTCGCCGCCCTGGGCGGCGCGTGGCGCAGCTACGCGTCGACCCATCCCGGCCTGCCGCCGCTGACGCCGCTCGCGGACGCCTACGGGTGGGCGTGGGTGCCGGGGACGGTCGGGCTCTTCGTCCTCGTCCCGTGGTTCGTGCGCGGCGGACGGCTCGGCGCGGGCGCGTGGTGCGGCGTCGCGGGCGGCGTCGCGACCATCGCCTTCTTCTTCCTCGCCCCCACGGACGACCCGCGCCCGGCGATCGTCGGCGTCGTCGTCATGGGGCTCGTCACCGCCGCCGCCACCGCGTGGCGCTGGCGCCGCGGACCGGTCGAGGAACGCCGCGGCCTGGGTCTGCTCGCGCTCGGGACGGCGCTCATGGCGCTGTCGTTCCTCCCCCTGCTGGGAACCTGGTCGAGCCCCGACGTGATCCTCGCGCTCCCCCTCACCCACCTCGCGTGCCAGGCGCTGTTCCCTGCCGCGATCCTCGTGTGCGTGCTGCGCAACCGGCTGTGGGGCATCGACCTCGTGCTGTCGCGCGCGACCGTCGCCGCGATGCTGGCCGTGGGCCTCGCCGTCGTCTACGCGGTGGTCGTCGTGCTCGCGACGACGGTCGTCGACGGTCCCGCCGCGCAGGTCGTCGCGGCGGTCGGGGTCGCGCTCGCGGTGCAGCCCCTGCACGCGTGGCTGCGGCACCGGGTCCGCACGCTCGTCTACGGGGAGGGCAACGACCCGGGCCGCGCCGCGCTGAGCGTCGGCCGCCACCTGTCGTCCGCGTCGACCGCCGACGAGCTGGTCGTGAGCCTCGCAGTCGGGGTGCGGGAGTCGCTGCGCCTGGAGAGCGTCACGATCGAGCGCGCGCCGGACCGTCCCGCGGCGCCCGGCGCCCCCGAGGACCTGCCAGGCCCGGGATGGGCCGGGCCGACGTCGCGCTCGACCGGGCAGACCGCCTCGCTCCCCGTGGCGCACGGCGGGAGGGTGCTCGGCCGTGTCCACGTCGTCGCCCGGGCGGGCGAACGCCTCGACGCGCGGACCCGGGACGCGCTCGACCAGCTCCTCCCCGTGCTCGGCGCGGGCCTCGCCCTCGCCCAGGGCGCGCGCGAGCTCGAGGAGGCGCGCGACGCGACGACCCGCGCGCGCCTCGCCGAGCGGCGCGTGATCCGCCGGGAGCTGCACGACGGCGTCGGGCCGTGGCTCGTCGGCCTGCGCCTGGGTCTCCAAGGGGCACGGAACACGCTCGAGACCGACCCCGCCGCGGCCGCCGCCGTGCTCGACGCGCTCGGCGCCGAGGTGACGCAGCGCGTCGAGGACGTCCGCGCGCTCTCCCGCAGCCTCCTGCCGCCGTCGCTCGACGAGCACGGGCTCGAGGTCGCGCTCGGGGAGCTCGCCGGCCGCCAGGCGCTCGGCGGGTTCGTCGTGGACGTGCGCTGCGACCCGTGCGACGGCCTCGACCCGCGCGTCGCCGCGGCCGCCTACGCGATCGCGAGCGAGAGCGTCGTCAACGCGGCGCGGCACTCCGGCGCCGGGGAGTGCCGTCTGACCGTCCGGCTCGGCGACCGCTGCCTCGTCGTCACGTGCGAGGACGACGGGCGCGGCGTCGCGCCCGACGCGACCCGCGGCGTCGGCTCGCGGTCGCTGCGCGAGCGCACCGACGAGCTCGGCGGGCGGCTCGAGGTCTCCGCGGTGCGGCCCGACGGCGAGCGCCCGGGCACGCGTGTGCGCGCGATCCTCCCGCTCGTCCCCGCCGGAGCGCTCGCACGCGAGGGCGCGTCGTGATCCGCGTCGCGGTCGTGGACGACCACCCCGTGTTCCGGCTCGGGATGGCGGCGCTGCTGGACTCGTTCGACGGCGTGCGCGTCGTCGGGCACGCGGCGTCCGCCGCCGAGGCACGCACCCTGCTCGGGCTGGACCCGGGCGGGGACCCGCCCGGGACCGGGGCGAGCGCCGACGTCGTGCTCATGGACCTCGACCTCGGGGACGGCTCGGGCGTGGACGTGACGCGCGACCTCGTGCGGGCCGAACCGGCCGCGCGCGTGCTCGTCGTGACGATGCACGAGGACGACGACGCCGTCGTCGCGGCCGTCCGCGCCGGGGCGCGCGGGTTCCTCGTGAAGTCCGCCAGCCCCGCCGAGGTCGAGCGCGCCGTCCACGCGGTCGCCGACGGCGCGATGATCCTCTCCCCGTCCGTCGCCGACCGGGCCATGGCGTACGTCGTGGGCGGGCGCGCCGCCGCGCGCGTGCCGTTCCCGCAGCTCACCGACCGCGAGCGCGAGGTGCTCGACCTCGTCGCGGCCGGGCTCGACAACGCCTCCATCTCGCGCCGCCTCGTGCTCAGCCCCAAGACCGTGCGCAACCACGTCGCCAACGTGCTCGCCAAGCTCGCCGTCCGCGACCGCTCCGCCGCGATCGTCCGGGCCCGCGAGGAGGGTCTCGGGACCGGGCGGTAGCACCGCGGCCCGCGAGATAGAGCCCTGGTCGCGCGAGGTAGAGCCCTGGTCGCGCGAGGTAGAGCCCTGGTTCGGAAAGCCCGGCGCTCTCAGGCGTCGTCGTCCTGGATGATCGACAGCACGTTGCCCGCCGGGTCGGTGAACCACGCGATGAGGGGGCCGCCGCCGCGGAACACGAAGTCGTCGTCCGTCTCGACCGGGGTGCCCGCGTACTTCTCGAAGACGACGCCGCGCTCGCGCAGGGCCGCGACGGTGGCGGGGACGTCGTCGACCGGGAAGTTGAGGACGGTGAACGACGCGGGCTCGTGCGCGTCGCCCTTGGGGTAGACGAGCACGCCCGAGTCGCCGGGCACCCGGATCCACAGCAGGTCCTCGCCCTCGACCGTGAGCCCGAGCAGGTCGCCGTAGAAGTGCCGCGCCGCCTCGACGTCGTCGACCGAGAACCCGCTGAACGCCTTGCCGAGCATGTCTCCTCCTGGGGTCGCGCGGGCCGGCGGCCCGCTCTCCCCAGGGTCGACCGGCGCGGGCGCGCGCGCTCATCGGTCGAAGACCGCGGTCAGGACTCGCGACGCAGGTGCAGCAGCGGGAACGGGCGGCCCTGGTCGTCGGTCGCGGACCGCCCCGTGACCTCGAACCCCTGCGCGCGGTAGAAGCCCAGCGCGGCCGGGTTCTGCTCGTTGACGTCCAGCTCGAGCACCGGGTGGTCCTGAGCGACGTGGGCCAGCAGCGCGCGGCCGACCCCCTGCCCGTGGAGGTCCGGGTCGACGAACAGCATCTCGACGCGGTGCGCGACCGTCCCGACGAACCCCGCCACCCGGCCGTCGCGCTCCGCGACGGTCACGTCGACAGCGGCGAGGTACTCGTCGCGCACCCCGGCCTCCAGCCCACGTACGTCGTCCGGGGTGAGGAAGTCGTGCGTGGCCTCGACGGCCCGGCGCCACACGTCCACCAGCGCGGCGGTGTCGTCGGGGCGTGCGGGACGGAGCAGGACGGCGGTCATGTGACGAGCCTGCGGCGGTCCCTCGGGAAACTCAAGACGCGGTCGACGCTGCGCGTCCTTGCGCGAGCCCGTCGATCCAGGCCAATATAGACAGATGTCGATACAGGGTGTCCTTGACTGCCCGTCGGGTTCCCCGTCCGGGTGCGCCTCGTCGAGGTGAGGTCATGACTGCCGCTCCCCTGCCGACCACCGTCACGGACGCCGACTGCACGCCGCAGGTCGAGGCGCACGCGATCGGGGCCGAGGTCGCGGGCGCCGTCGCCACGACGCTCAAGGCCCTCGCCGAGCCGCTGCGGCTGCGCATGCTCTCCTTCATCGCGACCTCCGCGACCGGCGAGGCGTGCGTGTGCGACCTCGCCTCGCTCACGGACGTCTCGCAGCCGACCGTCTCGCACCACCTGAAAGTGCTGCGCGACGTCGGCGTGCTGACGTCCGAGCGACGCGGCACCTGGGTCTGGTACCGCGTCGCGCCCGGGTACCGGGCCGCGGTCACGACGCTGCTGGACTCCTTCGCCCCGGCGGCGCTCGGCGCGGGGCACGGCGCGACCGTCCTCGCCGGGCTCGACGACGTCGACGCCGCCCTCGACCACCTGGCCGAGGACCTGGCCGGGACCTTCGCCGACGTGCGGTTCGACGTCGTGCAGCGCGTGGTCCGCGAGTCGTACACCGACCTGTCCCGCTCGGCGAAGGTCTCGGCCCACCTGGTGCCGCTCACGGGTCGGTTCGCCCGGCAGCGGCTGAGCGACCTGACCCGCCCCGCGGACGCGCGACCGCAGGTGCTGTTCGTCTGCGTCGCCAACGCCGGACGCTCCCAGCTCGCCGCCGCCCTGCTGCGCCACCACGCCGGCGACCGGGTCGTCGTCCGGTCCGCGGGGTCCGCGCCCGCGGCCGACATCCACGACGGCGTGCGCGAGAGCCTGACCGCGCTCGGCATCACCGCCGACGAGGCCTTCCCCAAGCCGCTGACCGACGACGCCGTCCGCGCCGCGGACGTCGTCGTCACGATGGGCTGCGGTGACGTGTGCCCCGTGCTGCCCGGCACGCGGTACGAGGACTGGCTCGTGGGCGACCCTGCCCTGGCCTCCCCGGCCGGGGTCGCCGCCATCCGCGACGACCTCGACGAGCGGGTGCGGCGCCTGCTGGCCGACCTGCTGCCCGACCTGACCCCGACCATCGCCTGACCCCACCGCCCTGGAGACCACCGTGACCGAGAACGCCACCACGATGCCGTCCGCCCTGTTCGTCTGCGTCCACAACGCCGGCCGCTCCCAGATGGCCGCCGGCTACCTGCGCGCCCTGTCCGGCGGGGCCGTCGAGGTCCGCTCCGCCGGGTCGGCCCCGGCGGACCAGATCAACCCCGTCGCCGTCGAGGCCATGCTCGAGGAGGGCATCGACCTCCGTGCCGAGCAGCCCAAGGTCCTCACGACCGAGGCCGTCCAGGCGTCCGACGTCGTCATCACCATGGGCTGCGGCGACGCCTGCCCGATCTTCCCCGGCAAGCGGTACGAGGACTGGGCCCTGGAGGACCCGGCCGGCCAGGGCATCGACGCCGTCCGCCCCATCCGCGACCAGATCCGCACCCGCGTGCTGACGCTCCTCGACGAGCTCGGAGTCGCCCCGGTGGCTCTCCCGCGCGGCTGAGACGTCGGCCGCGCGCCCTCCCCACCGGGCCCGACGCGCGGCCGAGCGTTCAGCCCTGGTCCGCGTCGCCCGAGCGCCCGTGGACGACGCCGGTCGCGAACCCGACACCACCGGGTGTCCCGACCCCGAGGGTGACCAGCTGCGGCTCGGCCGGCGCGGTGCCGCAGCACGACCCGCCCGCGCTCGCGCCGTCGGCCTCCAGGGCCAGGTCGCTCGAGCAGACACCGGTTGCGGGCAGGTTCAGCTCGACCGCGTCCGCCGCCGCCCGGTCCCCCGCCAGCGCCGCGGCGATCGAACGCACCTGCTCGTAGCCCGTGGCGAGCAGGAAGGTCGGCGCGCGCCCGTACGACTTCATGCCGGCGAGGTAGAACCCGTCGTCCGGGTGGGCGAGCACCTGCTCCCCGTGCGGGGGCACGGTGCCGCAGGAGTGCTGGTTCGGGTCGATGAGCGGGGCCAGCGCCCGGGGCGCCTCCACGACCGGGTCCAGGTCGAGGCGCACCTCGCGCAGCATGTCCAGGTCCGGCCGGAAGCCCGTCGCGTCGACGATCTGGTGCACCTCGAGGTTCAGGGCACCGTCCCGCGCGGTCCCCAGCACCTGGACGGTCCCGGCGCCGGGCACGAGCCGTTCGATCGAGAGGCGCGTGAGCAGCGTCAGGCGCCCCGCCTCCACGGCGGCCCGCAGGCGCGTGCCGAGCAGCCCGCGGGCGGGAAGCTCGTCGTCGGAGCCGCCGCCGAACAGGCGCCGCGCGGACCCGCCGCGGATCGCCCACGTGATCGTGGTGCCCGGCTCGGACTCGGACAGCTCGACCAGGCTCAGGAGCGTGTTCGCCGCCGAGTGCCCCATCCCGACGACGAGCGTGTCGCGACCCGCGAACCGGTCGCGCTGGGCGCCGAGCACGTCCGGCAGCGGACCGGTCAGGAACGCCGCGGACTCCGCCTCGCCCACGGCGGGCAGGCCCGAGGCCCCCAGGGGGTTCGACGTCCAGAACGTGCCCGACGCGTCGACCACGGCGCGGGCCAGCACGTCGCGCACCACGCCGTCGGCGCCGACCGTCCGCACACGGTAGGCGCGGCGGTCCCGGCCGAGGGAGCGCGTCCTGTCCGCCCCGTCGCGAGCGACGGCCAGCACCCGCGTGCCGGTGCGCAGACGCCGCGCGATCTGCGGCGTCGCGGCCAGCGGCGCCAGGTACCGCCCCACGAGCTCCCCACCGGTCGGCAGGGCGTCCGGATCCGGCTCGGCCCAGCCCGTCGGCTCCAGCAGGCGCCGTGCCGCGGCGTCGACGTCATAGCGCCACGGCGAGAACAACCGCACGTGGCCCCACGACGCCACGGCCGCACCGGGCCCCTCGCCCGCCTCGAGCACCACGGGCTCGAGGCCCCGCTCCAGCAGGTGCGCCGCCGCCGCCAGACCCACCGGACCCGCCCCGATCACCACGACCGGGAGCTCGTCCCGCGCCACCTCGACCATCACCACTCCTCGCATTGAAGGTTGTCGATGTGAGCATCGTGGGACACGCATCGAAGGTTGTCAATCTATGCGACGATGGTAGGCATGACGACGACCGAACTGACCCTCGCGCCGGTCGGCGACGGCGCCGGCTGCTGCGGCCCCGTCACCCAGGCCGTCGACCCCGAGACCGCGCGCGAGCTCGCCCGCACCTTCAAGGCCCTCGCGGACCCCACCCGGGTCCAGCTCCTCGCGATCGTCGCCGCGCAGGACGGCAGCGAGGCGTGCGTGTGCGACCTCACCGAGCCGGTCGGCCTCTCCCAGCCGACCGTGAGCCACCACCTGAAGATCCTGGTCGACGCCGGGCTGCTCACCCGCGAGCAGCGCGGCCGCTGGGCGTACTACTCGCTCGTCCCGGGCGCGCTCGCCCGGCTCGCAGCCTCGCTCACCGCGACGACCGGCGACTGACGGGCGTTCGCCGCGCGCACCTCGCGCCCGCTCCCTACGCTCGGCGTGTCGGTCGCGCTCGTTCGCACCGATCGGCCGGCGCCGACGGCCGTGCGACGACGAACGAGGTGCACCCATGACCGAGGTGACGGGATCGATCGAGCAGGCCACCCCACGGTCGGGCTGGCAGCGCTTCTGGGACCGCGGCGGCTGGTGGCGCGCGTTCCTCTTCGCCGTCCTCTACATCGCGGTGTACCTCGGGCTCGGACAGCTCGTGGGACTCACCGGGCTGGGCCCGGACAGCGGCGAGGAGCTCCTCGACTCCTCCGGCACCGTGTTCTTCGGGCTGCTGCTGCCGATCCTCGTCATGAGCCTGCTGCTCGTCGCCTTCCTGTCGACGATGCGCTGGCGGCGCGAGGTGTTCGGCCCGCAGCCGGTCGCGGGGCGCCCGTGGATGTGGGTCGCGGTCGTCCTCGTGCTCGTGCCGGTCGTGCCGCACCTCGTCGCGACGGACTGGTCGTCGTACGACGTCACGGTGATCCTCACCGTCTTCGCGCTCGGCCTGTGCATCGGGTTCGCCGAGGAGGTCCTGACGCGCGGCGTCGCGGTCACGATGCTCCGCCGCGCCGGGTACGGCGAGAAGGCCGTGATGGTGCTCTCCTCGCTCCTCTTCGGGTTCCTGCACTCCGCGAACCTGGTCTCCGGGCAGGAGCTCGGGACCGTCGCCTTCACCGTCCTCTACGCGTTCGGGTTCGGCACCATGATGTACCTCTCGATGCGCGTCACCGGCAGCATCGTGCCCGCGATCCTCCTGCACGCCGCGACCGACCCCACGACGATGCTCGCGACCGGCGGCGTCGACACGCACGGCGCGAACGCCGGGTCCGACGCGCTCAACACCTTCGCCGGGACGTTCAACGTCCTCTTCATCGCCGTCGCGATCCTGGCGGTCTTCCTCGTCTCGGGCCGCGCCGGGAAGACGACGGCACCGACGCAGGGCTGAGGCTCCGGCCGTCTACCGACGCCCGCGCAGCGCGATCACGGGGCCCGAGAACAGCGCGATGCCGAGCATGAACCCGACGTCGTACCAGTTCCCGTTGTTGTCGACCTCGTAGATGCTCACGGTGTCCGTGAAGAGCGACACGATGAACGTGATCGGCAGGATCATCCCCTGCCACAGTCCCCACCAGAACCCGTAGCCGCCGGGGTTCGCGGCGACGTTCGGCCCGGCGGCGCAGGCACCCAGGAGCAGGATCACCGCGACGGCAAGGACCGCGGCGGCTCCTCGTCGCGTCGTCGTGGACATGACGCTCACCTCCGTGCAGCAGTCGACGGCACCAGTGAACCGCGCGCGCAGCCCGACGGCGAGGGCAGGCGCGTGCGGCGCGACGACGGGACCGTGTCGGGGCCGTGCGGCAGGATGGCGGCATGACGCAGAGCACGGACGACGGCGCCCCCTCGAGCACCTCCACGACGGCGGGCGGCGAGCTCATGCTGCTCGACACCGCGAGCCTGTACTTCCGCGCGTTCTTCGGTGTGCCCGACTCGATCAAGGCCCCGGACGGCACCCCGGTCAACGCGGTGCGCGGCCTGCTCGACATGATCGCGACGCTCGTCGCGGACCGTCGTCCGTCGCGCCTCGTCGCGTGCTGGGACGTCGACTGGCGCCCGGCGTTCCGCGTCGAGGCGATCCCGACGTACAAGGCCCACCGGGTGGCCGAGAAGGTCCCCGGGACCACGGGGGTCGAGGAGGTCCCGGAGAAGCTGGTCGCCCAGGTCCCCGTGATCGTCGACGTGCTCGCGGCGCTGGGCATCGCGCGCGTCGGCGCTGCGGGCTACGAGGCCGACGACGTCATCGGCACGCTCACCGCGCGGGAGGTCGCGCGGCGCACGGCCGAGAGGGCGGCGCCGGACCCGTCGGGCCGGGCCGCCGTCGAGGTCGTCACCGGCGACCGCGACCTGTTCCAGCTCGTCGACGACGCCGCGGGCGTACGCATCCTCTACCCGACCAAGGGCGTGAAGAACCTCGACGTCGTCGACCAAGCACGCCTCGCCGAGCGGTACGGCGTCTCGACCGGCGCGGCGTACGCGGACATGGCGGTGCTGCGCGGCGACCCGAGCGACGGCCTGCCGGGCGTGCCCGGCATCGGGGAGAAGACGGCGGTCGCGCTGCTCGCGAAGTTCGGCGACCTCGCGGGCGTGCTCGCCGCTCGCGAGGCGGGCGACCCCGGGCTGACAGCGACGCAGCGCCGTCGGCTCACCGAGGCGGCTCCCTACCTGGAGGTCGCCCCGCTCGTGGTGCGCGTCGCCCCCGACGCACCCGTCGGGGAGCTCCACGACGCGCTCCCCACCGCCCCCGCGGACCCTGACGCGCTCGCTGAGCTCACCGAGCGCTGGGGCCTCGGGACGTCGGTCCGGCGCCTGCTGGACGTCCTGGGCGGCTGAGGCTGCCGTCGCGGCCGCGTCGCGCACGACGCGGCCGCACTGGTCACTTCGACGCGGCGGCCGCCTCGGCGAGCTGGGGGACGTACTGGTCGAGCATCCACGGGATGGAGAGCACGGTCGGGGCGCTGCTCGCCATGACGAACGACTCGCCGACGATCGGGGCGAACCGGCCCTCCTGCACCGACTCCATCGCACCGACGGACGGCAGCGCCGTGAACGCGTCGACCTCCTCCTGGCTGCCGAAGTACATGACGAGCACGTCGGTGTCGATCTCGCCGAGGCGCTCCTCGCTGAGCCCGTAGAAGTACGTGCCGTCGTCGGGCGACGCGTCGAGCTCGGCGACGCTCGGGCTGAGCGTCATGCCCATGTCCTCGAGCAGGTCGACGCGCGGGTCGTCCGCCCGGAAGATGTTGAGCGTGCCCGGGGTGTTGGCGGCCGCGTAGACGAACGTGGTGCCGTCGAGCTCCGGGTGCTCGTCGACGAGCGACGAGACGTACTCGTCGGTCTCGGCCTGGAGCGCCGCCGCCTCGTCGCTCTTGCCGAGGGCCGTCCCGACGATCTCGAGCTGGTCCTGCCACGGCAGCGCCCACGGCTGGTCCGGGTACGCGACGACGGGCGCGACCTCGGACAGCCGGTCGAACTCCTCCTGCGTGATGCCGGAGTAGGGCGCGAGGATCACGTCGGGCTGCGCGGCGGCGATCTCCTCGAACGGGACCTCGCCCGTGTCCGAGCCGGACAGCAGGGTCGGCGTCTCACCGCCGAGCTCCTCGATCGCGTCCTCGTCCCACGGGAGGATCCCCGCCTCGCCGCCGCCGTAGTCGTTGCGCGGCATCGCGACGGGGACGACCCCGAGCGCGAGAACCGCGTCCTGCGTCGACCAGCCCCAGGTCACCACCCGCTCGGGCTGCTCGGGGATGACGGCATCGCCCAGGGCGCTCTCGATCGTCACGGGGAAGGCGCCGCCGGCGGTCGATGCCTTGGACGCGTCGTCGGCAGCAGCGCCGTCGTCGGCCCCGGCGGAGCAGCCGGCGAGCGCGAGCGCGCCGAGCGCGAGGGTGGCCACCGCGGCGGCGCGGCGCGAGGTGGAGGACGTCGGACGACGCATGGACTCTCCCAGGGGAACGGTGGCGCCGCCGGGACACGGCGGCAGAGCAAGGTAAGGCTAGCCTCATCCTTGACCGATGAGGGGCGCGCGGCCCGTGCATTGGCTCACAGCGGGCAGACTGAGGGCGCCGCCGGGCGCCCCCGCCGGCACACCCCGACCCGCCGGGAGGCGACCCGTGGCACTCGTCCGCTGCTCCTTCTACTCCGACGTGCTCGAGGTGAGCACGACGATGACCGTCGTGCTCCCGCAGGCCACGACGACCCAGATCGGGATGACCGGGTCCGCGAGCGCGCGCACCGAGGGCGCACCGGTGCTCTACCTGCTGCACGGCATGAGCGACGACGAGACGATCTGGACGCGGCGGACGTCGATCGAGCGGTACGTCGCCGACCGCGGGCTCGCCGTCGTCATGCCGCGCGTCGAGCGCAGCTTCTACGCCGACGAGGTGCACGGGCACCGGTACTGGACCTTCCTGTCGGAGGAGCTGCCGAGCCTGGTCGGCCAGTTCTTCCGGGTGTCGTCGCGCCGCGAGGACTCGTTCGTCGCGGGCCTGTCGATGGGCGGCTACGGCGCGTTCCGGTGGGCGCTGCGCCACCCCGAGCGGTTCGCGGCGGCGGCGAGCCTGTCCGGGGTCCTCGACCTCGCCGACGAGTCGTACCGCGAGCGCCGGCTGCCGGACATCGAGCGCGTGTTCGGCGACCGCGAGATCACGGGCTCGGACGACGACCTGCTCGCGCTCCTGCGCCGGGCCGCCGCCGAGGGGCGCACCGCGGACCTGCCGGACCTGTATCTCGCGTGCGGGACGGAGGACTTCCTCGTCGACGGCAACCGCGCGTTCGAGCGGGTCGCCGGTGAGTCGGGCGTCGCGCTGCGGTCGGAGTTCTCACCCGGGACGCACGAGTGGGGCTTCTGGGACCGCACGATCCAGGACGTCCTCGACTGGCTGCCGCTGCCGGGGACGCCACGAACCTGACCCGGCTCCCTCCCTACCCGTCGGGGCTCGTGTCACACACCGTGCCCGCGCGTCGTCGTGCGGGTGACCGCACCTAGCGTCGAGACGCGCACACCGCGACGAAGGGGACCACACCATGACCACCTCTGCCACCACGCTGCCGCCCACCGACGTCGCCGCGCTGCGCGACCGCGTCACGGGTCGCGTCCTCGCCCGCGGCGACCTGCCCGACGGCGGCCCCACCGCCGCGGAGGCCGTGGCCGCCCACAGCACGCTCGTCGTGCACGACCCCGACCTCGCGGTGCTCGCCGCGACCGAGTCCGACGTCGTGGAGGCGGTCCGGTTCGCGTCCCACCACGGGCTGCGGGTGCGGGCCCACGCGACGGGCCACGGCGCGGCCTCGCCCGTCACGGACGGCCTGGTCCTCGGCACGGGCGACCTCGCCGGCGTCGAGATCGACCCGGGGACACGAGTCGCCCGCATCGGCGCGGGCACGCGCTGGAAGTCCGTGGTCGAGGCGGCGGCGGAGCACGGCCTGCTCCCCGTCACCGGGTCCTCCACGGGCGTCGGCGTCGTGGGGTACACGCTCGGGGGTGGCTTCGGCCCGCTCACGCGCAGCCACGGGCTCACGACGGACTGGGTCCGGGGCTTCCGGGTGGTGCTGGCCGACGGCTCGGTCGTCGAGGCGAGCGCGGACTCCGAGCCGGACCTGTTCTGGGCGCTGCGCGGCGGCAAGGGCGGCCTCGGCGTGGTGACGCGGGTCGACGTCGAGCTCGCGCCGCTGCGCACCCTGTACGCAGGGTCGCTCACGTTCGACGCACCGCACATCGAGGACGTGCTGCGCGGCTGGGTCGCCTGGACCGCGACCGCGCCCGACGACGTCACGACGTCGGCCGTCGTGCTCGCCCTCCCGGACCTGCCGTTCGTCCCGGAGCACCTGCGTGGTCGCACCGTGCTCACCCTGCGCTTCGCCTACCCGGGCGACGCCGCGGAGGGCGAGCGCCTGGCCGCGCCGTTGCGGGCGCTCGCCCCGGTCCTGGCCGACGCGGTCGGGGAGATCCCGACGACCGCCGTCGCGACGATCCACAACGACCCCGAGGACGCCGGCCCGTCCTGGGTCTACGGCGCGGGCCTGCGCGAGGTGGACGGGGCGTTCCTCGACCGGTTCCTGGCCGAGCTCGGCCCGGGCAGCGGGTCCCCGTTCGTCGCGGCAGAGCTGCGGCACGTCGGCGCGGCCGGTGCCCGCGACGTCGACGGCGGGTCCGCCGCGGGCGGGCGGACGGCCGGGTTCCTGTTCAGCCTGGTCGGGGTGAACCCGCCGCGCGTGCCGGACATGATCGAGACGGCAGCCACGTTCGCGCAGTGGTCGCAGCCGTGGGCCGCGACGGAGACGAACATCAACTTCCTTCCCGGCCCGTGGACGGACGAGACGCTCGCGCGGGCCTGGTCGCCCGAGACGGCGGCGCGGCTCGCGTCCGTCCGGTCGGCCTACGACCCGACGGGCCTCTTCGCCTGGCGGGTCTGACCTCGCCGCCTCCCCCGCCGCCCGGGGGAGGCGCCCCGGTCCGTCCCGGTCACACGGCGAAGAGGGCGGTGAGCCGCGGAAGACGGCGCGCGTTCTCCTCGTCGTCGTCGAAGTCCCACTGCTCGCCGGCGGGCTCGGCGAGGGCGCGGCCCGACGACGTCCGCTCCCGGGCCGCGTAGTACGCCTCGTCGTCCTCGCCCGTCGCACGCGACCAGGCCCCGCCGACGAGCGAGTCCAGCGACTCGAACCCCAACCAGGGCGACCCGCCGTCGGCCATCGCCGCGACGACGGGGTGGTCGGCGAGGGAGTCCGGGTCGGCGACCGCTCGCTCGAACGTCGCACGACCCGCGAAGACGAGCCCGTCGCGGAAGTCCATGAAGCCGTCGTCGCTGCACCCGCCCTCGACGAGGTACGCCGCTCCCCACACCGGCCACGCGTAGGCGTCGCGCGCCACGGCACCGGCGACGTCGGCGAACGCGAGGATCTCGTCCGGGCTCAGCCGCTCGACGAGCAGGTCGGTCAGGACGCCGGGCAGCGGGTCGTCCTCGGCGCCGCGGTCGTCCGCACCCGCGCCCGCCCGGTCACGCGCGGCGTCGACGATCTCCCAGAAGGTCTCTCGATCCATTGCTGGGACGCTACGGCCCGGCACCCACAGGAGCGCGTTCGGCGGTCACGAGTCCAGGCGGTAGACCAGCTCGACGACGTCGGATCCCACGCCGGGGGCGTAGGACGTCTCGCGACCCTCCTCCACGAATCCGGCGCGAACCAGCACCGTGGCGGAGCCGACGTTGTGGACGGCGACGCGCGCCCGCAGCGGTCGTTCGCGCTCGACCGTCAGGAACGTCGCGAGGGCGGACGACGCGACCCCCCGACCCCAGAGCGACGGGTCGACCCAGTAGGTCACCTCCCGCTCCCCGTCCATGGTGAAGCTCCCGATCGTCCCGACGAACGACCCGGCGTGCTCGACGGCGAGCACCGTGCACGTCGGGTCGGCGCGGATGCGCTCATAGTGGCGGTCGAACGCCGCGCGGTCGGACGGGTCCGCCCGCGTGAACGCCGCCAGCGCGACGGCCGCGGGGTCGCGCTCCCACCCGAAGAGCCGGTCCAGGTCACCGTCCGCGAGGTCGCGAAGTCGCACGTCCATGCGGGGACCGTACGCCGGGGGTCCCACGCGGCGCCGAACGCATGACCGGCGCGCGGACGAGACGGCCGGTCACGCGTGCGGGGTCACGTCCTGGCCCGCGTGCCGGGCCAGGATCGCGTGCGCGTCGGTCCCCCGCGGCAGGACGCCGTAGCCGTGGCCACGGTCCTCGCCGAGACGGGCGGCGACGAACGCGTCCGCCGTGGCCGACGGCGCGTGCCGCACCACGAGCGACGCCTGGAGCGCGAGCGCGAGCGACTCCACGACCCGGCGGGCCTGCGCCTGCTGCGCCCCGGCGTCGGCCCCCGCGACCTCCGCGAGCAGACGACGCGTGCGCGCGACGTGCGCGTCGAGGACGGGGTGCGCGCCGGCCGTCGTGCCCAGCTCGGCCTCGAACGCGGCGACCGACTCCGGCTCGCGGCCCATGGCGCGCAGCACGTCGAGCGCGATGACGTTGCCCGAGCCCTCCCAGATCGCCATGACGGGCTGCTCGCGGTAGCGGCGCGCGAGGGGGAACGCCTCGGTGTACCCGTTGCCGCCGAGGCACTCCATCGCCTCGTACGCGTGGTGCGGCCCGCGCTTGCACACCCAGTACTTGCTCACGGCCGTCGCGAGGCGACGGAACGCGCGGTCGTGCTCGGACTCGCCGTCGTGCGCGGCGGCGAGGCGCACCGACGTGAGGGTCGCCGCCTCGGACTCGAGCGCGAGGTCGGCGAGCACCGCGGTCATCGCGGGCTGGTCGACGAGCGCCGCGCCGAACGCGCTGCGGTGCCGCGCGTGCCACAGGGCGTCGGTCACGGCCTGCCGCATCCCCGCGGCAGACCCGTGCACGCAGTCGAGCCGGGTGCGCGACACCATCTCGATGATCGTCCGCACGCCGCGCCCCGGCTCCCCGACGAGGAACCCGACCGTGCCGTCGAGCTCGATCTCCGACGACGCGTTCGACCGGTTGCCCAGCTTCTCCTTGAGCCGCTGGATGCGGAACACGTTGCGCGTGCCGTCCTCCAGCACGCGCGGCACGAGGAAGCACGACGGCGCCCCCTCGCCCGCGGCGCCCGGGACCTGCGCGAGCACGAGGAACGCGTCCGACATCGGCGCCGAGCAGAACCACTTGTGCCCGGTCAGCAGGTACGCGCCGTCCGCTCCGGCGGGCACGGCCGTCGTCGCGTTCGCCCGCACGTCCGAGCCGCCCTGCTTCTCCGTCATCGCCATGCCGACGAGCGCGCCGGGCTTGCTCGCCGGCGCCGCGAGGGCGCCGTCGTACCCGCGGGACAGCAGGCGCGGCTCCCAGACCGCGGCGAGCCCCGGCGCGTGGCGCAGGGACGGCACCGCCGCGTGCGTCATGGAGACCGGGCACGCGTGACCCGGCTCGACCTGCGCGAACAGCGAGAACGCCGCGCCCCGCACGACGTTCGCGCCCGGCCCGGGCTCCGCCCACGCGCTCGTGTGCGCGCCGTGCGCGACGGCCGCCCCGATCACCTCGTGGTACGCCGGGTGGTACTCGACCTCGTCGACGCGGTTCCCGCGCCGGTCGTGCGTGCGCAGCACGGGCTCGTGGACGTTCGCGAGCTCGGCCGCGCGCTGGAAGTCCCCCGAGCCGACGAGCGCGCCGACCTCGACGAGCCGGTCCTCGCCCCACGCGCCGCCGTAGGCGTGCACGGCCTCGCGCAGCACGGGGTGGTCGAGGTACTCGTTGACGCCCTCGCGCTCGGGCGGCTGGTTCGTCACCCGGTGGGTGACGTGCGGCGCCGGGTGCGCCGCCGTCGCGGCCGGGTTCGAGGCAGTGCCCGAGGCGGGTGTCGTGGTGGTGTCGGTGGGGGTCACGGTGTCCTCCTGCGGCTCTGCGGGTGGTTCGGGGCCGCGCTGCGGCGGTGGTGCGGACTGGTCCGGTGCTCAGGTCGGCCAGGGCGCGGTCAGGTCGACTCGTGCGCGGCGGCCTGGGCGCCGACGGCGCCCAGGCAGAAGCGCAGGATCGTCGCGACGACGGCGTCCCGCGCCGCGGGCGCGACCGCGCCGTCGGGGCCGGTCGGGCCACCCGCGAGCGGGGAGAGCGGACCGGTGAGCGACTCGCCGATCGCGCCGACGAGGGCGGTCGCGACGACCGCCACGTCCTGGTCGGGGATCTCCCCGGCGTCGACGCCGGCGCGCACGACGTCCGCGAACGTCTCCGCGTACGCGCGCCGGTACTCCAGGCGCGCGGCGTCCACGGCCGGGTCGACCGGCTCGAGCAGCAGCGCCCACGCGAGCGTCGGGCCGCGCAGCGCGCGCCGCGCGAAGGTGTCGACGGCGCGGCGGAGGCGCGCGGCGGTCCGGTCGCCCGGGGGGTCGTCCGGGCGGGTTGCGGCGGCGGCGCGCACGGCGTCGAGCTCGACGTCCGCCGCCTGCCGGAACACGGCCACGAGCAGGTCGGCCTTGGTGGGGAAGTACGAGTAGACGCCGCCCGTGCTCACCCCGGCGCGCGCGGCGAGCGCCTGGACGCTCGCCCCGGCGAACCCGTGCGCGGCGACGATCGTGCGCGCCGCGTCGAGCAGCGCCGCACGCTTGCGCTCGCGGGCGGCCCGCGTGGCGGGCGTCTCGCGGTAGGGCACGGTTCCTCCGTCGTCGTCGAGGGTGCGCCGCCCCGTCGCGGCTTCCCACCAAGAATTGAACCATGGTTCAATTCATCACGGTACCGGCTCCGGCCGGGCCGCCGAGACGGCGTCGAGGGCGACGCCGGGCAGGACGTCGAGGAGGACGACATGCACCTGGGCAGCATGCTGGAGAGCACGGCACGCAAGGTCCCCGCCAAGGAGGCGCTCGTGCTGGGCGAGCGCCGGCTCACCTACGCCGAGCTGGACGACGCCGCACGCCGCGCCGCCGCGGTGTTCCGCGACGCCGGGGTGCGCCCCGGCGACCGCGTCACCGTGATGACGTTCAACACCCCCGGCTTCGTCGTCGCGGCGTTCGGCCTGTGGCGCGCGGGCGCCGTGCTCGTCCCCGTCAACCACAAGCTCCAGGCGCCGGAGGTCGCGCGGCTCGTCGCGCACAGCGGCGCGGTGCTGGGCGTCGCGGACGCGAGCCTGGCCCCGGTCGTGACCGCAGCCGCGCCCGCGGTGCGCTGGCTGTGGACGGAGACGGACGCCGTCGGTCAGGACGCGGCAGGCGCGGAGGGGACGCCAGGGCACGACGACTTCGACGCGCTCGTCGTGGCCGCCGCGCCGTGGGACGGCGTCCCGCCCGACCAGGACGTGATCGCCCAGGTGCTCTACACGTCCGGCACGACCGCGGCCCCGAAGGGCTGCGAGCACACCCACCGCGGACTGAGCTCGGTCGCGGCGTACACGACGGCCGCCGTCGGGCTGCGCGCGGACGACCGCTTCCTGCTCGCGATGCCGATCTGGCACGCGTCGCCGCTCAACAACTGGTTCCTGTCGATGGTGTTCCTCGGCGGGACGACCGTGCTGCTGCGCGAGTACCACCCGATCGAGATGCTGCGGACGGTCGCGGCCGAGCGCACGACCGCGTTCTTCGGCGCGCCCATCGCGTACGTCGCGCCGCTCCAGGTCGCGGCCGCGCAGGGGATCGACCTGTCGGCGTTCGACCTGTCGAGCGCGCGGCTCTGGCTCGCGGGCGGCGCGCCCGTCGGCGCGGACACCGTCCGGGCGATCCGCGCCGCCTACCCGGGCGAGCTGCACCAGGTCTACGGCATGAGCGAGATGGGTCCGGTCGGCACGGCGCTCGGTCCGGCCGACCAGGAGCGCAAGGCGGGCTCGATCGGCCACGCGGGCATGCCGGGCGTCGACGTGCGGGTCGTCGACCTCGACGGGAACGACGTCGGGCCGGGCGGCACGGGCGAGGTCTGGCTGCGGTCGGACACCCGCATGGTCGGCTACCTCGACGACCCCGAGGCGACCGCCGCCGTCCTCGTCGGCGACTGGTACCGGACGGGCGACGTCGTGCACGTCGACGAGGACGGGTACCTCTTCATCGTCGACCGGCTCAAGGACGTCATCATCACCGGCGGCGAGAACGTGTACTCGCAGGAGGTCGAGGAGGCGCTGCGCGGGTCGCCCGAGGTCGCGGACGTCGCCGTCGTCGGGCGCCCGCACGCCGACTGGGGCGAGACCGTCGTCGCGTTCGTCGTCCCGGCCCCGGGCGCCGAGCCCTCGCTCGACTCGCTGCGCGCGTTCCTCGCCGACCGGCTCGCGCGCTACAAGGTGCCGCGCGACGTCGTGCTCGTCACCGAGCTGCCCCGCAACCCCTCGGGCAAGCTCACCAAGCACGTGCTGCGCTCACAGGTCCGCGAGGACGCCGCCGTCTGACCCGTCGCCGTCCCTGACCCCGACCGTGCCGCCGGGGTCAGGGACGCGCGTGCTCGAAGATCACGGTCGTGCTGGTCCCCGCGACCTCGGGCCGGACGCTGAGCGTCTTGGACACCAGGTCGCGCAGGGCGTCGGAGTCGGCGACGGCGACGTGCAGGAGGAAGTCACGGTCGCCGGTGACGAAGAAGACGCCCTCGACGTCGGGCAGCGTGAGCAGGTAGTCGCGGAACGCCTCGAGGCCCTTGCGCGCGCCCGCCTGGAGCCGGATCGCGATGAGCGCCTCGAGCCCGCGGCCGAGCGCGGCCGGGTCGACGTCGGCCCGGAAGCCGCGGATCACGCCGCGGTCCACGAGGGCGCGCACGCGCGCGTGGCACGTCGACGCGGCGATGCCGACGCGGGCCGCGATCGCCGCGTTCGTCGCCCGCGCGTCGGTCGCGAGGACGTCGAGGATGCGGCGGTCCACGTGGTCCAGGACGGCGGGTCGAAGATCCTTCGGCACGGGGAGCCTCCTGAGGTGGTTCGACGAAGGTCGGGTCGGTCGCCGCGGGGCGTCACGACGATCCTTCGGCACATCTTGCCGCACACCGAAGGATCCACCACGCTGGAGTCGTTGCGACACCATCCCGTCGCACACCAGCCACGCGCCCGCCTCGCCACCCGCGAGGCGGGCGTCGGTCGAAGGAGCCCGGCGTGAGCACGACCCCCCGTTCCCGTCCCCGCACCCGCGACGCCCGGTCCGCGTCGCCCGGCCGAGCGCCCCGCACGGCGGTCGTCGTCGGCGCCGGCATGGTGGGCCTCGCCACCGCCTGGCACCTCCAGGAGCAGGGCGTCGAGGTCACCGTCGTCGACCGCGAGGGCGTCGCCGCGGGGTCCTCGTGGGGCAACGCCGGGTGGCTCACCCCGGGCATGGCGATGCCGCTGGCGGACCCGTCCCTCTGGACGTACGGACCGCGCGCCCTCCTCGACCCCGCCGCACCCCTGCACGTGCCGCTGCGGTTCGACCCGCGACTGTGGACGTTCTTCGCGCGCTTCATGGCGCACGCGACGCAGCGCCGCTGGGACCACGCGATGGCGGCCCTCACCCCGATCGACCGCGTCGCGCTCGACGCGTTCGACGAGCTCGCCGGCGGCGGGAGGCTCGGGCACGGCGTCGAGGCCGGCACCACGCCCGGGCCGTTCACCGTCGCGTTCGAGCACGTGCGCGAGGCGCGACCGTTCCTCCGCGAGCTCGAGCACGTCGCCGGCGCCGGCCAGACCGTCCCGTTCCGGCGCGTCGAGGCCGGCGAGCGCGCGCACCAGCTCACCGACAGCGTCTCCACCGTCTACGCGCTCGAGGGCCAGCGCTTCCTCGAGCCGGGACCGTTCGTCCACGCCCTCGCCGACTCCGTGCGCGCCCGCGGCGGGCGGATCCTCACCGGGCTCGAGGTGCTCGACGTCGAGCCCGGCCGCCTCGGCGCGTGCGTCTTCGCGCGCGCCGTGCACCCCGACGCCGCCGCGCACCCCGCCCTCGTCGGCGCGGCCGGGACGAGCCGGGAGTCCGGCGCGGGCGAGGGCGTCGGGCCCGACGCCGGGGCACCCCGCCGGGCCGGGTCCCCCACCGAGCGCGAGGAGGGGGTCGTGCTGCGCGGCGACGCCGTCGTGCTCGCGACCGGCGCGTGGCTGCCGACGCTCGCCGCGCCGCTCGGCGTGCGCACGCGCGTCCAGGCCGGGCGCGGCTACTCGTTCACCGTGAAGACCGACGAGCCCGTCGAGACGCCGATCTACCTGCCCGCGCGCCGCGTCGCGTGCACGCCGTACCAGGGGCGGTTCCGCATCGCGGGCACCATGGAGTTCCGCGGCCCGGACGAGCCGCTCCAGCCGCGCCGCATCGAGGCGATCCTCGCGTCCGTGCGACACCTGTTCCAGGGCGTCGACCTCGACGACCGGCACGACGAGTGGGTCGGCTCGCGCCCCGTCACGCCCGACGGCCTGCCGCTCGTCGGCGCGACCCGCACCCCCGGCGTCTACGTCGCGGGCGGCCACGGCATGTGGGGCATGGTGCTCGGGCCCGCCACCGGCCGTGCGCTCTCCCACCTCGTGACGACCGGCGAGACCCCCGACGAGATCCGCGCGTTCGACCCGCTGCGCTGAGCCCGGCGGCAGGCGCCCTCGGACGGCTCCGCCGCGCCCGGCCGAACCCGGCCGAGCCCGGCCCAAAGACCCTGTCGAACGGGGGCGCCGCGTCCTAGCGTGGTCGTCATGAGCGTGCGAGAGCAGCACCGGGCCGCGCTGCGCGCCCTCGACGGCGACCCGGCCGCGGTGCGGGCGTACCTCGCCGCGGGTTCCGGGCTCCCGGGGCCCCGGGCGAACCTCGAGCTCCTGGGCGCGTTCGCCGACGTCGCGCCCGCCGACCTGGTGCGCGCCTTCGCCGACGACCCCGACGAGTACCTCCGGTGCTGCGGCACGTGCGGGCTGGGCCGGCTCGTCGTCGAGGCCCCCGCCGACGCGCGCGCGGAGCCGACCGACCGGCTGCGCGCCCGTGCCTCGGACGGGTCGTGGCGCGTCCGCGAGGCCGCCGCGATGGCGCTCCAGCGGATCGGCGACGCCGAGCCGGCCACGCTCCGCGCGCTCGTGTCGTCGTGGGTGGCTGACCCTGACCCGCTGGTCCGACGCGCGGCGGTCGCCGGGGTCTGCGAGCCGCGCCTCCTGCGCAACCCCGCGTCCGCGACCGCCGCGCTGGACGCCTGCGCGGCCGCGACCGCCTCGATCGGCGCGCTCCCCTCCGACGCACGCCGCGACGCCGACGTGCGGACGTTGCGCCAGGCCCTCGGGTACTGCTGGAGCGTCGCCGTCGCCGGTGACCCGGCCGCCGGCGTGCCGCGGTTCGCGGCGCTGCGCGGGTCGTCGGACCCGGACGTGGCGTGGGTCGTGCGCGAGAACGAGAAGAAGGCGCGCCTGCGCCGTGTGCTCGACGGCACGGCTTGACCGGGGCACCGGAGCCGCCCCGGCGCCGGCACAGAGGTGGTGCCGAGAGGTCTTGCGTCGCGCCGCGGGGACCTATATGTTTAACGGAAATACTAATCCGCGACGAGGGAGTCCGATGACCAGCACGACTGAGCCGACGACGAGGATGGCCGAGCTGGCCGCCGCGGACGAGGACCTCCGGAGCTTGCTCTCCGGCGGCTGGCTGCGCTACCGCACGTCGCCGGCGCTCCAGGAGCTGACCCGGGACGCGCACGCGACGTGCGCCCGGATCGGGAGCGTGTACTTCGAGGACGTCGACGAGGCGCGCCGCCTCTTCCACCGGCTCGTCCCCGGCGCCGAGGACGGGATCGACTTCCGCCCGCCGCTGACGATCGACTACGGCGACCGTCTGCTGATCGGCGCGCGGACCTTCATCAACGCCGACTTCATGGTCATCGGCGGAGGCCTCGTCACGATCGGTCCCGACTGCCTCATCGGGCCGCGGTGCTCGATCTACACGCCGAACCACGCCGAGGACGTCGTCCGCCGCCGCGAGGGATGGGAGCGGCCCGAGCCCGTCACGATCGGGAGCAACGTGTGGATCGGTGGCTCGGTCACCATCACGCCCGGCGTGACGATCGGCGACGACAGCATCATCGGCGCGGGGTCCGTGGTCACGCGAGACGTCCCCGCGGGCGTCGTCGCGGTGGGGAACCCGTGCCGTCCCGTCCGCGCGATCACGACCGTCCCCGAGGACACCACCTCTCGCTGAACCAGCCCGCGCGCCGGGGCGACGACACCCCGGGGCGCTCGACGACGCATTCACCCGAACAGCCGGCGCCGGTGCCGGCGGAGAGCAGGACTCATGCAGTGTGCAGAGTGCGGAACCACCTCCCGCGACGGACGGGTCGCGACGGCCGTGTGCAGCGAGTGCGGCGCAGCCACGTGCGCGGAGCACACGCGAGAGGTGCGGATCGAGGTCCCCTCCAGCTCCGTGGGGAACCCCGTGGTCCGGACGGCACGACGGCTGCGGTGCAGCGAGTGCACGCGCCTCGCGGAGCCGCTGGAGCAGGTCCGGCGGTAGCGCCCACGCGGCCCGCGCCGGCCGCACCCGGACTCGGGACCCCCAGGGTGTGCGCGCACGCTCGCCTACGCTGGCGCGCATGGACCTCGCGCGCTCGATCCCGCTGTTCGTGCTCGCCGCGCTGCTGGAGATCGGTGGGGCGTGGCTCGTGTGGCAGGGGTTGCGCGAGCACCGGGGCTGGCTGTGGATCGGGGCGGGAGTCGTCGCGCTCGGACTCTACGGCGTCGTCGCGACACTGCAGCCCGACGCGAGCTTCGGTCGCATCCTCGCCGCCTACGGCGGCGTGTTCGTCGGCGGGTCGCTCGCGTGGGGCATGGTCGTGGACGGCTTCCGGCCGGACCGCTGGGACGTCGTCGGCGCGCTGCTCTGCCTCGTCGGCGTCGCGGTCATCATGTACGCCCCCCGCCCGGACTAGCCCCTCTCCCGAGCGGCGACACCCGGCCTTGCGGACCGCGGTCGTGGGTGGCGGTCACCTCCAGCCACCGTCCGCGTGCAGCCCACCGGGCCCCACGCGGGTCGGGCGTGCCGCCGAGGCCGAGTGCTCCACGAAGCGCCGCCGTCACGACGACGCCCGTTCAGGGGTGGGCGTGGCGGTCGCGCTCGGACGAAGCGCGGACGTGGGCGCGTTGGCCTTGTCGTCCGACCAGGCTGAGGTATTCGACGGGGCCCGCACTGGTGGCGCCGAACCAGTGCGGGGTCCGGGTGTCGAACTCGGCGGCCTCCCCGGGTTCGAGGAGGAGGTCGTGCTCGCCCAGGACGAGCCGGAGCGCACCGTTGAGGACGTAGACCCAGTCGTGTCCTTCGTGGGTGCGCAGCTCGGGTTGCTTGTCGTCGTCGCCGGTGGGGAGGATGAACTTGTAGGCCTGTATGCCGCCCGGGCGGCGTGTCAGCGGGAGGATGACGGAGCCGTCCGCGCAGGGAATGGGGCGCAGGTTGACCCGGGGGTTGCCGGTTGCCGGGGCGTCGACGAGTTCGTCGAGTGTCGCGCCGTAGGTGCGTGCGAGGGGCAGCAGCTGCTCGAGGGTGGGTCGGCGTAGCCCCGCCTCGAGGCGGGACAACGTGCTGACGGAGATGCCGGTCTGGTCGGCGAGCTCGGCCAGGGTGAGCCCGCGTCGCTGCCGGAGCAGCTTCAGGCGTGCGCCGACGGCGTCGAGGGTGCGGTCGGTGTCGGCGGGCATACGGTCAGTCTGCCAGCGCGCATGCTGCTCGGCGGTCGGGGTCATGAGGGCGTGGTCAAGAGGTCGCGGCCCGTTCGAGGGCGATCAGGTAGGTCTGCCTGGACTGGGCCCCAGGCAGGCCCCAGGTGTTGTCGATGACGATGAACGGCGCACCCGTGGCGCCCAGCGAGCGGGCGCGTTCGGTGTCGCGGTCCACGGCGCGGACGTGCCGACGTTCGACGAGGGCTTTCGCGGCGTGGTCCGGGTCCAGGCCGATCTCTGCAGCGAGGGTGACGAGGTCCTCGAGGTGCCCGATGTGACGCCCTTCGGCGAAGTAGGCGGTGAACAGTCGTTCGGTCAGTTGTGCGCGTCGTCCCGTCGCGCTTGCATGGTGCAGGAGCTCGAGCGCGAGGTGGGAGTTCGTCGGCTGGGTGTGGTGGGGTCGATAGGTGAGACCCTCGGCGCGCGCGAGCTCGGCGAGCCGGCCGAGGACGCGATCCCGTCGGTCGGGCGGCATCGCGCTGTGGCTGCGCACGTGCGCGTCTCGGTCGATGTCGACGGGTGCGTGCGGGCTGAGATCGAAAGATCTGTGAGTGACCTCGACCTGACCGCCGAAGTCGGCCACCGCCGCGCGGAGACGGGGTTGGGTGATGTAGCACCAGATGCACTGGGGGTCGGACCAGATCTCTACCTGGACGGGCGTGGGCGTGTTGTCGGCCATGGCGCTCACTTCGCGGTGAGCGGGTGGCTGGGCTGGTCGGCGTCGGTCTCGAGCGACGGCTCGGGCGTCGGGGCAGAGAGCGTGGGTCCTCGCTGCGGGCCACGGAGGAGGACGAAGACGAACATGGCTGCCATGACGGCGGCGCCGATCCACATCGACTGCTGCCAGCCGGTGACGAAGGACTCCTGAGCTGCGCGGACGACCTGGGCGGCCAGGGGGCCCGCGTCCGCGCTGGCGGCAACGGCGTTGGCGATCCCGTCTCGGGCGTCGTCGGCGACCGCGGCAGGCACGCCCACCAGCTGCGGTTCGACCGCGGTGCGGTAGCCGGCGGTCAGCAGCGCCCCGAGCAGTGCGATGCCGAGAGCCGCGCCGAGCTCGCGCGTGAGGTCGTTCAGGGCCGAGGCCACACCCTGCTGCTCGCGTGGCAGGGAGGACGTGATGGCCTCGGTAGAAGGAGTCATGGCCAGTCCCATGCCCAGGCCCATGGCGACGAGCCCCGGCAGGACGGTGAGGTAGCCGCCCTCCACGGACACGAGCGAGGCCATCGTCGCGAGCCCTGCGCCGGCGACCAGAACGCCGGCAGCCATCGTGGCCCGGGCGCCCACGCGAGCGGCGACGAGAGGAGCAAGACCGGACATCAGCATCATGAGCAGTGCCATCGGCATCATGGCGAGGGTCGACAGCAGCCCGGTCCAGCCGAGCACGACCTGGAAGAAGGGGTAGAGCACCAGGGAGACGCCGGCCTGTACCCCGAACATCACCAACAGAAGGGTCGACCCGCTAGACAGTCCCCGAGTGCGGAACCGGCGGACGTCCAACAGGGGCGCAGGGGTGCGCAGCTCCCACAGCACGAAGCCCACCGCGCCTGCGAGCGCCAGGACGAGGCTGACGCTCGGTACCAGGGCAGACCATCCCCGCTCAGGGCCCTCGTGCAGCGCGACGGTGAACCCGACCGCGGCGACGACTGAGGTGAGCGCCCCGACGATGTCGTATCGGTGCGTCCGATGTTCCCGCGAGTTCGGCACGGAGCGCAGCGCGACCACACCTGCGGCGACAACGAGCAGGACCGGCAGGACGAACAGGAACCGCCAGTCGGCCACATCTACCAACAGTGCCGAAAGGTACATGCCCAGGATCCCGCCGCCGCCGGCGACCGCGGTCCATGCTCCGACGGCCTTGGACCGTTCTCCGTCGGGGAACGTGGACGTGATCACCGACAGCGTGACCGGCATGACGAGCGCGGCGCCCACACCGCTCGCAAGCCGCGCACCGACCATGACTCCGATGGTCGGCGCAAGACCGGCCGCGACGTTCGCGACGCCGAAGACGAGGAGGCCGCTCAAGAGAACCGGTCGGCGGCCCCACCGGTCCCCGACGGCACCGAGAGGCAGCAACAGTGCGGCCAGAGTGATCGTGTAGGTGTTGATCATCCACAGCACCTCGCTCTGCGAGGCGGAGAACTCCAGCGCGAGGTGCGGCTGGGCGACGTTCAGCCCAGACACCGAGGCGACCACGGCCATGAGCGCAAGGCTCACCGCGAGCAGGATCGAACGGCGTCGGCGCGGGTCGTCGATCGTCGACGAGCCGTCGGCTGTTGTCGTGACGGGGGGCGAGGTCATAGGAGTCCTTCCGGTGGAGGGCGCGCGAGATCGCGGCGCGGACAGGTCGTGCCCGACGTGGACCCGGTCCTTGTCAGCGCGGGTCGGTCGTTCTCACGAGAGAGAGGGCGACTGGACCGAGCATGTGGGCCTGGGACAGAGGGCGGCAAGGAAACTTGCTGATCGGCAAACCCCCAGTCGGTAGGCGCCGTGCCGCTCCGGGCGGAGCGAGCTGACGGATGCCCGTGGAGAAACCGACCTGTGGACGCAGCAAGGGCGTGTCTCCACACCTCGGGTGAGAGGTCTGGAGACACGCCCTCGCAGCGTGCGACGCCTAGCGTCCGATCTGGTCGAGCTCGGCAAGGTCTGCCGCGGAGAGGGTGAGGGCGGCGCCGGCGACGTTCTCGCGCAGGTGCGCGACCGACTTGGTACCCGGGATGAGCAGGATGTTGGGCGAACGCTGGAGCAGCCAGCTCAGCGCCACGGCCATCGGGGTGGAGTGCAGCCGTCCCGCCACCGCGGAAAGGACCGAGGACTGCAGGGGCGTGAATCCCCCGAGGGGGAAGAACGGCACGTAGGCGATGCCGTCGCGCGCCAGGTCGTCGATCAGGTCGTCGTCGTGCCGCACCGCGAGGTTGTACATGTTCTGCACGCACACGATCGGGGCGATCGACCGCGCCTCACGGACCTGCTCCGGGGTGGCGTTGCTGACCCCGAGGTGGCGGATCAGGCCCTGCTGCTGCATTTCGACGAGGGACGCGAAGGCCTCGGCGATCGGCTCCTGGACGGCACCTTGGGCGTTGCCCAGTCGCAGGTTGACCACGCCGAGCGCGTCCAGCCCGAGCGACGCGAGGTTCTCCTGGACCTGCCTACGCAGGTCCTCGGGCCGTCGGGCAGTGGGCCAGCCGCCCTGGGCGTCGCGGTCGGCGCCGACCTTGGTGACGATGTTCAGCGAGTCGGCGTAGGGGTGCAGCGCCTCGCGGATCAGCTCGTTGGTGACCCGCGGACCGTAGGCGTCGCTCGTGTCGAGGTGAGTGATTCCGAGGTCGGCAGCCTCACGCAGGACTGCCAGCGCGCCGTCGTGGTCGGCGGGGGGCCCCATCACCCAGGGGCCGGCGAGCTGCATCGCGCCGTATCCGAAGCGGGTGACGGGCAGGTCGCCCAGAGTCCACGTGCCGCCGGGGAGCGTGGTCGAAACAGTGCTCAAGGGGCTGCCTTTCGGTTCGAGGTCGGAGTGCTCGTCGTGCGAGCGCTGGCATGCCAGGATGCAAGGTGTGGTTTCTTGACGGAAGTAGGCACCCGAAAGTGCGTAAGGCACCTCGGCGTCGCGAGGAGGAACGATCATGACGATGACCGCGGCTCAGCAACGCGTCCACGCGAAGGCCGAGTACGACGCCTTCTTGGCCGCATGCCCGAGCCGCCAGCTGCTCGACCGGCTCTCCAACAAGTGGGTCACGCTGGTCCTCGCGGCGTTGGGCGACGCCTGCACCGGGCCCGACGCCGAAGCCCGGCCGATGCGCTTCTCGGAGCTCTCCCGCCGACTGGCCGGAGTCAGCCAGAAGATGCTCACCCAGACGTTGCGTTCGCTGGAGCGCGACGGCCTGGTGACCCGCACCGTGATCGCGACCGTGCCGGTCACCGTCTCCTACGAGCTGACCGAGCTCGGGGTCTCCCTCCAGCACACGATGCGTGCCCTCAAGTCCTGGGCGCAGGACCATATGGACGACGTGTTCGCCAGCCGCGAGGACTACGACAACCGCATCGCGTGACGGCGGCCCGAGGCGGCCGCTGCGCCTCAGGCTGGAGAGCGGACGAGCTGACCTCGCTCCGAGACGGCCGACGCCGGGCTCCCGCGAGAAGGGCCGGCTCCGGGGTGGGGGAGCCGCGTCCTAGACGACAGCGGCCGGTGCGGTCACGGCGGACCGCGCCGGGAGGCGGTCCTCGGGGCGCTGGGCGAACGGACGGATGCGCTCGAGGTAGTCGGCGATGGCGTCGCGGTTCTTCTCGAGGATGCGGATGCGGTCCTCCAGGCGGCCGAGCTCCGTCTCGAGGAGCTCGATCTTGTCCGGGTACGCGTTGTGCAGGTGGATCTCGGGGGCCTTGCCGAGACAGGGCAGGAACTCCTTGATGATCTTGGTCGTGAAACCGACCTCGAGCAGGCCGCGGATCTGGAGCACGCGGTCGACCAGGTGCTCGCCGTACTCGCGGTAGCCGTTCTCGGCCCGCTCGGGCGTGAACAGCCCTTGCTCCTCGTAGTACCGCAGGAGCCGCGCCGGGGTCCCGGTGCGCCGGGACAGCTCGCCGATCCGCACGTGATCCACCTCACCTGGTCGTGTCGCTTGACCTTCACATCAATGTCAGACATCGATGCTAACCCCATGTCCACGACGAGCACACCCACCACCGCCACCGTCCCGGACCCCGGCACCGCGTCGGCCGGCGCCCCTCGCCCCGCCTCCGGCGCCCGCAGCCCCGGCGCGCTGCCGGTCGGCGCGCTCCTCGCGCTCGCGGCGTCGGGGTTCCTCACGCTGCTCACCGAGATCCTGCCCGCGGGCGTGCTGCCCGCCATGGCCGGCGACCTCGGCGTCGGAGCCGGTGCCGCCGGGCAGACCGTCACGGCGTTCGCGGTCGGCGCGATCGTCGCCGCGATCCCGCTCACGCGCGCCACGGCGCGGTGGGACCGCCGCACGCTGCTCCTCGTGACGGTCGCGGGGTTCGTCGTCGCGAACACCGTCACCGCGGTGTCGTCGTCGTTCGCGCTGACGCTCGTCGCCCGCTTCGCCGCGGGGCTCGTCGCGGGCCTCACGTGGGCGCTGCTGCCCGGCTACGTGCGCCGGATCGTCCCCGCCGACCGGGTCGGGCGGGCCATGACGATCGCCATGGCCGGCGGCCCGCTCGCCCTCACGCTCGGGGTGCCCGCGGGCGCGGTGCTCGGCTCCGCCGTCGGGTGGCGGTGGACGTTCGGTGTCCTTTCGGTGCTCGGGCTCGCTCTGCTCGCGTGGGTCCGTCTCGGCGTCCCCGACGCGGCGGGAACGCCCCGAGGCGCGCAGCCCGCGGTCCGCGCCGTGCTCCGCCGACCGGGGCTGCGGCCCGTGCTGCTGGTGACCGGCCTCAACGTCCTCGCCAACACGTCGCTCTACACGTACGTCGCGGTCCACCTCGCGCACCTCGGCCAGGGCTCGCGCACCAGCGCCCTGCTCCTCGTCCTCGGCGCGGCGTCCGCCGGCGCGCTCGTGCTCGTCGGGGCGCTCATCGACCACCGCCTGCGCGCCCTCACCCTGGGCTCGGTCGTGGTCTTCGCCCTCGCGATGCTCGTGCTCGGCCTCGCGCCGACGTCGACGGCCGTCGTCGTGGTCGCCGTCGCCGCGTGGGGCTTCGCGTTCGGCGGGGCCGGCACCCTCTACACGACCGCTGCGGCCCGGACCGCGGGCGACGGCGCCGACGTCGCGCAGTCCGCGCTCGTCACCGTGTGGAACACGTCCGTCGCCCTGGGCGGGGCCGTCGGCGGCGCGGCGCTCGCCGTGGCCGGCCCGGCCGGGCTGCCGTGGGTCTCGCTCGCCCTCATGGTCCCGGTCCTGACGACCGTCGTCGCGGGTCGGCGCCACTCCTTCCGCTGACCCGCTCCGCCGCTCGGCGGGATCCGGGCGGGCTTTCCGACGGGCGGCGTCTCTGCCAGGATCGGCGCGTGGCCATCGACGCCCCGACCGGCAGGGGGCCGACGCACGACGTCGGAGCCGGAGACCTCGAGCCCGCCCTTCCCGGACTCGGTCCGGAGCCGACGCGAGAGGGGTATGCGAGCTGGTCCCGCCGGGTCGTCGCGTCGCTGCTCGACACGGCGATCGTCGCGACGGTGCTGTTCCTCGCGGTCGGGCCCGCCTACGAGGTGGCCTGGCTCCCGGCGATCAGCTTCGGCATGACGACGAGCACCGTGGTCCCCGGCGGCACCTGGTGGGCTCTCGGCACCGCGGCCGCGCTCTTCGCCCTCCAGGGCTGGACCGGAGCGACGCCCGGCAAGCGGACGGTGGGGATCGTCGTCGTGCACGACGCGACCGGGCGGCCCGCCGGGCTGGTCCGCACCGTCCTGCGCCACCTGGCCCACCTCCTCGACGCGATCCTGTACATCGGCTTCCTCCGCCCGCTCTGGCACGCGCAGCGCCGGACGTTCGCCGACTCGGTGTGCAGCACGGTCGTGCTGCACCAGGTCCGGCCGCCCGTGCCGTTCCTCGGCCCGGGGACCCGCCTGGGCGACCCGACGCCGTCGCGCACCGTCACCGCCGCGGCAGCGGTCCTGTCCGTGGGGAGCGTCGTCTTCGTCCTCGGCCCGGCGTCGTACACCGGCGGCGACGTGTGGACGGCGACGTGCACCCCGGAGGTGTCGGACGAGTCTCCGCTGACCGTGGGCGACGTGCAGGTCGTCAGCTGGTCGATGCCGGGCACCGAGAGCCGGTGGGGCGTGACCCGGACGAGCCCGCTCCCCGACGAGGCCGGGGACGAGACGGGCCTCGACGCGTCGTTCGCGGTCGACCTCGACCTGGACGCCACGCTCGACCAGCCTCTCGACGCCGCGCTCGTCCTGCGCCTCGAGACCTGGCAGGGCGACGAGCTCGGCACGTTCGAGTCGCCGTTCCGGGTCGAGCAGCACGCGGACGGCGGCAGCGAGTGGGAGGTCGTCCCGCCGACGCCCGCCGGCTCGGGCCTCGACGGGGTCCACGTCCCGGCCGCGACCGTCGCGGCGCTCCCGGCGGCGTGGAGCTGGGATGCCTCGGTCGTGGTCGAGGGCGAGACGGTCGCCTCCTGCGGAGGTCGCGGCCCGTCCTGACGAGCACGACCTCACCCGCTGTCGAGCACGACATGGGGGTCGTTATCCGCCGGATAGCGACCCCCGTGTCGTGTTCGGCGCCAGGGGCGGGGACCTCTCAGAGCGGCACGGACTTGCTGCAACACTGCCGAAACGCCTCGGACGACCGGGGGAAACGTCGCGGTCGCACGATGGGGGTGCGCTGGGCCCCGAGCCCGGCGCACCAGCATCCGTCCCGACCTCGCGGCCGCACAGCGCGACCGCGACCCGAGGAGGCACCCGTGCCGGACAACCGCCCGCTCTTCTCCGCCCCGTCGACCACCGGTCGCGCAGACGCTCCGCCGACGGGACCGTCCGGAAGCACCCGGACGGCAGACCACCGGACGTCTGGTCACCGACCCGCCGAGCTCGGGGTGACGCTGGACCTGCGTCCCCGCGAGGAGCCGCAGCGTCGCGCCAACCCGGGCGACGAGCTCACCGTGGACCCGGCCGACCGTCGCCGCCGCGCCCGCGCCGCGCTGCTGGACCTGCGCCGCGACGTGATCCGCCGGAGCGCCAACGGGTGGTGAGGCAGGTCAGAGCCGGACGAGGTCGAACGTCTCCCACGGCCCGACGGCCGTCCGGTTCGCGACGAGCGGCTGGGCACCCCCGCCCTCGGCGCACACGTACCGGCCGTTGACCTCGGCGCGCAGCGCGACCGTGCCGCCGCCGAGGTCCTCCAGCCGGAACCGTTCCCACGCGCCCACGGCGGCGCGGTTCGCGACGAGCGGCTGCGCCCCAGCGCCCTCGGCGCACACGTAGCGTCCGTCGACCTCGGCGCGCAGCGCCACGAGCCCGCCGCCCAGCTCCTCCAGCCGGAACCGTTCCCACGACCCGACCGTCGGTCCGGCCGCGACGAGCGTCCCGCCGTCGGTCTGCCGGGCCTGGACGTACTGCGCGTTCGCACGCGACCGGAGGGTGACCAGGCCGGTCACGGGCCCCGGGCCGCCGACGACGGGTGGCGTCGGGCGCACGGCCGTGAGCGCGATCTCGCCACGGAGCAGGCGGCCGCCGTCGTTCGTGAGGCGCAGGTAGTAGTCCGAGGAGCAGGCCGTGCCGTCCTCGTCGAGGGCGCGCATGCCTGAGCCTGCCGGCACGTCCGCCGCCGTCGCGGCCGTCTTCGCGACCTGGTTGCCCTCGTTGTACTCGTCGAACATGGAGACGTAGGCGCTCGCGACGCCCGCCCGCGCGTGGTTGTAGAACTGGCGCCACATGAAGTCGCCGTGCGCGCGCTGACCCTCCTGGAGGTCGCCGGGCAGGACGCACGGCTGGTAGTCGATGCCGAGGCGCACGCACTCCGCGAGGTCAGGCACCGTGGCCCGGGCGTAGAAGTCGTCCGCACCCGCGACGTTCCCGATCCGGCCGACGAGCCACGGCGAGATCATGTCGAACGACCGGTACACGGCCCCGAACCCGGGGCGCGAGTCGCCGGTCCCCTCGCGCCACCACGTCGGCACGCCGCCCATGACGTAGCACCCCTGCGCCTTGAACCAGTCGACGACCTCCTGGCACTCCTGCGGCGTGAAGGGGCGCTGGGCGTCGTCGAATCCGAAGCCCCAGATGCCGACGACGGGCTTGCCGTTCTGCCGCGCGTACGCGGGCGAGGCCACGTGGGCCGACATCTTCGTCGTCCAGTCCTGCGTGATCTGGTTCCGCATCGCGTACCAGTCGCTCACGTCGTACATGACGTAGAACTTCACGCCCGCGCGCTCGGCGGCCGTGCGGGTGCGGCTCGCCATGACGTCGCGCGTCGGGCCCTCGCCGCCGAACGGGTCGAAGCGCTGGAGCGCGGCCGTGTGGATGCCGTTCTCGGCCATCCACCGCAGGTGCGCGTCGACCGTCTGCTGGTCGTACGACGAGAAGAGGCGCGCGGGGCGGCCGTCGCCGAGCGCGGGGAACGCGGTCTGGTACGTCGTCGTGTACTCGCGGACGTCGGGCCACGACTTGATGACCGTGTTGGTGGCCGACGGCGCCTGGTCGGCCTGGCGGGCCCAGTGCCACCACGCGTCGATGGGGGCGCCGTCGCCCCGGCACGCGAACCAGCCCTGGTAGCCGGCGGTGATCTTGCCGACGACGTCGCCGGGCGGGCTCGCCGCGACGGCGGCGCCCGGGAGGGCGGCCGCGGCCGGGCCGACGGCGGAGGCGGAGGTGCCGACGGCGGCGGTCGCCGCGGCGGCGGCCGTCAGGCCGAGGAAGGAACGTCGGGTGAAGCTCATGTGCTCAAGTCCGTTTCTCTGGGGGTGCCGGCGCGACGTCGTCGTCACGGTCCCGGCACGGTCGGTCACGTCTCGTGCAGAGCGTCGGCGAGCTACCCCCTCTCGCCGGGGACGGTCGTGAGCGGGACGGCACGCGGGCGGTCGGCGGCAGTGCCGACCTCCACGCGCGCACCCGTGCGCGCGGCGTCGAGCAGCGACTCCATGACGTCGAGCACGTGGAGGGCGAGCCGGCCGCTCGCGCGCGGCTCGGCGCCGTCGGGCGTGGCCACGAGGTCCGCGAGGCCGTACCCGCGCCCGGCGCCGGGGAACCCCGCGCTCACGGGGAGCTCGCGCCATGCGTCGGCCGCGCCCTCGGTGACGCCCCGGAGGCGGACGACGCCGTCGAACCCGTTCGGGTCCGGGACCTGGAGCGAGGCCAGCGTGCCGTGGACCTCGATCGGCGGCGCCTGGCTCGCGGGCGCGTCGAAGCTCATGACGAGGGTCGAGAGTGCGCCCGACGCGTGCGTGAGGGCACCCGTGACGTGCGTGTCCACCTCGACGGGGATCTCCTCGCCCGCGCGCGGACCCGAGCCGATCGTGCGCGTGGCGCGCGCCCGGCTCGACGCGCCGATCACGGAGGTCACCGGGCCGAGCAGGTGCACGAGCGCGGTGACGTAGTACGGGCCCATGTCGAGCAGGGGTCCGCCGCCCGCGAGGTAGTAGAAGTCGGGGTGCGGGTGCCAGCGTTCGTGGCCCGCGGTGACCATCGTCGCCGTCGCCCCGACGGGCGTGCCGAGCAGGCCGTCGTCGATGGCGCGACGCGCGGTCTGGACGCCCGTCCCGAGCACGGTGTCCGGAGCGCACCCGACGCGCACGCCCGCGGCGTCAGCCGCGGCGAGGACCCGCGCGGCGGCGGCCCGGTCCGCGGCGAGCGGCTTCTCGCCGTACACGTCCTTGCCGGCCGCGACCGCCGCGAGCGCCACCTCCTCGTGCGCGGCGGGCGTGGTGAGGTTGAGGACGACGTCGACCTCGGGGTCGCGCACGAGCGCGTCGACGGTGCGGGCCCGCACGCCGTGCTCGGCTGCGACGACCGCCGCGCGACCCGGGTCGAGATCGGCGACGGCGACGAGCCGCAGGCCGTCGAGCCGGGGCAGCGTCTCGAGGTACTGGCCGCTGATCGCGCCGCAGCCCACGATCCCGACGCCCGCCGGACGACCGGTCGCGCCGACGGAGACCTCGAGCGTCCGCGCCTCGGCGGTCACAGCGTGTGCTCCTGCCGGCTCGCCCACAGCATCCCGCGCTCGACCATCGTGCGGACGGTCGGGTGCTCGAGGTCCTCGGGCCGGTGCCCGACCGTGCACACGAACACCCGGCCCGCGCCCCACCGCCGCGTCCAGACGGCGGGCGAGGTCGTCGGGTCGTGCCAGGGGTCCTCGGGCCGGGCCTCGACGGTCGTCGTCGCGAGGACGTCGTCGTAGTCGTCGGTGAGGACCCAGTACTGCTCGGTGGTGATCTCGAAGTCGTCGAGCCCGGCGACGACGGGATGCTGGGACCGCTCCGGGACGACGCGCACCGTGTGCGTGACGAAGCTGTCCGTCTCGTCGCCGCGCAGCGGCCCGAGGGGCGTGCCGGGGCCGGCGGTGCGGCGCGGGTGGTGGGCGAACTGCCCGCCGACGAGGTGCGCGTACTCGCTGCTCGCGCGGTAGGAGTCCACGATGCCGCCGTGCCAGCCCGCGAGTCCCGTGCCCGCCTCGACGGCGGCGACGAGACCGGCGACCTGCTCGGCGCTGATCTCGCTCATGGTCACGCTCTGCACGACGAGGTCGACCTGCGCCATGGTGCGCGCGTCGGCGTACACGGCGGGTGACGGCTCGACGCGCACGAGGTATCCCTGCGCGCTGAGGAAGGGGACGAACAGGTCGGTCGTCTCCTCGGGCCGGTGCCCGGACCAGCCGCCGCGGACGACGAGGGCGGTGGGTGGGGACGTGCTGTCGGTCATGCGGCGGGCCTCCTGGGCGGACTCGCGCGGCGCGCGGGTTGGCGGGTCGGGGACGGTTCGCGGGGTCACGCGGGCTCGCGGTGCGGGACGTTCCGGGCGGGACGCTGGTCAGACGCGCTCGACGTCGAACCGCACGGCGTAGGAGACGGACTCGCCCGGCGCGAGGACGGGCAGGACGCCCGCCTCGCGCGCGGCGACGCGGCCGCCGATCGCGGGCGCGTTCATGGGCTCGAGCCCGAGGACGTTCTGGCCGGGGGCGAACATCTTCCACTGGTACAGCACGGGCAGGGTCGCGGTCGGGAACGAGACGGTCAGGCGGAGCCCCAGCTCGCGGTTCGTCACGACGGCGCGCCCGGTCCCGGGCGCGAGGTCGTGCCGGTGCACGCGCTGGCGGTAGCCGTCGGCGGGTGCGGTGATCTCGCGCCAGGGGTCGCCGACGGCGTCCGGCCCGTCGGGCTCGACGTGCTGCGACGAGACGTCGAGCTCCGCGGCCTCGGAGACGAGCGGCCACCCGAGGTTCGCGTGGTAGAGCACGAGGTGCGGCTCGGGGCGCCACCCCTCGTTGGTCACGGTGTCCTCGACGGTGACCGACGTCGCCCCGAGACCCGCGCGGACCCGGCGCCGGAGCACGAGGTGCTCCTCGTGGAGCGACGCCTGGCGGACGACGCCCTCGACCACGACCTCGTCGCCCACGACGGCGGCGCGCTCCACGCTCGCCGGGACCGCGGTGAGCCGGCCGTGCTGCGGGAACCGGCGACCGTCGTCCACCGTGGGCGACCCGACGTGGTCGAGGCCGCACGTGACGAGCAGCCCGCCGCCGAACGACCTGCCGAAGTCGTCGCCCTGGTAGAGCCCGGGGGCGGCGAGCCCCGCGGGGGCCATCCACGCGAGCGGGACGCCGTGCACCGTCACCTGACCGAGGTCGAGCGCGCGGTCGGGCAGCACGTCGAGCTCCAGCCCGCCGCCCGTCACGACGCGCACGCGGCGCGCCCCGCGGGCCGGGCCGTCGGCGTCGACGAGCTGCTCGACGCGCGCGACCTGGCCGAGCCATCCGGCTCGGCGCCGGACCTCGCCGGGGTCCGCCCCGTGGATCGTGCCGGGTTCGTCGCCCGCTGCCGTCATGTCCTGCGTCCTCTCCTGCGGGCCTCCTGCGGGCCCGTCCGTGCGCGGCGGGGTCCGGGTCGCCCCGGACCCCGCCGTCGTGCCGGCCGCGCGGGTGCGCGGCCGGGATGCGTCAGCCGCAGCGCACGGCGTCGTACGGCGCCGTGAGGACGACGTCGCCGCCGTCCGCGCTGACGGTGACCTGCGCCGCGCCCGCCTCGACCGCCGTCGCCCGCGTCGCGAACGACTGGTAGGCGCTCTTCCCCGGTGCGACGTCGTCGACCGTGCGCTCCCCGAACGGCGTCGCCAGGCGCACCGCCACGGGGTCGTCGCCCCCGTTGCGGGCGCGGACCGCGACGTACGCACGGCCCGCGAGGCACCGCCCGGTCGCCTCGACCTCGACGCCGGTCGTCGGCGCGACGGCGAACGTCGCCGTGAGCGACGTGTCGGCCGCGAGCGCGAACGCGTACCGCGCGTCGCGGGAGACCACGGCGCCGGAGGCGTCGCGCCAGCCGGCGAACGCCGACCCGTCGGCGGGCTCGGCGACCACGGCCACCGCGCTCCCGGTCTCGTACCGGCCCGGCTCCGCCTCGTTGCCCTCGACGCGCACGGTCCCGGCGGCGCCCTCCGCGGCGTCCGCCGCGACGCCCAGCGCCGACGTCGCCATGTGGATGGCGAGGGGGTTGACGATCGTCACCGGGCCGCGGCTCGTGGTGCCGTTGAACCGCATGAGGTTGACGACGCTCACCGTGCTCGACGCGTCCGCGTCGACCGTGTGGCCGCCCGGGCCGAGGTTGTCGGTCCCGAGGTTGAACGCCCGGACCGCGGCACCGTCGCTCGCGACGATGCCGTCGTGCGTGCCGTACGCGAACGTGTTGAGCACCGTGAGGTCCTGCGACCCGGTCGCCCGCATGAGGACCTCGCGCTCGCGCGCGACCGGGTCGATGACCTGGCCGAACAGGTCGGCCCCCTCGACCCAGCCCGGCAGCCCGTACGCGAGGCGCGTGATGACGTTGCCGTTGGACAGCACGTTCTCGACCGTGCCGCCCTCGTTGGCACCCACGTGCACGCCCTCGGAGAGGAAGAGGCCGACCGCGCGGCGCACGAGGAACCCGTCCGCCGCGGCCGTGAGGTCGATCGCGTTCCACGCGTTCGTCAGGCCGACGTTCACCACGTAGGTCTCTGGCGCGTCGCCGCGCACGGCGAACGGGTAGGACCGGACGCCGTCCGGGCCGGCCGGGTTGTTCTCGGGATGGAAGACGCGCAGCCCGCGCAGGCCCGCGTCCTCGCCCGCGAGAGTGACGAACGCCGTCTCGCCGACCGACGGGTCGGGCTCGCCCGGCGCCGCCGGCGCCACGCCGCCCTCGTACGCGAGGAGCACGGTGCCGCCGCTCAGCTCGAGCGAGTCGCGGTTCGCGACGCCCGCCGAGCCGCGCAGCTCCACGCCCGCGGGGACCGTGAGGTGCCCGCGCACGGTGTACCAGCCCGCGGGCAGGTACACGACGCCGCCGCCCGCGGCCGCGGTGTCGTCGAGCGCCGCCTGGACGGCGTCGGTCACGTCGACGTCGGAGAACTGGCCCGGGGTGCGCGGCACGTCGTACGGCGCCTTCGTCACGTCGACCAGGCGCTCGGTGGGACGCGGCGCGAGGACCGGCTCCGGCCGTGCGGGCACGCCGCCGTCCGGACCGTCGAGGACGTGGACCGTCCCCTCCAGCGCACCGCTCACGGCGGTGCCCGTGAGCTTGACGTAGCCGCCCGACGTGTTGCGGACCGCGGCCTCGGAGCCCTCCAGCGTGCCGCCCGCGAAGGCGGTGCCCCAGCGGTCGTCCGAGACCTCGACCTGGACGGCCACGTCCGTGCGGCGCACCTCGGTGTCGAGGAACGAGCCGGTGAAGCTCGCGCGCTGACCCTTGACGATGCGGATGCCGACCGCGTAGTCCGCGACCGAGATCCCGGAGAACTCGTCCCACTCGAGGTCGCCGAGCACCAGGCCCGTGCCGTGCTCGCGCGTCCACGCGTCGAGGACCGCGCGCTCCGGCGCGTCGTACGCGGCGCCCGCGCCGGCCCACACCCCGTTGTCGAACGTGACGTCCTGCCACGTGCCCACGTCGGCGCCGTTGTAGGCGACGACTCCCTCGTGGAGCGCGGTCCCGACGACGTCGCGCACGTTCGCGATCTCGTGCACCTGCGAGCCCGGCCCGCCCTCGCCGCGGTCGTGGGCCATCGTGGAGATCCCGATGCCGCGGTACGAGTTGAGCATCGTCACGTGCTCGACGCTGCTCATCATGTAGTTCTGCTCGCCCTGCCACGCACGGCCCGGGAGCTCGACCGTGAAGCCGTAGGGCACGGGGTCCGCGGCGTCCTGGCCGGGGTAGTACGTCGTCACGCCGACGACGCCGGCGTTTCCGCCCACGCGGAACAGGCTCGGGCCGTCGTCGCCCGACGGCAGGTCCGCGACGACGACCGTCCCGTCGAGGGGGTCGGCGTCAGGCGAGACCGCGCGGTCGGGGTGGTCGCCGCGCAGCGTGCAGTGCGGAAGCACCTCGAGCGTGCCCGTGACGCGGTACGTGCCTGCGGGGAGCCACACCGTGCCGCCCGTCGCGTCCTGGCACGCGTACAGCGCCGCTTGGATCGCCGCGGTGGAGTCCGCCTCGCCCGTCGGGTCGGCGCCGAAGTCCGTGACCACCTGGTCCGCGACCACGACGTCCTCGGTCGGGAACACGGTCTCGACGAGGCGGGGCTCGACCGGGACGGCCGGGGCCCGGCGCACCTCGAGGTCCGTCAGCGCGAACGTCGCGCGCTGCGTCGCCCGCTCGTCGAGCGCGAGGCGCACGTACCGCGCGTCGACGGGCTCGAACCGGGTGCGCACCCCCGTCGCGTCGATCGCGCCGGCACTCGCGACCTCGTCGTAGGTCGTGCCGTCCGTCGACACCTCCACGCGGTAGACGTGCGCGTAGTCCGGCGTCCAGCGCACCAGCACCTCGTCGATCTCGGTGACGGCGCCCAGGTCGACCTGGACCCACTCGGCGTCGCCGTCGCGCGCGGAGGTCCACGCGGTGCCGCGGTCCCCGTCCGTCGCCGCAGCGGCGGGGCCGCCCGAGCTCACGGTCACGGGCTTGCCGCGCGCGAGGTCGGTCGTCACCTGCGACCCGAGGAAGTCCTCGAGCGCGTCCTCCAGGGCGGTCGTCGCCGCGTCCACCGCGTCGCCGTTCGCGCCCGGGTCCTGCGCGACGGCGTCGGCCGCGTCGATCGCGGCACGCAGCCCGGCGCGTGAGCCCGCCGGGTACTGGCCGTCGCGCTCGCCCTCGCGGGCGGCGGCGTACGTGACGTCGGCGCGCTCGACGAGGCGCCGCAGCGCGATCGCCGGGTCGACGTCGCGCGGGACGACGGTCACGGCGAGCGAGTCGATCCGCACGTCCTGCGGCGACCCCTCCACGGAGAGCCGGAAGTCGGAGCCGTTGGAGCGGTTGGTGAGGATCGCGTCGTCGAGCAACCACGAGCGCGACACCCACGTGCCGTCGGTGCCGAGCGCGAGGCGCGGCGACGGCTTGAACATGTGCGGGATCGTGTCGCCCGGCGAGTCGTACTGGAGGAACATGTCGCCGCCGCCCTGCTGCACGGTCGCGTCGACGAGCACGCGGTCACGCGTGTCGAGCGCGTAGGCGTCCGAGACGTTCGCGTAGACGAAGTTGGTGCCCTGCGCACGGCCGGTCTGCCAGTACCCGCGCCCGTCCGCGGTCCCCGTGACGAGTCCCGCCGTCGCGTCGCCCGCGCGGACGGAGATCCCGCGCTCGGCGACGGTCGCACCGAGGTCCACGCTCGTGCCCTGCGCGACGACGCGCACGGACGCGACGGAGAGCTCGCCCTCGGCAGCGGCGAGCGACACCTCGGGGTCGCCGCCCGCCTCCGTCCCCGGTCCCAGCGCCCCGGCGGGGAGCGCGACGACGGTCGACGTCCAGCCGTCGCCGTCGGCGTCCGGCTCGGGCGCGCCCGCGCCCGCGCCGAGCACCGAGCCGTCGGCCGCGGTCGCGACCACCTGCTCGCCCGCGCGGTGGTCCACCACGAGGTACCCGGGCACGTCGGCGAGGCGCCCGACGTACGCGTCCGCGACGTCGAGCGCGATCCGCTCGGCGCCGGCCGCGGCGTCGGTGCGCCAGAACGCGCGACCGCCCTCCTCGCCCGTCTCCTGCGTACCGGTCGTCGGCGCGGTCGCGACCGCGATCCCGTGCGTGCGCGGGGTCGTCGACAGGTCGGCGCCCACCCCGACCGGGTAGCGGTCGACGTCGACCACCGGGCTCGCGACGGCGGGGGAAACGAGCCCCGTCACCGCCATGACGAGGGCCGCGCCGGTGGCGACGACCCGTCCTGCTCCAGCATGCATGCTCATCCTCAACACCCTTGTTCTCGGACTGACTGACGCGTGCGTGCTCAGGGGGTCAGGCGCTCACCCCCTCGGCCGGCGCCTCGCTCGCGGGGTCGAGCGCGTCGCCCGTACGCCAGTCGTGGCGCGGGACGAATCCGAACAGCTCGCGCACCGCGGTCGTGTCGATGACGGACGCGAACCCGTCGAGGGGACGCGTCACGCGGGAGGCCGGGTGGAAGCGCTCGAGGAGCTCTGCCGTGGGGACGTCGCTCGTCGTGTCGGGCGCCGCGACGTTGACGACGTGGTGGCCGGTGACGCCCGACTCGAGGATCGCGCGCACCACGTCCACCGCGTCGCGCGTGTCGAGCCACGTCCACAGCTCCTGCCGGATCGCGCCCGGGTCGCGGTGCGCGAGGTCGACCCATTCCCGCAGTCGGTCGCCCGACCCGACGAACGGCATGCGCAGCATCGTCGTCGGCAGGCCGTAGCGCCGCGTGACGTACTCCCCCACCTGCTCGGAGAGCAGCTTCGACAGCGCGTACGCGTCCACCGCGACCGACTCCTGCGCCTCGTCGACCGGGACGTAGGCGGGCGAGAGGTGCCGGCCCGCCCACGGGTACCCGTACGCCGAGAACGACGACGCCGCGACGGCGACGCGCACGCCCGCCCGGCCCGCGCCGTCGAGCACGCAGAACGCGCCCTGCACGTTCTGGGCGACCGTCTCGTCGTCGGGCACCTGGCCCGGCGACGCGATCGCCGCGAGGTGCACGACGCCGTCGACGGCGGGCGCGTCCGGACCCTGCCCCGCACGGAGCGCGGCGTCGACGAAGGTCGCGTCGCGCGTGTCGCCGACGAGGCTCGCGACGGCCGCCGGCGCGTCGAACGCCGCCCGGTCGGTCGCGACGACGCGGTAGCCCGCGGCGGCGAGACGCGGGACGGCGACGCGCCCGATGACTCCGGCGGCCCCCGTCACGAGGACGGTGGCGCCGGGCAGGAGGGCGGGCGCGTCGGTGGACGTGGTGGAGTTCATGGCGAGGTTCCGATCTGTGCGGTGGTGCGTGCTGCGCGGTCGGGGCCGAGAGGCCCCCGGGGTCACCCCTTCACGGCACCCACCAGGCCGTTGACGAAGTACCGCTGCGTCGCGAGGAAGAGGATGATCACCGGGATCACGACGATCAGCGCGCCCGCCATGAGCTGGTTGTACTGGACGACGTTCGACGACTGGAGCTGCTGGAGCGCGATGGGGAGCGTGAACGTCGACGGGTCGTTGAGCGACACCCGCGACAGCAGGTACTCGTTCCACGTGGGGATCGCGGTGAGCAGCGCGATCGTGATGATCGCGGGCCGCGCGAGCGGCACGTAGACGCGCGCGAAGATGCGGAGCTCGCCCGCGCCGTCGACCCGCGCGGCGTCCCGCAGCTCCCCGGGCACGGACTGGAACGCGTTGGTCAGCAGCAGGATCGACAGCGGCGCGGTGCCGTTGACGAACGGCAGGATGAGCCCCAGGTGCGTGCCGAGGATCCCGAGCTGGTTCTCGAGCAGCACGATCGGCAGGAGCGTCACGACGCCCGGCACGAACAGCAGCACGAGGAACAGGCGGAAGAACGCCTGCCGCCCCGGGAAGCGCAGCACCGCGAACGCGTACGACGCGGCCGAGTACACGACGACGACGCCGAGCGTGGTCAGGCCCGTCACCTTGACGCTGTTGAGGAAGTAGTCGAAGAAGTGCAGCCGGCTCCACGTGTCGACGAGCGTCGACAGCGTCGGCTCGGCGGGGATGAGGTTGCCCCCGCCCATGACGATCTCCTGCTGCGTCTTGAACGCGGCAGAGACCATCCACAGGAACGGGTACAGGCTCACGACGGCGTACCCGACGAGGAGCACGCCCACCACGACGCGCGCGACGACCACCTTCGCGGGGGTGCCGCGACGACGCGGGGTGAGGGCGGGCACGTCCGGGAGCTGCGTGCGGTCGGCGACGGTGGTCATCACTTCTCCCTCGTGACGCGCTGGTTGACGATCGCGACGGCGAGCGCGGCGAAGAACAGGAGCCAGCCGAGCGCGCTCGCGAGGCCGAGGGTCGGGGCGAGCTGCTGCTGGAACGCGAGGTCGTACGTCTCGAGGCCGAGGACGTTCGTACGACCGGCCGGGCCGCCGTTCGTCATGATGAGGAAGATCTGGAAGCCCTGGAGCGCGTCGCGCACGTTGAGCAGCATGATGACGGCGGTCGTGCCCTTGAGGAGCGGAAGCACCACGGAGAAGTTGGTGCGCCACCACCCGGCGCCGTCGAGCTGGGCCGCCTCGAGGACGGACGAGTCGATCGACTGGAGGCCCGTCAGGTAGAGGAGCATCGCGACCGGGACCCCGGACCAGACCATGATGACGATGAGCGTCGGCAGCGCGGTGGACGGGTTGCCGAGCCAGCCCTGCGGCTGCGCGAGGCTGCCGAGGCCGAGCGCGCGCAGCAGGAGGTTGATCGCGCCGTTGGGCTCCAGCACGTACTGCCAGGCCATGTAGACCGCGATGCCCGCCGTGACGTACGGGACGAAGTAGACGGAGCGCAGCACGCCGGCGAACCGGCGTGCCTGGTTGAGCACGATCGCGAGCGGGAACGCGACCGCGAGGATGAGGATCGGCACGGCGATCATCACGACGAGCGTGTTGAGCGCGGCGCGGTGCACGACCGGGGCGTAGATCGGGCTCGCCCACAGCAGGTCGGCGTAGTTCTTCAGACCGACCCACTCCCACGTGGGCGTGAGGCCGTTCCAGCGTACGAACGAGAGCTGGGCGCCGAAGAAGAGCGTATACACGCCCATGACGAGGAACAGCAGGAGCGCGGGAGCGATGAAGACGTAGCCCCACGCCACCTCCTTGCCGCGGTAGCGCATCTTCTGCCGGCCGCGGCGCCGGCCGCCGCCGACGCTCCCGTGGGCGGGAGCGTCGGCGGCGATCGTCGCGGGGGTGGTCACTTCGACTGCGACCAGAACGTGTCGATGAGCGTGGCCACGGTCGTCGAGACGGTCGCGACGTCCTGCGTCGCGAGCGGCGTCAGCTCCATGACGGCGTCGCCCACCTGGGCCGCGTCGTACGCCGCGGGGCGGTACGACGTGTCACCGGGGTTGTAGGCGTTCTCGCCCTCGCCGAACGCGCCGATCATCGCGCCGAGGACCGGGCCGACGGTCGAGGACGGGTCGTCACCGAGGTCGACCGGCGGGACGTCGAGCGCGTCCTGGGCGAACGTGGCCGCCACGTCCTGCTCGGACAGGTACTTGATCCACTGGAGCGCGCCGTCCTTGTTGCCCGTGGTCGCGGAGACCGACAGGCCGGTGAGGCCGAACGGGGCGAGCTGGAGGTCGTCGATCGCGCCGCCCTCGGGGGCCGGGACCGGGAAGGTCACGATGTTCTCGGCGTCCATGCCGTTCTGGGCGAGGAAGGCGAGGGTGAAGGTGCCGCCGATGTCGAACGTCGACTTGCCCTGCGCGAACGCGATGTCCGCGTCGTCGATCGTCAGGGACTGCGTGCCCGGCATCCAGTACGGCTGGATCTGGTTGTAGGTCTCCAGCACCTTGACGCCGTGGGGCGACGCGAAGTTCTTGGCCGGGTCCTGGCCGAACAGGGCGCCGAAGTCGTCCTTGCCGAGCTGGCCGTAGGCCATCGGCTGCATGAGCCACTCGAGGCCCGTCGTGGAGGACTGGAAGCCGATGCTCACGCCGCCGTCGTCGGGGTTCGTCTTCTTGACGGCGTCGAGCGCGGCGACGAACTCCTCCCAGGTCTTGGGGGCCTCGGTGACCCCCGCCGCCTCGAGGCGCTCCTTGTTCGCGTAGACGATGCCGAACGTGCCGATCGTGAAGGGCACGGAGAACCGCTGGCCCTCCTCGATCCCCGCGGTCTTGGAGCCCTCGGCGAGCGACTGCTCGTAGTACGCCGGGGTGACGGTCCCGTCCTCCGCGACGGCGGGCAGGAAGCGCGAGCTCCAGTCGTCGTCGACGTCGTCCGACAGGTCCTCGAGCAGCCCGGCGCCCCCGAACGTGAAGTCGTCGCCGTGCGTGTGGACCTCCATGACGTCGGGCAGGTCGCCCGTCTGCGCGGCCGCCTGGACCTTGGTGATGAACGCGTCGTCGGGGGTGTACGCCTGCACGTCGACCGAGATCCCGGTCTCCTCCTCGAACGTCTTCGCGGCGTTCTGGAGGGGCTCGACGTGGGACTGCTTGAAGGTCCACATGGTCAGGCTGTCGCGGTCGCCCTCGCCGGAGCCGCCGCCGTTGCCGCCGCCACCGGCCGGCCCGCTGCACGCGGCGAGCGCGCCGGCGAGCAGGGCGGAGGTGGCGATGGTCGCGGTGATGCGGGCAGGGAACGGACGACGTCGGTGTCGGTTCACGGGAAGCCTCTCGGTCCACGGGCGACGCCGGGGCAGCGTCGCGGTTCCGGAAACATAAATCAATTCGATGTACAGTGTCAACGACGGCGACCGGCCACCCCGTTGTCCCGGCCCCGTCCACCGTCGCGCGGACCGTCCCGCGCACTCCCGAACCCGCGGAACGAGGTCACCGATGAGAGCAGCGCAGCAGCCCGGCACGGACGGCACCGGAGCCGACCTCCCCGAGGTCGGGACCGAGGTCGTCCACGAGGGCGCCCGGGAGGTCCTCGCCCCCGCGCCGTGGGCCCCCGAGCGCTCGGGCGCCGGGGACGAGGGCCTGCGGATCACCGCGGTGCGCACGTTCCTCACAGGCCCGCAGGGCTGCCCGTACGTCGTGGTGCGGATCGAGACCAACCAGCCCGGCCTCTACGGGCTCGGTGACGGCAGCGACCCGCAGCGCCCCCTCGCGACGCGCACGGTGATCGACGAGTACCTCGGCCCGATGCTCGTGGGTCGCGACCCCTCCGACATCGAGGACCTCCACCGCCTGCTGCTCAACAGCGGCTACTGGCGCGGCGGCTCCATCGAGCACAACGCCCTCGCAGCGGTCGACGTCGCGCTCTGGGACCTCAAGGGCAAGGTCGCCGGGCTCCCCGTCCACCAGCTCCTCGGCGGGAAGGCCCGCGCGTACGCCGACGCGTACACGCACGTCGACGGCGCCGACGCCGCCGAGGTCGCCGAGAAGGTCCTCGCCGCCGTCGAGCGCGGCTACCGGCACGTGCGCGTCCAGGTCGCCGTCCCCGGCCGCGACACCTACGGCACCGCACCCCGCGACGAGGCCGAGGCCGCGCGGCGTCGGGCCCGCACCGACCGCTGGGACACGCTCGCCTACCTGCGCCACGTGCCCGGCATCCTCGCCGACGTGCGCGACCGCGTCGGTCCCGACGTCGAGCTGCTGCACGACGCCCACGAGCGCATGACCCCCGCCGAGGCGCGGCAGTTCGTGCGCGCCGTCGAGGACGCCCACCTGTTCTTCCTCGAGGACGCGCTCGCGCCCGAGGACGCCGCCCACTTCCCCGAGCTGCGCGCCGCCGGCACCACCCCGCTCGCGGTCGGCGAGCTCTACCACGACCCCCGCGCCTACCTCCCGCTGGTCGCGGGCCGGTCGATCGACTTCGCGCGCATCCGCATCCCCACGCTCGGCGGGCTCACGCCCACGCGCAAGCTCGTCGCCGTGTGCGAGATGTTCGGCGTGCGCACCGCGCCGCACGGGCCGGGCGACGTCACGCCCGTCGGGATGGCGGCCAACATGGCGCTCAACATCTCCTCCCCCGCGTTCGGCGTCCAGGAGGCGGCGACCTTCCGCGACGCCACGCTCGAGGTCTTCCCCGGCGCCCCCGTCCCGACCGACGGCCACCTGATCGCCCCCGAGGCCCCCGGCCTCGGCGTCGACTTCGACGAGGTCGCCGCCCGCCGCTACCCCGTCGGCGCCCCGCTCGAGCACGACCGCTGGGCGCTCCTGCGCGCCACCGACGGCAGCGCCCACCGCGCCTGACGCGGCGACGCCCACGACGGCTCTGACCTGCGGAGCCGCGCGCCACCTCCGGATCCGGTGTTTTGTTTTCCAGGGTTGCGCAATACTGGTGGTGCCCCTACCTTGAGCACCACTGTCCGATGTTCGACGACGAATGTTGAGGGGAAACAGTGATGCGCAAGGGAACGAAGGGGGCTTCGGCGCTCCTTGCGGTGGCGGTCTCGGTGGGGCTGATGGTCTCGACGGCGGCCCCCGCGTCCGCCGGACTGGCGTCACGGCTGTGCAGCACAGGTGGCGAGGTCTTCGGGGCGTCGAACTCGTCGACCGTGCAGTCCGCAGCGAGCGGCAACTGCGGCACGGTCGGCGTCCGGGGCTACTACGCCCACATGGGCGGCGCGTCGTGGACGACCTGGACCTACAAGAGCGGATCCAACGCGATCGCCAAGCGGACCGGCACGAACTTCACCCAGGCCCAGCACAGCGGTGCCGGTACCGGCGTGTTCACGACCAACGTGTGATGGCGCGCTCGTCCCGTCGCACCGGCGCGCTCCTGGGAACGCTCCTGGGAGCGCTCCTGGTATCAGGTTGCGGCGGCACCGGCTCCGACGACATCCCGCACTTCGACGCGATCAACGCCGACGAGGACCTCTCCTCGGCTGGTCCGGAGCAGCGCGAGGCGCTGATGGACGGCGAGGTGTCCCAGGACGAGTACACGGCGGGGTTCGAGAGATTTCGGGCGTGTCTGCGCGCTGAGGGTTACGAGCTGCGTGACGTCGAGCTCGTCGGGGTGGTGTGGCAGGGCGGGATCCCGGCCGAGGCGGTCGACTCCGGAGTCGAGAAGACCTGCTACGACCGCGACCTCAAGTTCGTCGACATCATCTGGCAGACCTCGAACCAGGAGGAGACGTCGCTGCTGGACGCGCTGAGGTACTGCCTGCAGGAGCGCGGGCTGGGCGTCCCGTCGACGCTCGCGGAGGCGCAGCGCGCCGTGGCCGGCGCCGGGCTGGACGAGGCGGCGTGCCTCGCGGAGTACGACGCCCTGTGAGGAGCGACCGGTCCCGTGGCTGGGTGCGCCTGGTGCCGTTGGTGGCGCTGTGGGCCGTGCCCGTGGTCGCGGTCGCCGTGGCGTTCCCGCTCGTCGACGCCGCGGAGGAGCGGAGCGTCGCGGTGCCGGCGCCGACGGTCGTCGAGGTCGGCGCCCGTTCCGACGACGGACGGACCGCGGTCGAGGTCGCGACGGTGCGCGCCGTGGCGCCCGAGGTGCGCGCTCCCGCGGGGGGCGTCGTCACAGCCCTCGCCGAGGCGGGTCCCGTCGAGGTCGGGCAGCCGCTGTTCGCCCTCGACGGCGTCGACGTGCTCGTGTACCGCGGCAGCCCGTTGTGGCGCGACCTGCGTTCGGGCGACCGCGGTACGGACGTGCGCGCGCTCGGGGACTACCTCGTGTCGCTCGGGTACCTGGACGCGGTCGGCGTCGACGACCGGTTCGGCCCGGCGACGCGCGAGGCGGTCCGGGCGCTCCAGGAGCGCCTCGGGGTTCCCCGGGACGGGGAGTTCCGCCTCTCGTACGTCGTGCGGGTCGACGACGCCGTGCCGGCGGTCACCGGTCCGCTCGTCGGCCTGGGGGACCGGGTCGAGGCGGGCGACGCGGTGCTGGAGGGCTCGCAGCCCGTGGAGGCGCTGACCGTGGCCCCGATCGCCGAGGGCGGCGGTCTCGGCCGGCTCGCTCGGGAGCCGGTCGTGCTGCGCCTGGGCGAGGTCGAGGTAGCGATGTCGAGCGCGGCGCCCCAGGGCGCCGAGCTGGACGGCGTCGTGGCGGCGCTCGAGGAGGCCGCGGCCGCGGGCACGCTCGAGCGGATCGCGGACGAGTCGACGTCGACGGTGCGCTACCGGGGCGCGATCCTCGCGCTCCAGGACCCGGCGGAGCGCGGTGCCGTCCCCTCGACGGCCGTGCGCGTGTCCCACGACGGCACGACGTGCGTCCTGCTGAGCGACGGCTCCACGGCCGCGGCGCAACCCCGCCGGCTCGAGGTCGCGGAACCCGGGAACGAGCTCGCGACGGTGCTCGTCGACGCCGACCTCGTCGGCTCCCGCGTGCTGCGCGACGCGACGCAGGCCACCGGTACGTCAGGGTGCGGGTAGCGGCGTGCGCGTGGACGTGATCGACGCCGCCATCGCGTTCGGGCCCGTCCCGGTGTTCGCCGGGCTGACCGCGACGTTCGAGCCCGCGCGCGTCACCGCGCTCGTCGGACCGTCGGGGAGCGGCAAGTCGTCGCTGCTCGCCGCGGTCGCGGGGTACCAACGGCTCGAGACGGGCCGCATCGAGCTCCACGGACCCGACGGGTCGGCCAGGCCGCCCTCGCCCGGCGTCGTCGCCTGGGTCCCCCAGGGGTCCAACGCGCTGGGGCGCCGCTCGGTGCTCGACAACGTCCTCGTCGCGCCGCTCGCGGCGGGCCGCCCCGGACGAGAGGCCCGGGAGACCGCGCGCGCCGCGCTCGACCAGGTCGGGCTCGCGGACCGGGCCGGCGAGCAGGCCCGGCGCCTGTCCGGCGGCGAGCTCCAACGGGTCGCGCTCGCGCGCGCCCTCGCGTCGGGCAAGGAGCTCATCCTCGCCGACGAGCCGTCGGCGAACCTCGACGCCGCCAACACCGAGCTCGTCGCCCGGATCCTCGCCGGGCTCGTCTCGCACGCGACGATCGTCGTCGCGACCCACGACCCGGTGCTCGTCGCCGCAGCGGACGCGACCGTCCCGCTCCGGCGGGAGGCGGTCGTCCGTGCGTGACGGTTGGCGCGTCGCCGACCTCGCGCGCGAGGCCCTGCGCAACACCGTCGGCCGCTCCGCACGGCTGCTTCCCGTGGTCGCGCTGGCGGTCGTCCTCGGGTCGGGCACCGCCGCCTTCGTCGCGCTCGAGACCGCGTCGCTCCAGGACGAGCTGGACGACCTCGCCGAGCGCGGGCGCGGCGTCGTCAGCTACATGCAGGCGAACCCCGACCAGCCCGCCCTCGTCTCACGCGCGTCGTGCGAGGCGCTCGCGGGAGCGCCGGGGGTCGAGGCCGCGGGAGCGGTCGTCCCGGGCGGCAGCGTGCTCGTCGTACCCGTCGGGCCGGACGTCCCCGTGCAGCGTGCGTCGACCACCCTCGTCCCCGGGCTCGCCGACGTCGACGCCCTCGTCGGCGCGGGCCTGCTCGACCGGACCGGGCCCGCGGACCAGCGCGTGCTCGTCGGCGACGAGGCGCTCGACTCCGCGCGGACCCCGGTCCTGCGCGAGGGGATCGGGACGGGCCGTTCCCTGACGGTGCCCCTCCGATCCGACGACGCCCAGGTCGAGCGCTGCGTCGTCGTGCTCGATCCCCTCGTGGCCCTCGACGACGTCGCCGCGACCCAGATCGCCTCGCTGCACGTCAGCGGCAACGCCGTGGTCGGCACCGAGGCGCTGCGGGCGACGAGCGACCCGGTGCAGGAGTTCCTCGACCGGCCGAGCCGCTTCCTGCCCGTGCTCCTGGGGCTGCTGGGCGCCGTCACCACCGCTGTCACGTACCGGCTGCGCGCGAGCGAGCTCGCCGTGTACCGGCTCTCGGGCACGTCCGCACGCTCTCTGCTCGTCCTCGTCGCGCTCGAGACCCTCCTCGTCGCGGGCGTCGCCGCGACGGCGACGACGCTGGCCGCCGTCGTGCTCCACGCCCGGTACCTCGATCCGACGACGCCCGTCCTGTGGGGCCTGGTCCTCGCCGGGACCTGGTCCGCGGTCACCCTCGCCGCGACCGCGGACCTCGCTGTCCGGCGCCCGACGGACCTCGCGAAGGACCGCTGACCCCGGTCGGCTGGACCTCGCCCTCAGCCGAGGAGGAGGGCCTGGGGCTGGGGCGAGAGGGTCTGGTCGAGCACGAGGCAGGCCGCGCCGACGGCGCCGACGTCCTCGCCGAGGTGCGTGCTGACGACGCGGATGTCGTGCATCTTGTCGACGAACGGCGAGCTGGAGATCATCGGCTCGACCGTCGCGAAGAACCGGCGTGAGAGCAGCGGCCAGTTGGGTCCGCCGAACACGACGAGCTCGGAGTCGAGGAGGGCGGCGGCGGCGGCGACGCCGGTGCCGACGCGACGCGCCCACCGGTCGATGATGACCTGCGCGCCGCGCTCCCCCGCCGCGGCGAGGTCCACGAGCCGGGCGAGCTGCTCGCCCTCGACGCTCGGGCCGCGTCCCGGGACGGCGTCGAGCACGCCCGCGGAGACCGCCTCGTTGACGAGGGCGCGCGTGGTGCAGTTCGCGTCGAGGCCGCCGACCTCCCCGGCGTTGCCGGACGCGCCGCGCAGCACGACGTCGTCGACCACCACGCCCATACCGGACCCGGCGCCGAGGTAGAAGAACAGGAAGTTGCCGGAGTGCGTCGCCGCGCCGGCCCACCGCTCGGCGACGGCGGCAGCGATGACGTCCTTGTCCATGAGGACGGGGAGCCCGGTCGCCTCGGCGAGACGGTCGCGCAGCGGGACGCGCCCCCACCCTTCGAGGCGGGGCGGGTCGACGACGGACCCGCTCGCGAGGTCGATCGGTCCCGGCACGGCGATGCCGAGCCCGAGGATGCGGTCCCGGTCGGCGCCGGACGCGTCGATGACGGCGTCGATCGTCTCGGCCATCGCGGCGATGGTCGACTCCTGGTCGACCATCGCGGGCGTGGGGCGCCGGAGGCTGTGGACGACGCGCCCGGCGAGGTCGAGCACGACGTACGTGATGACCGCCGGATCGAGGTGGACGCCCAGCGCGTACCGGCCACCGGGGACGATCTGGAGCACGGTGCGGGGCTTCCCCGCGCGGCCGCTCTTCTTGCCCGCCTCGGCGACGAGCCCCGAGTCGAGGAGCCGACGGCAGATGTTCGACACGGTCTGGGCCGACAGGCCCGTCGCCCCGGCGAGCTCGACGCGGCTCAGTCCTTCCGGCGCGCGCCGGATCGCGTCGAGGATGACGGACTCGTTGAAGTCGCCCATGCGCGGCAGGTTCGTGCCGCGGCGCACCGCGGACTGCGCGCCCGCCTGCGGCTCCGCCTGGTCGATCGTCACGCCCTGCCTCCTTGCTCGCGCCCGGTCGACGACGACCGGGCCGGGCGCCCGCCCCGCCACATCTTCCCACCGGCGCGCACGATCGGGCCCCTCACGCGACCTGTCGGGCGAGGAGGAGCGACCAGGGCGCGAGCGTGCGCTCGACCCGCAGCACGCCGTCGGCCGGGACGACGACGGACTCGCGCCGCGTCGCGCGGGCCGCGGCGTCGAGGAGCGCGGTCTGCTCCCGGGTCGGGGACGAGGGCGCGCCCATCGCGCGCCACGCGGCGACCGGGTTCGCGTGCTCGGGGTCGAGCGTCTCGAGCTCGACGACGGCGCCGGGCGCCAGGCCCTCGACGACGAGCGCGACGTCGCGGGGCGAGCCGGCCGCCTCCGTCTCGTCGGCGACGGTGCGGTCGTCGAACGAGGCGGGGACCGAGCGCGTGACCTCGGCCGGGTAGTGGTGCACGAGGGCCGTGACGCGGCCGGTCGCGTCGTGGCGCGTCACGACGCCGTCGTCGGCCGTCGCGAGGAGGGTGTCGCCGAGCGCGTGCAGCATGCGGTAGGCGTGGAACGTCGGCTTGGGCACGCCCTGGAGCGTGATCAGGCCGAACCCGCCGTGGAACATCTCGTCGCCCGCGCCACCCTCCTCGAAGACGTCGGTGAACGTCCAGTACGCGAGCGAGTCGACGGTGCCGACCGAGCGGAGCACGGACCGGACGACGTACACGGCGGCGGGGACCGAGTCGTGCGTGAAGTCGCGCGGGGACGACGACGAGTTCCACTCGGTGAGGTGGATCTCGGCGTCGGGGAACGCGCTGGCGTCGACCAGGCGGCGCAGGAGGGCGAGGTCCTTCGGGGTCGCGTCGACCTCGCGGGTCAGGCGCGCGCCCTGGCCGTGCTCGTCGAGCGCCCAGTCCGTGGGGTACGGGTGGGTCGAGACGAAGTCGACCGGCAGGTGTTCACGTTCACAGAAGTCGAGGAACGCCTCGAGCCAGACCGGCTTCCAGTCGAGGGAGTCGAGGTCGGCGCCGAGCGTGGCCTCGTGCACCTGGAAGTCCTCGGTCTCGCCGTCGAAGCGCGCGTCGGGCACGAAGTTCGACGTCGCGGGGCCGCCGACGCGCAGGCGCTCGTCGACCCCCTTCACGGCGCGGGCCGACGCCGCGTAGAGCGCGAGGTACTCGCTGCGCGTGCCGCGGAAGAAGCCGCGCAGGTTGGCCTCGTTCCACACCTCGAAGTACCACCCGCGGACCTCGGCGAGGCCGTAGCGCGCGACCCAGTGCTCGACGAGCGAGCGCACGAGGAACGACCACCGGTCGAGGTCGACGGGCGGCGCGCCGTGCGCGCCCCACCAGAACACCGTCTCGGTCTCGCGGGCGAGCGCGCGGGGGCTGAAGCCGAGCTCGACGAACGGCCGCACCCCGGCGTCGAGCAGCGCGTCGAAGAGCGCGTCGACGTACTGGAAGTTGAGGACGGGCGTGCCGTCCTCGCGCTCGGTGTAGACGAACATGTCGTCGTGCAGGAGGCCGTGGAACCGCACGTACTCGAACCCGCACTCCGCGCGCACCTCCGCGAGGTGGCGCTGCCAGTCGGCGCGCAGCCCCTCGTTCGCGCGCCCGGCGCCGACGACCGTGCTCCAGAAGTGGGTCAGGGGTCGCCCCGCCTCCGTCGCGCTCGCGTGCAGGGTGATCGGCTCGGCCACTCGTCCTCCTCGTCGGGTGCGCGCGACGTGCCGACGCACGGCGCTCGACGCGATCGCGCCGTGGGACGAGTATAAATCAAACTGATGGATTTTCTGTGGAGCGAAGCAGGTCTGCCCGTGACGTGGCCCGCTCCGCGCCCGTGGGCGGGTCCGCGTAGGTTGGTGCCCATGCGGATCGGAGCCCACCTCGACCAGTCGGACGTCGTCGCGCAGGCAGCGAGCATCGGCGCGGACGTCGCCCAGATCTTCCTCGGCGACCCCCAGTCCTGGAAGGGACCGGAGTTCACCTTTCCCGGCGGGGCGGAGGCGCTGAAGGCGGCGGCCGCGGAGGCAGACCTCGAGCTCGTCGTGCACGCGCCGTACGTCATCAACGTCGCGAGCCCCAACAACCGCATCCGCATCCCGAGCCGCAAGCTGCTCCAGCAGATCGTCGACGGCGCGGCGGCGGTCGGGGCGACGGGCGTCGTGGTCCACGGCGGGCACGTCACCGCGAAGGAGGACCCGGAGAAGGGGTTCGACAACTGGCGCAAGGCGATCGACGCGCTCCAGACGGACGTCACCGTGTACATCGAGAACACCGCCGGGGGCGACTTCTCGATGGCCCGCCGCCTCGACCGGATCGAGGGCCTGTGGGCAGCCGTGCAGCAGGCTGACGGCGCCGAGAACGTCGGGTTCTGCCTCGACACGTGCCACGCGTGGGCGGGCGGCATCGACCTCACGACGGCGGTCGACGACGTGCGCGCGATCACCGGCCGCGTCGACCTGGTGCACCTCAACAACAGCCGCGACACCGCCGGGTCGGGCGCCGACCGCCACGCCGGCCTCACGGCGGGCACGATCGACCCCGAGGCCCTGCTCGGCGTCGTCCGGGCGGCCGGGACGTCGGTCGTCTGCGAGACGCACGCGGACGTCCCCGCCGACGTCGCGTGGCTGCGCGAGCAGGTCGGCTGACCGTGGCGGACCCGCGGCCGATGCGGCTCCGCAACGCGACTGTGGACGCGCGCGACCCGCGCGCGCTCGCCGAGTTCTACCGTCGCCTGACCGGCTGGGAGTACACGCCCGGCCACGAGAGCACGGACCCGGCCGGCGACGACTGGCTCTCCCTCCAGATCCCGGGCGGAGCGTCGCGCCTCGCCTTCCAACGGTCCGACGCCGACGTCCCGCCCTGGCCCGGCGGTGCGCGGGTGCACGTCGATCTCGACGTGCCCGACCTCGCCGCGGCGCACGAGCACGCCCTCGCGTGCGGGGCGCGCCCGCTCACGGGCACGCCGGAGGAGGAGGGCCACCCCGACGACCTCTTTCGCGTCTACGCCGACCCCGAGGGTCACCCGTTCTGCCTCAGCTCACCGCCGCTCGACCACCCGTGACCCACCCGCGTGGGGTGGGCACGCACGCGGCCGACCGCGCGGGACGAGCCCGCGCGAGGTCGGCCGGCGCACCGGTCAGTAGTCCGTCCCGGCCGCGGGGGCGGCGTCCATGATCTCGGTGCCGTCCGGCGCGACGACGTGCCAGACGCCGTTCACGCCCTGGCCCGTGACGTCGCCGGGGCCGGTGTCGGCCGCGTACGTGTAGACCGGGCGGCCGTCGACGGTCACCTGGAGCTCGCCGTCGACCCCGGTGATCGTGCCGACCTCGCCCGTCACGCCGTCGACCTCGGGGTCCGCGCTCGCCGCGTGGACGGCGGGCCACGCGGCGGCGCACTCGCCCTCGCACGCGCTCGAGCCCGCGCCCTTCGTGTCCTTGTCGTAGTAGTAGACGGTCATGCCCTGGCCGTCGACCACGACGGTCCCGAGCGAGGAGTCCGCCGTGCCGAGCGCGACCCCCGCCGAACCGCCGCCCGCCGAACCGTCGGAGGTCGAGCCGTCGGACGTCTCTCGCGACGGGCTGGAGCCACCGCCCCCGTACAGGCCGCCTCCCCCGCCGGAGCACCCGGCGAGGGTGGCGGCGAGCAGGGCGGTGACGGCCCAGGTGGTGGCGGCCGGGACGGCGGTGGTCAGGGTGCGTCGCATGTCGACTCCTCGGAAGGACGGTCGGGGTCGCGAGCACGGCCCCTACTCTCACGACGGCGCGGCGCGCCGCGAGGTTCACCGGCCCGCCCGCACGCCGCACGCCCGTCCGACGGCCCCGTCCGCCCGCCGGGACGATCCCCGGCCGCCCGTCGACGGACCCGGGTGAACCGATCGGGCCGCTGCCTCGTCTCCCAGGTGACGGAGTCGCAGAGGATGATCGGAAGGGGCAGACGTGCGCAGGAGGACGAAGATGCTGGTGGGGGTCGGGGTCGGCGTCGTGGTGCTGGGCGGTGCGGTGGTCGCGTTCGGCCCCGGCCTGTACGCGGACTGGAACAACCGCGCCGCGGCCGAGGAGCCGGCGCTCGACGCGTCGTCGGGCGACGCTGGGGCGCTGGACCCGGCGAGCCTCGCGGGCGACTGGACCGTGGCCGACGGTTCCTACGCCGGGTACCGCGTCCACGAGGTGCTCCAGGGCGAGGACGTCACGGTCACCGGGCGGACCGACGAGGTCACGGGATCGTTCACCGTCGCCGACGGCGCGCTCACGGAGGCGACGATCGAGGTCGACATGGCGAGCGTCGCGACCGACGAGCCGCCGCGCGACGCGTACTTCCGGGGCGACGCGCTCGAGGTCGGGACGTACCCGACCGCGACGTTCGAGCTGACGAGTCCCGTGGACCTGCCGACCGGCTCGGCCGACGTCGAGCTCGCCGGCGACCTGACGATCCACGGCGTGACGCAGGCCGTCACGGTCGAGGCGCAGGTCGGCCCGACCACCGACGGCGTCCAGGTGGTCGGCAGCGTGCCGATCACGTTCTCCGACTTCGACGTCGAGGCGCCGAGCCTCGGGTTCGTCACGGTCGACGACGCGGGCAGCGTCGAGTTCGGCCTCGACCTCGTGCCGGCGTCCGGGTCGTGACGGACGGGGAGGTGCCGCGCGTGCGATCCGACGCCGACGACCTGCTGCGGGCGGTCCACGCCGTGCACGGTCCCGCGTTGGAGCGCTACGTCGCGCGCCTCACCGACGACCCGGCGCAGGCGCAGGACGTGGTGCAGGAGACGTTGCTGCGCGCGTGGCGGCACCCCGAGGTGCTCGAGCGCCCGGAGGGCTCGGTGCGCGCGTGGCTCTTCACGGTGGCGCGGAACCTCGTCGTCGACGAGCTGCGCAGCGCGCACCACCGGCGCGAGCTCGCGAGCGCCGACGTGCCCGACCACGGCGAGGCCGACGCGACCCAGGCCGTCCTCGACGCGTGGCTCGTCGCGGACGCGCTCGTGTCGCTCTCGCCCGAGCACCGGGCCGTCGTCGTCGACGCGTACTACCACGGGCGTTCCGTGGCCGAGATGGCGTCGGCGCACGGCGTCCCGCCCGGGACCGTCAAGTCCCGCATGCACTACGCGCTCCGCGCGCTGAGGCTCGCGCTGCAGGAGAAGGGAGTCTCGTCATGACCGCCACCCCTCCCCCGGACCCGTACCGCGAGTGGGACGCGGCGTACGTCCTGGGGGCGCTGAGCCCGCGCGACCGCCGCGAGTTCGAGCAGCACCTCGCGACGTGCGCGGCATGCCGCGAGGCCGTCGCGGAGCTCGCAGGCATGCCGGGCATCCTCGGGATGCTCACGGTCGAGCACGCGGACGCGCTCGTGGACGACGCGCGCCCGGACTCGACCGCCGACCCGTCCGGGGAGGCGGGGGGCGCCGTCGTACCGCTCGCGGTGGTGGCTGCGAGCGCCCGGCGGCGCCGCACCCGACGGCGGTCGCTGCTGTCCGTGGCGGCGGTGGGCCTGGTCGTCGCGGGCGCGGCGGGCGGGGTGGCGGTGACGCGGTCGGACGACGTCCCGCCCCCCGCGACGTCCGCCACGACCCAGGTCGCGCTCGAGCCGGTCGGCGGCGCGGAGGTGCGCGCCGAGCTCACGCTCACCCCGGCGTCGTGGGGCACGCGCCTCGACTGGTCGTGCTCGTACCCGGCCGGGGTGTGGGAGGACGGCGCGACGTACGAGCTCGTGCTCGTGGACGACGACGGGACGCGCTCGGTCGTGGCGACGTGGTCGTCGACGGAGGCGGGGAGCTCGTCGGGCCTGGGTGCGTCGTCGGCGGTGCCGGTGGACGGGATCGCGCGCCTCGAGCTCGGGGTCGTGGGGGTGGACGGCGCGCTCGCGGCCGCCGACGTCTGACCGCGTCCGCGCCGCGAGGGCGGCGCGAACCTCAGGAAATCCTCTGGTTGAACCCTCAATCAGATTTCCGGAACGCTGAGCCAGACCTCGCCGACCGCCGCGCCGCCCTCGCGGAAACGCTGAGGTGACCGCCGGAGGCTCCTTGTCGACAGCACTCGTCGACCTGGAGCCTCCGGTGAACACCACTGCCCCGCACACCCCCCGCCACCGCGCCGAGGCGGCGGCCCGTCCCGCGGACGGGCCCGCCGTGCGCGTCGTCGTCGTCATCCCCGCCCACGACGAGGAGCAGGCGCTCCGCGCCACGGTCGCCTCGCTCACGGCCCAGACGCGCCGCCCCGACCGGGTGCTCGTCGTCTCGGACAACAGCACGGACGCGACCGTCGCGGTCGCCCGGGCCACCGGCGCGGACGTCATGGAGACCGTGGGCAACACGGCCCGCAAGGCGGGCGCGCTCAACCAGGCGATCGCGACCGCGACCGAGGACGTCGTCATGGTCCTCGACGCGGACACGACGATCGCCCCCACGTTCGTCGAGGAAGGGCTCGCCGTGCTCGCCTCGGAGCCCGGGGTCGCCGCCGTCGGCGGCGTGTTCCGCGGGCGGCCACCGCGGGGCTACCTGCAGCTCTGCCAGGCCAACGAGTACACGCGCTACGGCGTGCAGGTGGACCTCACCGGCCGCACGGCCGTGCTCACCGGGACCGCCGCGCTCGTGCGCCGCACCGCGCTCCAGGAGGTGGCCGACGCCCGCGGCTCGGTCCTGCCCGGCGAGCGCGGCGACGTGTACGACCGGCACGCGATCACCGAGGACTCCGAGCTCACGCTCGCGCTGCGCACGCTCGGTCACGAGCTGCGCTCGCCCGTCACCATGAGCTGCACGACCGAGCTCATGCCGACCGCCGGGGACCTGCACCGCCAGCGCGTCCGCTGGTACAAGGGGATGCTCGACAACCTCGCCGAGTACGGGCTCACGCGCACCACGTGGCGCTACGTCGGCCAGCAGGTGATGCTCGCCGTCGGCACGCTCATGATGGCGGCCTACCTGCTCCTCACGGCCGTCACCCTCGTGACGGGGACCTTCACCCTGTCCCCGCTGTGGGCGGCCGTCGGGCTCGTCTTCGTCGCGGAGCGCCTCGTCACCGTCTGGGGTGCCGGGCGGCGCGCACGGCTGCTGGCCGTGCTCGTGCTGCCGGAGCTCCTCTACGACCTCGCCCTGCAGCGTGCGTTCCTGCACGCCGCTGCGCTGTTCGTCACGCGGCGCCAGACGACGTGGAACCACGTCGCCGCCACCGCCTGACCTCACCCCTCCCCTCGCCGACCCGCCCCGTCGCGCACGCGACCGGGACGTCCTCGGCATGCCCTCACCCGTCCCGGAAGGACAGCAGCCATGTACAACTCGACCCTCGCCCAGACCGCCCCCGTCCTCGCCGTCACCGGCGTCGCGACCGCGTTCCACGTCGTCGCGGCCTGGACGCTCCTCGTCGCCGGGCTCGCGCTCGTCACGACGGCGCGCGTCCTGCGCCGTCGGGCCGCCGCCCGCCGCGCTGAGCAGGCCTGACCTCAGGGACCGGGCGCGGGCGCGACCGGCACGGCGACCTCCATCACCGGGCCGGGACCGCCTGCCTCCCAGGTCGGCAGGTAGACCTCCCGGTCGTCCCCTGCGGGCACACCGCCCGCGAGCGCCCGCCCGGACGCCAGGTAGTCGTGCACGAGGACCAGACGTTCCTGGTCGCGGGCCTCCGCGGCCGTCAGCCCGACGTACGCCTGCTCGTGCGCGTCGTCCGTCGTGAGGGCGAAGCCCGACGGCGGCCGCACGGGCGCGGGGACGGGCACCCGGAGCGTGAGGCGGGCGGCGAACCCCTCGGTCGCGCGCTCGTGGAGCTCGACGTAGGGGTGGCCGGCGAGGGGCACGTCGGCGGCGCGCAGCACGGCGAAGACCGCTCCGGTCGCCTCGGGCAGCACGGACGGCAGCTCGGCGAGCGTCGCGCGACGCTCCGTCCCGAGCACGAGCCGCTCCGGCACGTGCCGTCGGTGCACCACGACGTCCAGCCGTGGCGCGCCGACGAGCGCGGTCCGGACGTACTCCGCCGCCGTCAGCGACGCCGCGAGCGCCGAGCGGCGGTCGCTCCACACGGCGTCGAACGCGGGGACCGGGTCGGGGGCGGCGAGCACGTCGCCCACCTCGGCGAGCGACAGCCCGACGCCCCGCAGGAGCCGGACCAGGCGGGCACGCTCCACCTGACCGCCGTCGAGCAGCCGCGGGCCGTCCGCGGAGGCGCGGCGCGCGTCGAGGAGCCCGCGGTCCACGTACATCCGGACGGCCTTCTCGCTCAGCCCCGTCGCGCGCGCCACCTGACCCGTCGTGTACTCGTCCATGCCCGCGACGCTAGGGCGTTCCCCTGGGGCAGCCGCAAGGGGTCGGCTCAGTCGTCGTCGCCGGGCACGTAGGGCCCCCGGCGGAGCTCGAGGTCGATCTGCTCGGCGTCCAGCAGGTCGAGCGCGTGCCGCAGCGCCTGCGAGCTGTACGCGCCGGACGTCCGCGCGTCGAGCAGCGCGACGCGCTGCGCGGCGATCGCCCGGAGCCGGAGCTCCTTGTACTGCGCGAACAGGTCGGCCGACGTCGCGGCGTCGGTGTCGCGGTTCTCGAGCTCGCGCACGACGTCGCGGCGCACGCGGGCGACGACGTCGCCGTCGTACGTGCTCCCGTCGGGCCGCCGCAGGTCGGGCGCGTCGATGACGGCCACGGCGGCGGCGTCGAGCTCGACGCGGACCGCGCCGCGGTCCTCGTCGGCCCGGGACGACCCGCCGGCCAGCCCCAGCCGGCGCACGACCCACGGCAGCGTGCCGCCCTGGACCACGAGCGTGCCCGCGGCCACGCCGAACGCGACGAGCACGAGGAACGACCGCTGCGGGGTGTCGGTGGGCAGGGTCTGCGCCGCGGCCAGCGTCACGACGCCGCGCATGCCGGCCCAGACGAGGAGCGTGCCCTCGCGCCATCCCAGCGGCTCCGCCGTGAGGTAGTCGATGTCGGCCGCGCGTCGGCGCAGCGACGACCGCAGTCGGCCTACTCGCTCCGGCGGCGCCTTGGCGACCATCGCGGCACCACGGCGCTCCGGGGTCCCGGGCGCCGGCTTCTCTCCTACGACGGGCGCGACGGGCGTCCCGTCGGCCGCGAAGCGCGCGTCGAGCTTCTCCTGCATGCCCTCGATCACCCCGCGCATCGACTCGCCGCGGCGCGCCCGACGTGCCAGGGACCGCAGGAGCGTCGCGACGTACGCCGACCGCACGACGAGGATGACGACCGCCGCGAGCGCCGCGATGCCGACGGCCCGCCACAGGCTCCCGTGCGCCTCCTGCACGTCGGTGACGAGGGCGAACAGCTCCAGGCCCATGAGGAGGAAGACCGTGCCCTCGAGGAGCAGCTCGACCGTGCGCCAGTTCGACTCCTCGGCGAGGCGGTGCTGCGGCCGCAGGTACTTGGCGGCGCCGTTGCCGGTGACGAGCCCGGCGGTCACGACGGCGACGAGGCCCGACGCGCCGAGCTCCTCCGTGGGGAGGTACGCGATGAAGGGGACGACGAACGAGACGGCGGTGCTCAGCGCCGGGTTGGCGAGCCGGCGCCGGACGGTGAGGCCGAGGAACCCGACGAGGGACCCGACGAGCACCGCGACGACGACGGCGAAGACGAAGTCGCCCGCGACCGCCCAGAGCGAGAACGCGGGGGCTGCTCCGTCGGTGGCCACCGTGAGCGCGATGGCGGCGATCGCCGAGCGCAGGAGCACGAGCGCGGAGGCGTCGTTGAGCAGGCTCTCGCCTTCCAGCAGCGTCACGACGCGCGGCGACGCCCCGAGCCGTTTGACGATCGACGTCGCGACGGCGTCGGTCGGGCTGACGATCGCGCCGAGCGCGAAGCCCGCCGCGAGCGGGATGCCGGGGATCAGCCACGTGAAGAGGTACCCGAGCAGCACCGTGCTGAGCAGGACGAGCACGACCGAGAGCCCGCTGATCGCGGTGAAGTCGCGCCGGAAGTCCATCGTCGGCAGGCCCACCGCGGCCGAGTAGAGGAGCGGCGGCAGGATGCCTGCGAGGATCCACTCGGGCTCGAACTCGATCTCCGGCACCGCGGGGACGAAGCTCACCGCGACGCCCACCGCGACGAGCACCAGCGGTGCCGCCACCCCCGCCTTGGGCGCGAGGACGTTCACGCCGACGATCGCGACGACCGCGAGCGTGCCGACGACGATGAGCGAGAGGATCTGCTCCTCGGTGAGGCTGAACGGGAACTCCATCGGCACCTCCGGCGGCCGCGGCAGCGCGCGGCACGGCGCGCGGGGACGGGACAACGCTAACGGCCCGGGTCGCCGACGGGCCGCGCGCCGACCCGGATCGCGTGTCACCCCACCGTGCCGAACCCGGGATCGCTCCTCACGGCGGGCCGATCGTGGGGAGGGACCCCGGGTTCGGCGCCTGCGCACGGTCGACGGCGGCTCCTCCTCAGGACGGTGGCCGGTGGCGGGTCGGGCGCGCGAGGATCGGCGGCATGAACGCCGTCGCCGCTCGCCCGCAGGACGCTCCGGTCCGGCCCGCCACGCCCGCCCCGTCGGACCGGTGGGTCCGGCTCCAGCCCTGGGCCCTGCCGGGCTTCCTCGCGCTCGTCGTGGGGCTGTTCCTCCTCGCGACCCCGACGTGGGGCAGGTCCGGCGGTGCTGGGCTGTGGGAGTCTCCCGTCCTCACGGACGACCTCCTGCTCGGCGCCGGCCTCGTGCTGCCGCTGCTCGACCTGTGCGTCGTCGCCGGAGTGCTCCTCGCCCGGCGCTCACCCGTCCTCGGCACGGCCCTCACGGTGCTTCCGTCCGTCAGCGTCGTGGTCACGGGCGCGTTCCTGTGGGGCTGGTGGCTCGGGGTGCTGTGCGTCGCGGTGGTGGCCGCCGTCGACGGCTGGCGCCGCGCCGTCGTCCCCGGCCTCGCCGCGATCGTGCTCGCGGGACTGTACGCGTGGCTGCCGATCGTCGCCCTGCTGCCGATCGGGCCCGTCTGGGCGGTGTCGAGCAACGACCCGCGGTGGACCGAGATCACGGCGTCCGGCACGACGAGCGAGATCTCCTCCGCGCCGGGCGACCACCTGATCGTCTGGGCGCTGTACTGCTTCTGGGTCGTCGCGACGATCGCCGTCGCGACGCTCCTCGGGACTTTGGCGCGGTGGCGGGCCGATGCGCGTCGTGCGGCCGTCGCGACGCGGCGCGCCGCCGAGGCGCAGGCGGTCACCGCGGAGCGGGCGCGGGTCGCGCACGACCTGCACGACGTCGTCGCGCACCACGTCTCGCTCGTCGCCGTGCGCGCGGAGTCGGCGCCGTACGTGCACCCGGACCTCGACGACACGGCGCGTGCCGTGCTCGCCGACATCGCGACGGACGCGCGCGAGGCGCTGGGCGAGCTGCGCCAGGTGCTCGCGGTGCTCCAGCGCAGCGAGGACGCCGCGCCCGACCTGACGCCCCAGCCGGGGGCGGGGGACGTCGCCGGGCTGGTCGACGCGGCCCGGGCGGCGGGTCAGGACGTGACGCTCACGGGAGGGTTCGACGCCGTGCCGGCGGCGCCGGGCTACGCGCTCTACCGCGCGGCGCAGGAGGCGCTGACCAACGCGCGGCGCCACGCGCCCGGCCGTCCCGTCGTGGTCGAGGCGCGGGTCGTCGGACCGGACCGGCACCGCACGGCGGTGCTGCGCGTGACGAACCCGGTCGACGGCGCGGGGCAGAGCGGTGCGGGCGCTGCCGGGCGCGGCCTCGCCGGGATGCGCGAGCGGGTCGAGGCCCTGGGCGGGACGCTCTCCACCGGGGTGGGCGACGACGGCGCGACGTTCGTGGTCGAGGCCCGCATCCTCCTCGTCGGGGTCGCGAGCCCCGCGGCGTCCGAGCCGGTGGCGAGCGCGTGAGCCGGGATGCGGCACCGGCGCAGGCCGCGTCGCCGACGGTCGGTCCGCCCCGCGTGCCGGTGCGCGTCGTCGTCGCGGACGACCAGCCCGTCGTCCGGCACGGGTTCGCGGCGATCCTCGACGCCGCGGACGGGCTGGAGGTCGTCGGGTCGGCGGGCGACGGGCGCGAGCTGCTCGACGTCGTCGCGGCGGTCGGGCCCGACGTCGCCGTCGTGGACGTCCGCATGCCCCGGCTCGACGGCATCGCGGCGACGCGCGAGCTCGTGGCCCGCCACCCCGGCACGCGGGTCCTCGTGCTCACGACGTTCGACCTCGACGAGTACGTCTACGACGCGTTGCGGGCCGGGGCGAGCGGGTTCCTGCTCAAGGACGTGCCGGCGCCGCGGCTCGTCGAGGGCGTGCGGCTCGTCGCCGACGGCTCGATGCTGCTCGGCCCGAACGTGACGCGCCGCCTCGTGGGCGACTTCGCCGCGCGCTCCGCGAGCCGCCCGTTCCCCGGCGTGGACAACCTCACGGCGCGCGAGCGGGAGGTCGTGCTCGCGGTCGCGCGCGGGCTGTCCAACGCCGAGATCGGGGCCGAGCTGTTCATCTCCGAGACGACCGTGAAGTCACACGTGTCGGAGTCGCTGCGCAAGACCGGCTGCCGCGACCGCGTCCAGCTCGTCGTCGCGGCCTACGAGTCGGGCCTCGTGCGCTGACGGCGCCGCCTGACGATCAGCTCGGCGACGACGAGGTTGGGCACCCAGGAGAGGAACGGCGCGAGCGCGTACGCACGGTCGAACGCGACCTCGGGGTCGACCGCGTCGCCGAGGGCGAGCGCCTGGGCGACGACGAGCGCCGTCGTCCACAGCCGCAGCGTCACGCCGGCATAGGTGAGCGCGAAGCTGCGCGTCATCCAGTCCTGGTGCGCGGCGACGTCGCCGCCGCGGACGGCGCGGTAGCCGCGCCACGTCGTCCACAGCCACAGGACGGCGAGCGCGCCGAAGCCGAGCGTCCCGACGAGCCCGGCCTGGTTCACGGGCACGAGGACGAGCCCGGCCACACCGCCGACCGCGACGGCCGCGACGTAGACGCGTCCTGTCCAGCGGTGCACGCCCGGGTACCGGCGACGCAGCCCGGCCCAGAGCTGGAACGAGGCGACCACGAGCGCGACCCCGCCCGCGACGACGTGGGCGTAGAACGCGCCGAGCACGAACCCGGGCGCCCCGGCGTACGCGGCGGCGAGCCCGACGTCGTCGCGGGCCAGCGCGGGGAGGGACGCCGTGAGGTAGGGCAGGACGGCGAACGCCGCGATCGCGAGGGACGTGAGCGTCAGCGTCGCGACGGCGGTGCGCGCGCCGCGGGCGCGACGGGCGACGTGCGCGGGGCGGACGAGCCGGGTGGCGGTCATGACGGCACCGAACCACGTCGGCTCGCCCCGACGGATCCGGGAACGCCCTGGTCGTGGCCCTGACCGGTCCCTGAGCGGCGGTCGCGCGCACGGGCGCGGGGGAACGGGTTCGGGGCGCGGGCGGCCCGGCGGCCCCCTCGGACGGGAGTGCCGTTCGGGTCGCGACCGCGCGCAGGTCGTCGGAGGCTGCTGGAGACGGTGGCCGACGACGAGAGGGAGAGACGTGGACGCCCGCACGATGCTGGAGGACCTGTTCGGCCGGATCGGACCGACGGCGACGCGCGCCGTCGACGGTCTCGGGGAGGACGCGCTGACCGCGCGCCTGGACCCGCGCGCCAACACGATCGCCTGGCTCGCGTGGCACCTCGCCCGGGGCCAGGACGCGCAGGTCGCCGCCGCCGTCGGGCGGGAGCAGGTGTGGACGCGCGACGGCTGGGCACGCCGGTTCGACCTGCCGTTCGACGACGGGGCCACGGGCTACGGGCAGTCCGCCGCGGACGTCGGTCGGGTGCGTGCGAGCGACGACCTCCTGCTCGGCTACGTGCACGCCGTCCAGGTCGAGTCCCAGGACGTGCTCGCCGCGCTGACCGACGAGGACCTCGACCGCGTCGTCGACGAGGCGTGGGACCCGCCGGTCACGCTCGGCGTCCGGCTCGTGAGCGTCGCGGTGGACAGCCTCCAGCACGCGGGCCAGGCCGCCTTCGTGCGGGGCGTCCTCGAGCGCACGGGTCGCGCCTGACGACGCGTCCTGGTCGGCGCACGCCCGCGCCGGTCTCGTTCACGAGCGCTGCTCGAGCTCGTCCGCGACCACCGCCTGGAGCTCCGCCACGCTCGGCAGCGCGCCGCGCGCCTCGTCGGGCAGCCCTTGGAGGTCCGCCACCGCGACGGGCGCGCTCGTGCTCGCCAGCGAGTAGCGGACGACGGCGCCGCTCCGGCCCGTGCACAACAGGATCCCGACCGTCGGGGCGTGGATCTCGTGCCGGCGGTACTGGTCGTCGACGATCGCGACGTACGTACCGAGCTGGCCGAGGTGGGCCGGTTCGAACTTCCCGACCTTCAGCTCGACGACGACGTAGCGCAGCTGCTCGACGTGGAAGAACAGCAGGTCGACGAAGAACTCGTCGACGGCGTCGCTCTCGTCGTCGGGGACGGTCAGACGCACCTGCCGCCCGACGAACGCCATCCCGCGCCCGAGCTCGAGCATCGTGTCCTGGAGTCGGTCCATGAGCGCCTGCTCGACGTCGCGCTCGGCGCGCTTCGCGACGAGTCCGAGGTGCTCGAAGACGTAGGGGTCCTTGACCATCGCCTGTGCCAGCTCCGAGTCTGGGGCGTCGAGCGCCGCGGTGAAGTTCGTCGGCGCAGCCCCGAGAGCATCGCGCCGCTGGACTTGATCTGATACTCGAGCACGGGTCGGGTCCAGCCGTTCTCGGCAGCCTCCGCGGCATACCAGTCACGCTCGTCACGGGTGGTGAGCCGCTCGAGGAGGGTGATCACGTGCCCCCAGGGCAATCGGCCAACGGGACGTTGGCCGAACTCCTCGAGCGTCGGCCAGACCTCGGCGACCCTGCGCATGTTCTTCAAGTTCGAGGGCGACCAGCCGCGCTGCTCCGGGAACTCCCGCTGCAGGTCAGCGGCGAGTCGGGTCACTACCTTCGCACCCCAGCCCGCCGTGCGCTGGCGCTCGAGGATGTCGTGGCCGATCGACCAGTACAGCCGCAGGACCTCGGTGTTCGCCGCGCGCGCGGCGCGGAACTGCGTCGCGTGCACGCGCGCCTTGAGGTCGGTCAGCAGCTCGGCGTATCCCGCCGGCTCGAGGTCCTCGTTCGATGACGGCACGGCACGTCCCCCTGACTGTCGTGCGCGCCGCGTCCCGGCGCGCTGCGCCGAACGTAGGGCATCGCGACTTTGCGCTGTCAAGGGGTCGTGCGGACGACTCAGCCGTGCGTCGGGAACGCGTCCACGAACCAGGACGTGAGGGTCGTGGGGTGGGTGATGGCCGTGCCGACGCACACGCTGAACGCACCCCGCGCCATCGCCTCGGCCGCCTGCGCGGGCGTGTGCACGCGCCCCTCGACGACGACGGGCAGCGAGCACGCCGCGACCACCTCGTCGACGAGCTCCAGGTCCGGCCCGGAGGTCTTCGGCCGCTCGCCGGTATACCCGGCGAGCGTCGTGCCGAGCAGGTCCACGCCTGCGTCCTGAGCGGCGAGCGCGTCGCCGAGCGACCCGCAGTCCGCCATGACGAGCGCGTCCGTCGTCTCGCGCAGGCGCGCCACGGTCGCGGCCAGGGTGAGCCCGTCGGGTCGGGGCCGGCGCGTGCCGTCGAGCGCGACGACGTGCGCGCCCGCGTCGGCGACGGCGCGCGCGTGCCGCAGCGTCGGCGTGATGAAGACCCCGCCGTCGCCGTCCTTCCACAGCCCGACGACCGGGACGTCCACCGCGGCGACGACCGCCGCGACGTCGTCCAGACCCTGCGCGCGCACCGCGGCCGCTCCCCCGGCGACGACGGCGCGCGCCATCTGGGCGGTCGTGCGCGGGTCGCGCAGCGGCTCGCCCGGGTAGGCCTGGCACGACACGGTGAGCCGACCGCGCATCGCGTCGAGCACGCGCTCGCGCGTCCAGGTCGGCCGCGTCTCCTGCGGTCCGGTCATGCCGTCGTCCTCTCTCGGTGGGTCTCCTCGCCCAGCCCGCAGGGTCTCGTCCCGGGTTCGTCACCGGGCCGGCCGACGCGGCTCCACGCCCCGCGCGCCGCCCCGACGATCGCCGCCTCGTTGCCGAGCGTCGCCCGGCGCAGCGGCAGGTCGGCGAGCACGTCGACGACCTCCGCGCGCAGCGCGTCCTCGAGCGCCGACCACCACAGGTCGCCCGCGCCCGCCAGCCCGCCGCCGACCACGACGACCTCCGGGTCGAGCACGGTCACGACCCCGGCGACCGCACGGCCCACGGCCTCCGCCGCGTCCCGCACGACCGACGTCGCGAGCTCGTCGCCGGCCGCCGCGCGCGCGACGACGTCGCGCGTGTCCGGGCTCGCCGCGTCGCCGCCGAGCGCGAGGTAGCGGCGGTGGATCGCCGGTCCCGCACCGATCGCCTCGAGATGGCCCGTCCGGCCGCACGGGCAGCGCAGCAGCTCCGCCCCGGGGACCGGCATGTGGCCGAGCTCCCCGGCGACGTGGTGCGCCCCGTGCAGGGGACGCCCGTCGAGCACGACGGCGGCGCCCACGCCCGTCCCGACGGCGACGAGCAGCGCGCTGCGCGCCCCGGTGGCCGCGCCGAGCCAGACCTCTCCGGCGGCGTGCGCGTCGACGTCGTTCTCGACGAACACGGGCAGCGCGGTCCCGTCCCCGGGCGGTCCCTCGGGCGCGAGCACGGCGAGGTCGGCGAGCCGACGGCGCAGCCCGCTCGCGACGTCGGTCCCGGGCCAGCCGGGCAGGGTGTCCGTCGCGGAGACGATCACGCCGCGACCGACGTCCACCACCCCGGCCGTGCCGACCCCGAGCCCGCGCAGGCGCGCCGCGCCCGGCAGCGCGGCGACGACCTCGCGCACGACCCCGGCCACGGCGTCGAGCACCGCGTCGGGGCCGCCCGCGGCCGGGGTCGGCACGGCTCGCACGGGACCGAGGGTCCCGTCGGCCGCGACGGTCGCCGCGGCCGTCTTGGTGCCGCCGAGGTCGACGCCGACGACGACCGTCGGCGCCGCGGCGTCCGGGGAGGCGTCAGCCACGCAGGAGCCCCGCGGCGCGCGTGATCTCCTCGACGCGGTCGGCGACCTCGCCGTCGAGCGCCTCGACCGGGAACGCCATGGTGGCCGTGTCGATGAGGCCCTGGCGCTGCGCGGCGACCTTGAACGCGCCGACGCCCGCGGCGTCGCCCGAGCGGCCGCGCGCCTGGAAGACGATCTCGAAGAGTGCGGCGATACGGTCCTGCTCCACCCGGGCATCGTCCCACTTGCCCGCCTGCGCGAGGTCCCACAAGCGCACGTAGCCGCCGGCGTCGACGTTCGCGAGGCCCGGGACCACGCCGTCGGCGCCGAGCAGGAGCATGCCGTCGACCACGACCTCGTGCCCCGTGAACAGGGCGAGGGGCGAGCCGGCCGCCGCGTTCGCGGCGACGAGGCGGCGGAACGCGACGTCGTCGCCCGACGAGTCCTTGACGCCCGCGAGCACGCCCTCGGTGCCGAGGCGCACGAGCAGGTCGGCCGGGAGCTTGGTGCGCACGCGGACCGGGATGTCGTAGGCGAAGAGCGGGACGTCCACGGCGGCGGCGACGGCACGCAGGTGGCGCTCGATCTCGTCGAGGTCGTTGAGCGCGTAGACGGGGGCGGTCGCGACGACCGCGTCCGCGCCGGCGGCCACGAGAGCCTTCGCCTGCTCGACGACGCGCGGCGTCGTGAGGTCGATCGCCCCGCCCATGACGGGCACCCGGCCGGCGGCCGCGCGCACGACCGTGCGCACCACGAGGTCGCGCTGCGCGTCGGTGAGGTACGCGACCTCGCCGGTCGACCCCAGCACGAACACGCCGTGCACGCCCTCGGTGACGAGGTGGTCCACGAGGCGCTCGAGCGACGCGACGTCGACCTCCCCGTCGGTCGTGAGGGGGGTGAGGACGGGAGGGACGATCCCGTGGAAGGAGGGGGTGGTCACGAGGAGCTCCGGTTCTGGTTCAGCGGTGGTTCGGTCGGGGCGGGGCCGCGATCGGCCCCGGCTCACAGCAGCGCGGGCGCCGCGGCGAGCAACGTGCGGGTGTAGCCGTCCTGCGGGTCGTCGAGCACGCGCGCGGCGGGGCCCGACTCGACGATGCGGCCGCCCTGCATGACGACGATCTCGTCGGAGACGTGGCGCACCGTCTGGATGTCGTGCGAGATGAAGACCATGCCCAGGTCGAGCTCGGCCTTGAGGTCGGCGAGCAGGTTGAGGATCTGGGCCCGCACGGACACGTCGAGCGCGGACGTGGGCTCGTCGGCGACGATCACGTCGGGCGACAGCGCGAGGGCGCGCGCGATGGCGACGCGCTGCCGCTGCCCGCCGGAGAGCTGGCCGGGCAGCGCGTCGAGCGCCGACTCGGGCAGCCCGACGAGGTGCACGAGCTCGCGGACGCGCGCCTCGCGCGACACGGCGTCGCCGACGCGGTGCACGTCGAGCGGGTCGCGCAGGGCGTCCCGCACGCGCATGCGCGCGTTGAGCGCGGTGGCGGGGTCCTGGAAGACGACGGACACGACCCGCCCGACGTCGCGCCGCACGCGCGTCGTGTACGTGTCGACCGGTTGCCCGCGGAAGCGGATCTCGCCGGACGTCGGGGCCTGGAGCCCCACGAGCACCTTCGCCATGGTCGACTTGCCCGAGCCGGACTCGCCGACGATCCCGAGCGTGCTGCCGCGGCGGACCGCGACGCTCACGTCGTTCACGGCGTGCACCCGATGGGCCTTGAAGAGCGTGCCCGTGCGGGCCTTGAAGACGACGTGCACGCCGCGCAGCTCGACGACGGGGGTGTCGTGGTCGGTCGCGGACACGCGCTCCGCGGCGGGCGGGGTCTGGTCGGTGGCGCTCATCGCGTCCCTCCGGTGGTGATCGGGGCGGGGCCACCGCCCGCGACGGCGCCGACCGGCTCGTCCGGCGGCATCGCGACGAGGTGCTGCCCGTCGGCGTCCACGGCGCGCAGCACGGGCCGCACGTCGAGGCCGCGGTCGGGGCGCGACGAGCGCGGCGCGAACCGGTCGCCCGTCGGGAAGTCGCGCGGCGACGGGACCGTGCCGGGGATCTGGTGCAGGCGCGTGGAGCGCTGCTCGATCGAGAGCACCGCGCCGAGCAGGCCCTGCGTGTACTCGTGACGGGGGTCGGTGAGCAGCTCGCTCGTCGGCGCCTGCTCGACGACCTGGCCCGCGTACATGACCGTGATGCGGTGCGCGATCTGCGCGACGAGCGCGAGGTCGTGGCTGACGAACACCATCGCGAAGCCGAGCTTGACGCGCAGCTCGTCGAGCAGCGCGACCACCTGGGCCTGGACGGTGACGTCGAGCGCCGTCGTCGGCTCGTCGGCGATGACCAGCTTCGGGTCGCGCGTGAGCGCCATGGCGATGAGCACGCGCTGGCGCTGCCCGCCGGAGAGCTCGTGCGGGTAGCTCTTGAGCGTGCGCTGCGGGTCGAGGCCCACGAGCTCGAGGAGCTCCTCGGCCGTACGGGTCCCGCCGCGGCGCGTGAGCTGCTTCATCTGCGACCGGATGAGCATCGACGGGTTGAGCGAGCTCAGGGCGTCCTGGTAGATCATCGCGATCTCGGTGCCGCGGAGCGACCCGCGCTCGCGGTTGCCCATCGCGAGCAGGTCCTTGCCGCCGTAGCGGATCTCGCCGCTGATCTGCGCGGAGGGGTCCAGCAGGCCCATGACGGCGAGCGACGTGATCGACTTGCCGCAGCCGGACTCGCCGACGAGGGCCATCGTCTCGCCCGGTCGGACCGAGAACGAGACGTCGTCGACGACCGCGACGTCGCCGTGGCGCGGGAAGCGGATGGACAGGTTGCGCACCTCGAGCAGGGGCTCGGCGTCGCCGTCGTACACGGGCCGGTCCGTGCGGGCCGACTCGGCGGCACGCAGCGTGGCGAGGCGCGAGGCGAGGGGCACGGCGCGCCCGACGTGCGGGACGTCCGGCTCGACGTCGGGCACGACCGGCTCGGACTCGGCGAGGCGCGCCTCGTCCGCCGTCTCGACCGGCTCGTCGGCGTCCATCGCCGTGAGCTCGGCGGCGACGGCCGCGTCGTCGGAGTCCGTCGCGACGGCCTTCGCCGGCGTCGCGCGGGTCGCCCGAGGGGCCGCGACCATCGCGTCGGTCATGCCCTCGGAGAGGATGTTCAGGCACAGGACCGTGAGCATGATCGCGAGGCCGGGGAAGAACGTCGCCCACCAGTAGCCGCCCATGACGAGGTCGCGACCCGCGGCGATGATGTTGCCCCAGGAGGGCTCCGGGTCGGGCACGCCCGCCTGGATGAAGGACAACGACGCCTCGAAGACGATCGCGTCGGCCACGAGCACGGTGGTGAACACCAGCACGGGCGCCGCGCAGTTGCGGGCGACGTGCTTGGCGAGGATCCAGGCCGTGCGTGCGCCCATGACGCGGGTCGCGGCCACGTAGTCCTCGCCGTACTGGTCGAGGATGTTGGCCCGCACGACGCGCGTGAGCTGCGGCGTGTAGAGGAACGCGATCGTCAGCACGAGCACGGGCAGCGAGCGGCCGAAGACGGACACGAACACGGCGGCCAGCGCGATGCCCGGGAAGGACATGATGATGTCGAGGACGCGCATGAGCGTCTCGGAGACGCTCTTGCGCGCGGTCGCCGCGACCGAGCCGAGCACGGCCGCCGCAGCGAGCGCGATCGCCGTCGCCCCGAGGCCGATCACGAGCGAGTACCGCGCGCCGTAGACGACGCGGGAGAAGATGTCGCGCCCCTGGCGGTCGGTGCCGAACCAGCTCTCCGCGCTCGGCGGCTGGACCGGCGTGCCGGTGGCGAGCGGGTCGTGGCTCGCGACGAGCGGCGCGAACACCGCCGCGAGCGCCACGAGGAGCACGAACGCGAGGGAGATCTTGGACCCGAGGGGCAGCGCGCGCAGGCGCAGCCCGGGGGTCGAGAGTCGTTCGGTGAGCTGTCGGCGCACGTCACACCGTCCTGATCCGCGGGTTGACGAGCACGTAGAGCATGTCGACCACGATGTTGATGAGCACGAAGGCGAGCGCCACGGTGAGGGTCACGCCCTGCACGAGGTTGGGCTCGTTGTTGGTGACGCCGTTGAGGATGAGCGTGCCCATGCCGGGCAGCGCGAAGATGATCTCGATGACGACGGCGCCGCCGATGAGGTAGCCGACGCGCAGGCCGAGCACCGTGATGGGCGTGATGAGCGCGTTGCGCAGCACGTTGCGCCCGACGACGACGTGGCGGGGGATGCCGGCGCCGATCGCGGTGCGGACGTAGTCCTTGTCGAGCTCCTCGACGACGGAGGTGCGCACGACGCGCGTGAGCTGGCCGACGACGGGGATCGCGAGCGCGATCGCGGGCAGCGCCATGCGGGCGAGGTAGCCGCCGAGGTCCTCGGACGGGTCCGGCAGCGGCCCGCTCGCGGGGAGCCAGCCGGCCCCGAGGGTGACGACCTGGATGAGCAGCACGGCGAGCCAGAACGAGGGCGTCGCGAGCGACGCGACGGACACCACGCGGATCGCCTTGTCCGGCCAGCGGTCGCGGTAGAGCGCCGCGAGGATGCCCATGACGAGCGCGAGCACGACGGCGATGACGAGGCCCATGAGCGTGAGCTGGAGCGTGATGGGCAGGGCGCGTGCGACCTCGTCGGCGACGGGCACCTGGCGCGCGCTGAACGTGCCGAGGTCGCCGTGCAGCAGGCCGCCGAGGAACGCGACGTAACGGACGAGGAGCGGGTCGTTCAGGCCGTTGGCCTCGCGGTACGCCTCGCGCGCCTCGACGGACGCGCCCTCGCCGAGGGCCTGGATCGCCGGGTCGACCTGCGAGAACGACATCACGAGGAACACGAGGAACGTGATGCCGAGGATCATGATCGGCAGCTGCAGGAGGCGGCGTCCGACGAGCCGCAGCAGTGCGCTCACGGTCGGCCTCCCGGTGCGTCGGGGATGCGGTGCATGGGTCAGTCCGTTCTGGGTGCCGGGCGGGTGCCGGGCCCCTCGCCCGAGGGGGCGGGCGAGGGGACCGGCGAGACGGCCCGGAGCCGGTCGGCGCCGAGGGCTACGAGCCCGCGGCTACTTGACGAGGCCGGCGTCGAGGAACGACAGGCCGGTGATCGGCAGGGGCGAGAACCCGGAGAGCGTCGAGCCGTCCCACGCGGTCGGGAGCTGGCGGTGCAGCAGCGGGTAGAGCGGCACCTCGTCGGAGATCAGGTCGAACGCCTGGTCCCACAGCTCCTGCTGCTCGTCGCCGGACGTGCGCACGGCGGCGTCGAGGATCGTCTGGAGCTCGGCGAACTTGGGGTCGTCGTTCCAGCGGTAGCGCGACTGCGACCACACGTTGTCGCCGTACCACCAGCGCATGAGCAGGTCGGGGTCGTTGCCGAAGACCGACGGGTCGCCGGGCGCCACCATGACCTGCAGGTCGCCGTTGTCGACCTTGGTGTACTGGCCGCCGGACTGGCCGATGTCGAGCGTCGTGTCGACGCCGATCGCGTCGAGGTTCTCCTTGATGAGCGGCGCGATGTCCGCGACCCAGCCGGTGTCGGTCGTCATGAGCGTGATCGACAGGTCGCTCACGCCGGCCTCGGCGAGCAGGTCCTTGGCCTTCTCCGGGTCGTAGGAGTAGACCGTGGACGCCTCGTGGTAGTTCGGGTGGCTCTGCGGGAGGAAGCTCGTGGCCGCCGCGCCGTTGCCGAGCAGGCCGTTGTCGATGATCTTGTCCATGTCGAGCGCGTAGAAGAACGCCTGGCGCACGCGGACGTCGTCGAACGGGGGCAGGTCCGTGTTGAACATCATGAACAGCGTGCCGAACGACTGGACGGACTCGACGTCCACGGTGCCCTCGAGGGTCGGGACGTCGATGTAGGGGACGTCCTCGATCGCGCTCACCGTGCCGGAGCTCATCGCGGTGACGCGCGCGGCCGGGTCGGAGAGCAGGTTCCACACGAGGCCCGCGGCCAGCGCGGGGCGCGTGCCCGTGTAGTCGTCGAAGCGCTCGAACGTGATCTTGTCGTCCGGCGTGGCCTGGGTCATCTTGAACGGCCCGGTGCCGACGGGCAGCGCGTTGAACGCCTCGTAGTCGGACTCGACGAGGGCCTTCGGCACGACCTTGACGACGGAGAGGCGCTCGGGCACGAGGCTGAACGGGTACTTGAGGTTGATCGACACCGTGTCGTCGTCGACGGGGGTGACGGACTCGAGGAAGTCGATGAAGCCGGCGTAGAGCGACTCGTTCGCCGGGTCGAGCACGCGGTCGAAGCTGTAGACGACGTCGTCCACGGTGACGGGGGTGCCGTCGTGGAAGACCGCGCCCTCGCGGAGGTCCACCTCGTAGTGCGTGTCGTCGACCTGGGCGGGGAGCTCGGTGCCGAGCGCGGGGTAGACCTCGCGCGTCGCGGGGTCGAGCTCGGTGAGTCCCTCGAACACGTGCCAGTTGGCCGCTACTGTCACGGCACCGGTGGTGATCATCGGGTCGAAGCCACCGGAGAGGGAGTACGAGATGCCCGCCTCGATCACGGCGTCCGGGTCGATCTCGCCCTGGGCGGCGCTGCCCTCGGTCGGGTCGTCCTGCGCAGCACCCCCGCCGGAGCACGCCGCGAGGCCGAGCGCGAGCACGACGCCCGCGGCGACCGCAGCGACTCCCCTGCGGGGAGGTGAGCTGACGTGAAGCTTCATTGGTTCTCCTGACATGAGACCGACATCGTTCTGGAGAGAAGATGTCTGATGTCTGACGTTGTGTAGCATGACACTAGGACCAGAAATCGAAGGGGTCAAGATGGCGACACCACGGCGCAGGACCTTCAGCACGCTCGACGCGCCTCGCGACGGCGGACCCGGCGCGACCGCTCCCCGGCGCACCACCACCGCCGACCGGATCAAGGACTTCATCCTCGGCGAGGGCCTGCGCCCGGGCGACCCGCTGCCCACCGAGGCCGAGCTGTGCGAGCACCTCGGCGTCTCCCGGTCGAGCGTGCGCGAGGCGATCCGCACCCTGTCGACCCTCGACATCGTCGAGGTGCGCCACGGGCACGGCACGTTCGTGGGCAACATGTCGCTGGACGCGCTCGTCGAGGCGCTCGTGTTCCGCGGCGTGCTCTCCCCCGGCGACGACCTGCGCGCGCTGCGCGACGTCGTCGAGATCCGTCAGGCGCTCGACCTCGCCATGGCGGACGTCATCGTCGCGAGCCTGGCCGGGACCTCGAACCCCGAGCTGCACGGCCTCGTGGACGAGATGGTGGCCGCGGCGGCCGAGGGGCTGAGCTTCCCCAAGCAGGACCGCGCATTCCACACCGGACTGCTCGCTCGCCTCGACAACTCCCTCGTCGGCCAGCTCGTCGCCGCGTTCTGGGACGTGCACACCGCCGTCGTCCCCAAGCTCGGCATCTCCGTCGCGGCCGACCTCGACCAGACCGCCCGCGCGCACGGCGAGATGCTCGACGCCGCGGAGGCCGGCGACGTCGAGGCGTTCCGCGCCGCCGTCGTCTCGCACTACGAGCCGATCGACCGCGCCCTCGGGGTGACCACCGCGTGAACCCCGCCCTTCCCTCCGACCCGCCCAGCGCCACAGGCCCCGCCGGGGCGCCCGTCGGGATCGCCGTCGTCGGCATCGGCGCGTTCGCGCGCGAGCACCTCGTCGCGCTGGCAGCCCTGCCCGGCGCGGACGTGCGGTGGGTCGTCGGGCACGACCTCGCCCGGGCCCGGGCGCTCGCCGCGCTCGCGCCCGGCGCCCGCGCGACCACGTCGCTCGACGAGGCGCTCGCGGACCACGCGGTCCACGCAGTCGACGTCGTCACCGCGACGCCCGCCCACGCGCGCGACACGATCGCGGCCGGCGAGGCAGGAAAGCACGTGCAGGTCGAGAAGCCGGCCGCGCTCTCGCTCGACCGGCTCGACGCGATGGTCGCGGCGACGGAGGGCCGGGGCACGACGCTCGTCGTCGGGCAGACCGTGCGGTTCCAGCCCGCCGTGGCGGCGCTCGCCGCGGCCGCCCACCGCGGCGAGATCGGCACCCCCCGGCTCGCGCACGTCTCCTGGTACACGGGCCACGCGTGGCCGGGCGGGTGGCGCGGCTGGCAGCTCGACCCCGAGCTCTCGGGCGGCCACCCCGTGCACAACGGGACCCACGTCATGGACGTCGCGACGTGGCTGCTGGACGACGAGCCCGTCGAGGTCTTCGCCCGCGGGTTCCGCACGTTCTCGCCCGACATGGAGTCGCCCGACTCGTTCCACGTGCAGCTCCGCACGGCGTCGGGCGCGCTCGCGACGCTCGAGCTCTGCTACGCGCTGCGGCGCCGCGGGGAGCTCGTGCGGCGCGTCGTGCTCGTGGGCACGGAGGGCACGCTCGCGCACTCGACCACCGAGGAGGACGGCCTGCACTCCGACGCGACGACCGCCCCGCCGGTCTCCGTCGAGGGGGCGCTGGGGATCCAGCTCGCGCACTGGCTCGACGTGGTGCGCGGCGACGCGACGCCCGTCGTCACGACGCCGCAGGTGCGGGCCGCGCTCGCGACCGCGCTCGCCGCGCAGCGCTCGCTCGTCTCCGGGCGGCGTGAGCAGGTCGCCGACGTCCCCGGGTACGCCCCGGCGGAGGCGGCCGCATGAGCACGACCCTGCGCGTCGCGTTCGCGTCCGCCGTGCGCCACGCGGCCGACTACCTGCGGATCCTCGGGGCGGACGAGCGCGTCGAGCTCGTCGGTGTCGTCGAGGAGGCGTCGGCGCCCGCCTGGGTGCGCGACGACTCGCGTGCCGTCGCCGAGCGCACCGGGGTGCCGTACGCCGAGGTCGCCGACGTGGCGGCGCTCGCGGGGGCCTTGGGCAGCACGGTCGACCTCGTCGTCGTGTGCGCCGAGCCGACCCGGCACGCGCGACTCGCCACGGCGCTGCTGGAGGCGGGCCTCGACGTGCTCGTCGACAAGCCCGTCGCGACCACCCTCGCCGACGCCGACCACCTCGCCGCGGTCGCCGCCCGCACGGGCCGGACGTGCGCCGTCGTGAACCGCACGCACGCGCCCGCGCTGCGCCGCCTGCGCGCCTGGGTCGACGCCGGGCACGTGGGCCTGCCGCGCCACCTGGACCTCGAGTTCTTCGCGTCCGGCGCGCACTTCGCGACATCGGTGGAGCGGCCCGCGCTCGTCGTGGACCGCGCGCTCTCGGGCGGCGGCGAGCTGCTGAACTTCCTCGGCTACTGCGCCGACGCGGCGCACCACCTCACCGGGCTCCGCACCGTCGAGGTGCACGCGTTCGCGGGGTCGCTCTTCCTGGAGCCGCACCGCGAGGCCGGGGTCGAGGACACGGCGGTCGTCACGCTCGAGCTGGAGCGCGGCGTGACCGCGACGATCACCCTCGGGCGCGTCCCGTTCGCGCCCGGCGGGACGCCCACCACGTCGTCGGTGCGGCTGCTCGGGTCGCACGGCCACGCCGTCGCGGACGACGACGCACCGGCCGTCGCGCGGTTCGGCGCGGACGGGCGCACGACCATCGCCGCCGACGCCGGGCAGGTCGCCGCCGCGGCGTACCTGCGGCACGTCGTCGGGGCGGTGCTCGCCGGGGAGCGGCCGGACTACGGCATCGAGGAGGCGCGCGCGTCGCTCGCCGTGGTCGACGCGGCGTACCGCTCGGTCGAGACGGGCGACGTGGTCGCGGTGGAGCACCGAGCGGTGCCCGAGGAGGCGAGGGTCTGATGGAGGTCGTGATCGCTCCTGCGGAGCGGTTGGCGGTGCTGGCTGCGGACGCGATCGAGGAGGTGGTGCGGTCGCGGCCGGAGGCGGTGCTGGGGCTGGCGACGGGGTCGTCGCCGTTGAAGGTGTACGACGAGCTGGTGCGGCGCCACCGTGAGGACGGGTTGTCGTTCGCGCGGGTGAAGGCGTTCATGCTCGACGAGTACGTGGGCCTGCCCGCGGAGCATCCCGAGCGGTACCGGAACGTGATCGAGACCGAGATCGCCTCGCGGGTGGACTTCGCCCCGGGCGCGGTCCAGGGCCCGGACGGCAACGCGGGCGACCTGGTCGCGGCGTGCGCGGCCTACGAGGAGTCGATCGCGGCGGCC